>NZ_JARXWD010000001.1:0-440798 GCF_029892765.1 Stenotrophomonas sp. 1278
CGGTGTGGGCTTGCAGGACCGTTGGCGCCATGGATGGCGCCATCGAGCCCCCATGGACGGGTTTACGGCGTGTCCTGCAAGCCCACACCGCCCCGCCAACCCGCAGAAAACCCAGAGCCGGCTGTTCCTTCGGCTTTGGCTTTTGTTTTCGCCTCTGCGGGTGCCGGGCGGCAGCCCGGCCAGCCCTCCCTGCCGGATTTGCATATGTGGCTGCCGAATCCGGCCGTGGATTTGCCGGAATGCGCGATTGCCCTGCCGGAATGAAGTGCTCAGCCCTCGCTGAAAGGCGCGAAATGTCAGTCACCTGCCTAACGGCAAGTCCACTGACATTCAAGTTGTCCGCCTACGGGGGAAATGCTCATGAACCGCATCTACCGGCGTGTATGGAACCGCCAGCTCAATGCTCTGGTTGTGGCCTCGGAACTGGCCACCGGCGATAGCGGTGGTACCGCACCGCGCGACCGTCGTGCCAGCCTTCTGGTGCCCAGCACCCTGGCCATGGCACTGCTGTGCGTGCTGGCCAGCGGACCTGCGGCGGCGACAGAGGCCAATCAATCGCTGCGCGACCTGCAGGCGCTGGCAGCCAAGTACACCCAGCCGATGCCGGTGAAGGTGGACGCCGAAGTGGCGCTGGCCGCGGCTGCACGACAGGCCCAGGCGAACCCGGCGATCAGTGCCAACGCACGCGTCGGCCTGCAGCTGAGCACAACGTCATTGCCGGTCGTGCGCGACGTGCTGCCGGCCACCGTGCAGGTCAAGCTGGCGGCCGGCGCCGCGCCGCGCCAGGTGCCTGCACCGGTGCTGGGCGCCGACGTGCGCGCCAACATCGGTGTTGGCACTGCAGCCGCTACCCGTGTCGATGCCGCGCTTGCGGCGAACGTCGCACCGGCCGCACAGGCGCCGTTGGGTCTGGCCGCCAACGCGGCAGCAAAGGCCGATGTCGGCGTCGCCGGCAAGCCGGTTGCCAGCATTGACGCCGGCACCCAGGTTGCCGCGGCAGCGGGTGTAACGCCGTCCGGCTTGAAGGCGGCCGTGGATGGCAAGGTCGATTCGCAGCTGGTCGTGGCCGGCAATCACATCGAAGGCCAGGGCCAGATCGGTGCCACCGCAGCGGTCACGCTGCCGGCCAAGGAAGAGCTGCCGGGTGACACCGATGACCGCGCGATCACCGCAGCGTTCGATACCGGCGTGGCAGGCAAGGTACGGGTGCAGGGCAAGGACGGCGAGGAAATCGTCGCCGATCGCAATCTCAAGCTGGCCGGCACCGCAACCGTCGCCGCGCAGAACAGCGCGCTTGGCCTGGGCGGCCTGCTCAACGGCGTCGGCACTGCGCTCAACGGCGTTGGCAGCGCGGTCGGCAGCCTGCTCAATGGTGACCTCAACGGCACCGTCGGCAACCTGACCGGCGCCGTCGGTGGCCTGGTCGGCAATACCCTGGGCAGCCTCGGCCTGAGCTCGCCGTCGGCCATTCCGCCGACCAGCCCGAAGGCGCCCGCCGCTGCCGACCCGAACGCGGGCCTGGTGATCGGTACCGGTGGCCTGGTGGGCGGTGTCACCGAACTGCTCGGACCGACCACCGCCAGCCTGTTCGGCGGCACCGGTTACCTGTCCAACGGCAACCTGAAGCTCAGCACCGCCAACGTCATGCAGACCTATTCCACGGTCAACGTGCTCGGCCTGCCGGTGGTCAATGCAACGCCGGTCGGCACCACGCTCAACGGACTGGGTGGCGCGGTCACCGGTGGCAGCTCGCACCTGACCCTGATCGGTGGCGTCACCTCCGACAGCTACATCTACAACATCAACAACGGCAATCCCGGTGGCCTGCTCGGCCTGCTGCTGCCGACGGACTCGCCGGCCTGGGCGGCCAAGTGCCTGGACATCGCGCTGGCGGACATCTCCTGCTGGGCGGTCAACGCAGCGCAGGACTACCAGGTGCTGATGGGCGATGGCGCCTATGCCAACGGCTCCAAGGAGGTGGTGATCGGTGCCAACGCCCGCCATGAACTGCCCAAGGTCGATGCCAACGTCGCCTTCCCGGGCGCGGGCGCCAATGATCCGAGCGATCCGACCGGCGTTCCCACCGCCGACTATGCAGCACGCATGGGGCACTCGGTGGTGGTCGGCGACAGTGCCAGCGGCACTGCCAACGGGCAGACCCTGCTCGGCGCAGAGAGCACCTCCAACCAGGCCAACTCGGTGGCGCTGGGCTATCGCTCGGCCGCACTGCGCGGCGCGCAGGCCAGCTACAGCGCTTACGGCCTGACCACCGCACAGGTGTCGGCGGGCGAAGTGTCGGTGGGCACCGCAGGCGGTGGCGAGCGGCAGATCACCAACCTGGCGGCCGGCAGCGCCAACACCGATGCCGTCAACGTGGCCCAGCTGAAGGGTGCGATCAGCCAGATCGATGCGGTCGGCGCGGCGGCGGTCACCTATGACCTGGATGGTGCAGGCGACCCCGACTACCGCCGTGTCACCCTCGGCAATGGCACCGGCACCACCACCATCGGCAACCTGGCCGCCGGCGCGGTCAACGCCACCAGCAGCGAGGCGGTCAATGGTGCGCAGCTGTTCGCCAGCAACGACACGATGGCAAAGTTCTTCGGCGGACGCGCAGCGTTCGATCCGCTCACCAGCACTTTCACCGCACCGCTGTTCGAGATCAGCACCATCTCCACCGGTGGCGCCGTGGCCCCGGGGCTGTATGACAACGTCACCGACGCCTTCGATGCGGTGGATGGTTCGCTGGTCAACCTCAACACGCAGATCAACGACATCCGCAACACCGGCACCCGGTACCTGCGGGTGAATTCGACCGGTGCCGACGCCGTGGCCAGCGGCGCCGAAGCGATCGCCGTCGGTGCCGGTGCCAGCGCAACCGCCGCCAACAGCATCGCGGTCGGTGCCGGCAGCCTGGCCGACCGGGCCAACAGCGTGTCGATCGGTGCCGCGGGCGCCGAACGCCAGGTCACCAACGTCGCCGCCGGCACCGCCAGCACCGATGCGGTCAACCTGGGTCAGTTGCAGGCTTCCGAAGAGGGCGCGCTGCGCTACGACCTCAACGGCGACGGCAGCGTCAACTACGCAAGTGCGACGCTCGGCCAGTCCGGCACCGCCACCACGCTGCGCAACCTCGGCCCGGGCCAGATCAGCGCGGCCAGCAGCGAAGCAATCAACGGTGCGCAGTTGTTCGCGGCCAACCAGACGGTGGCCACCCACCTCGGCGGCGGCGCTGCAGTGGATGCCAATGGCGTGGTCACCGCGCCGACCTACACGCTCAACAACGTCGCCGCCAATGGCACGGTCAGCCAGGGCAGCTACAACGACGTCGGCACGGCCTTCGATGCGGTCAGCAATTCGCTGGCCAATGTGGCCGAGCAGACCGATGACCTGGACGCGCGCGCCGTGAAGTACGACGTGGACGGGAGTGGCAACGTGGTCGATACCGTGACCCTCAGCGGTACCGGCGGTGCAGCGGTGAAAGTCACCAACGTGGCCGCCGGCAGCATCCTGGCGGGCAGCAGTGATGCCATCACCGGCGACCAGCTGTTCAGCACGCACCAGACGGTGGCCAGCTACTTCGGTGGCAGCACCGTGTACAACGGCAGCACCGGGCTGTGGACCGCGCCGACCTTCAACATCTCCACCATCGCCACCGATGGCACCATCACCGGCAACGACTACAGCAACGTCACCGCTGCGTTCTCTGCAGTGGACGGCTCGCTGCGGGTGCTCAACCAGCGCATCAGCAGCGGCGGCGGCAGCCCGTACCTGGCGGTCAACTCCACGGCTGCCGCAGCCACGGCCACCGGTGCCGAAGCACTGGCGGTCGGCCCGCAGGCCAGCGCAGCCGGTGCGGGCAGCGTAGCAGTCGGCAACGGTGCCAATGCCAGCGCGGGCAACAGTGTTGCGCTGGGTGCCGGTTCGGTGGCCAGCGTCGGTGCGCAGACCGGCTATACCGGTGCCTATGGCCAGGCCGGCGCCAGCAACTCGTCCGGTGAGGTGGCGGTGGGCAGCAGTGGCAGCGAGCGCAAGATCACCCACGTGGCCGATGGCTCCGACGACCATGATGCGACCAACGTCGGCCAGCTGAAGAACGGCGTGAACTACGCCATCGACCAGTCCAAGGCCTACACCGACCAGAAGATCCAGAACATCACCAACGTTGCCGGCAGCTTCCGCGCCAACAACAGCAACAACCTGGCCGATCCGGCCGCCACCGGCGCCAACTCCGCCGCGGGCGGTGCCGGCTCCACTGCGGCCGGGGCCAACTCGACCGCATTGGGCAACGGCTCGCAGGCGCAGGCAGACAACTCGGTGGCGCTGGGTGCAGGCTCGGTCGCCAACCGCGCCAATACGGTGTCGGTGGGTGCAGCCGGTGCCGAACGCCAGGTGGTCAACGTGGCCGATGGTTCGCAGGCGACCGATGCGGTCAACGTGCGCCAGCTGCAGGCTTCGCAGCAGGGCACGATCCGCTATGACACCACCACCAACGGCACCACCAACTACAACAGCGTGACCCTGGGCAGCACCAGCAGCGGCCCGACCACGGTGCGCAACGTCGCTGCCGGCACCGCCGGTACCGACGCGGTCAACGTCGACCAGCTGAAGTCGGGCATGGCGCAGACCCTGGACTGGTCCAAGGCCTACACCGATGAGCGCATGGGCGGCTTCGAACGCGACCTGCGCAAGACCGACAACCGCGCCTCGGCCGGTATCGCCTCGGCGATGGCAACCGCATCGCTGCCGCAGCCCAGCGAAGCCGGCCGCAACATGGCCTCGATCGCCGCCGGCAGCTACAACGGCGAATCCGGCGTGGCCCTGGGCATCTCCGGTGTCTCCGAGGGCGGTCACTGGATCTACAAGTTCAGTGGTTCCACCAACAGCCGCGGCGAGGCCGGTGTGGCCGTCGGTGCCGGCATCCAGTGGTGATCGCCTGCGCCGGGTCGCATTCGCGGCCCGGCGCAGCGGGCAACGTCTACAGGGGGAATGACATGAAACCGCATCGCATCGCTCGCAGTGGCCGCGTCGCCGCCACGCTGGGCCTGATCCTGGCCGCAGGGCTGCTGGTTGCCTGCCGCAGCCACGCACCGGCCGCCGACGGCCCGGCCGACAGCACCGCCGTCACCTTCCCGGAGGCCAGCAAGGCATCGCTGAAGGAAGGCATCTATCCGGATATCGCCGACCTGCGCCGGTTCGCACCGGGCATGAGCAAGCGCCAGCTGTACACGTTGCTCGGCACCCCGCACTTCAACGAAGGCATGTGGGGCGTGCGCGAGTGGAACTACCTGTTCAACTTCCGCACCGCACAGGGCGCGGAGTACTTCACCTGCCAGTTCCAGGTGCGCTTCGACAACAAGGGCATCGCCCAAGGCGGCTACTGGAAGCCTGAATCGTGCGCAGCGGTCCTCGACCCGCCGCGTCCGCCGCCACCGCCGGCGCCGGCGCCCTTGCCGGAGCAGCCGCTGCGGCTGGCTGCCGATGCACTGTTCGGCTTTGACAGTGCCGTACTCAGTGCCAGCGGCCAGCAGGCCGTGCAGGGTGTACTGGCGCAGGTGCGTGAGGCCAGCCAGGTGCAGTCGATCCAGGTGGTCGGCTACACCGACCGCATCGGCAGCGCTGCCTACAACCAGACGCTGTCGCAGCGACGTGCCGAGGCGGTGCGCATGGCGCTGGTACAGGGCGGCGTATCCGCGGCGAGCATCAGCGCTGAAGGGCGGGGTGCGGCCGAACCGCTGGTGCAGTGCGACCAGCGCAACCGGCGCGAGCTGATCGCCTGCCTGGCGCCCAATCGCCGGGTGCAGATCGCGGGCGTGGCCCGATCGCACTGAATCCCCGCGCCGGGGCGTGCCCCGGCATCCCGAGTCCCCCCTGTCCTGCCGGCAGGACGTGGAAACGTCTCCCCCGTTTTCCACGCCTGCCGGTGGGCAGGTTTCTTCCCTGGTGCACCTGATGAATGCCCAATTCCTGCCCTTGTCCATGAAGACGGAAGCCACTCTCAGCGTGTACGGCCAGCTCGGCAACCATGCGGTCGTGCGCATTCCCGGGCGCCGGCTGCCGGGCCTCATCCTGCAGGCCGACACCGTTGCCGGCTTCCTCACCCAGCTGCAGGAAGCACAGGCGTGCCTGCGCAGCGGCCGCGCGCAGCGTGCCGACGCCGAGCTGGACATGCTGGTCGACATGCTCGAGCAGTGGTACGCGCTCATCGAATCGCGCCTGGCCGATGCCGGCGAGGCCTTGTAGAGAAACAGGGGACGGAGGGGATCAAGTCGTTTCCCGCACAACCGGGGCATGAACGACTTGATCCCTTCGTCCCCTTTTCTGTTGCTATGCGCGGGCGCGGATCATCCAGCAGGCGGTTTCCACCCGCACACGGTCAGCGTCGATGAACGGTGCGAACGCGGTCAGCGCCTGCTGCAGCAGCGCTTCGGCGCGTGCGGCCGGCAACGCACGCAGGGCCAGACCCACAGGTCCGAGCTGGCCGACGTAGCTGGCCAGCGCATCACGGCTGAGGAAGCAGGTCAGGTCCAGCGGCGCGATGTCCACGTCCTGCCATCCGGCACGCTGCAGCAGCCGGCGCACCCGTTCGCCATCGGCGAAAGCGAACTGCCCCGGTGCACCGGCTACCCGCGCCGGCAGCACCAGCTGGTCTGCAAGGGCGTGCTCGGCGGTGGTCATGAACGGATTTTCCTGCGCGCTGCGCCAGGCGATGCAGCGCAGGCCCGCGCCCGTTCGGGCGGCACGGTGCAGGTTGGCGAAGGCGGCCTGCGTGTCCTCGAAGAACATCACCCCGAAGCGCGACTGGATCCAATCGTAGCGCGCCGTTGCGAAGGGATGGCGCTGGGCATCGGCAACGATGAAGTCGACCCCGCGCCCGATCGCGGCGGCGCGCTGGCGGGCCAGGTCAAGCATCGGTGCGGAGATGTCCACGCCCGTGCAACGGGCGTCAGGGCGTGCTGCGGCGGCGCTCAGCGTACTGGCGCCGGTGCCGCAGCCCACGTCCAGCAGTTCCGTGACGGTAACCGGCAGCTCGTCGCGCAGGGCATCGGCCATCGGTTGGAACAGGTCGTCCAGCAGGGTCTGCTGCGCGACCCAGTTCTCGCCGGCGGCGCCGTTCCAGAGCGTGTTCTGATCGAGCGGGAGTGAATCGTCCATGGGCTTGCCTTGCGCGGGGAGTGCGACCATGGTGGCGCTTGAAGCCCACTTGAGGTCAAGCACGATGCAGGAACTGGATATCGGTGAGGTGGTCCGCCGCAGTGGCGTGCCGGCCTCCACGCTGCGCTACTACGAGCAGCTCGGCCTGTTGCAGGTGCTGGGGCGTCGCGGCCTGCGCCGGCAGTACCACGAACAGGTGCTGGAACGGCTGGCACTGATCGGCCTGGGGCAATCGGCAGGCCTGTCGCTGCAGCAGATCGGCGCAGCGATGCCGCAGGGGGCAGGGCTTGCACTGGATCGCACGGCATTGCTGGCCCGGGCCGATGCGCTGCAGCAGCAGATCCGCAGATTGCAGCGGGCTCAGGATCGGCTGCGGCGGGCTGCCGCCTGTCCACACGCCGAGGATGCTCGGCGCTGCGCCTCGTTCCGCAGGTTGCTGCGAGCGCAGCAGCGCGTAGCGCGCGGATGAACTGCCGACACCCGCTCAATCGCGGGTGCTGACTTCCCAGGTGGCATGCAGCACGCCCGGTACCTGTTCCATCCGCGCCAGCACCACGTCCAGTTCGTCGGCGCTGACCGCGGTGCTGACCAGCACTGCGATCACATCAGTGGGCGCATCGGCGTGCTCCACCAGTTGCACGTCGCCAACGGGGTACTGCGCGGCTTCCAGCGCATCGACCAGGCGCTCGCGCACGCGCGGCACCGCGTCGGCATCCACGCTCAGGCGCACTTCGTAGGTCGCTTCGCTGGCGGCTTCGTTGATCGGGATGCGATTGATCGCGTTCACCAGTGGCCGCAGCAGGGTATTGCCGGCGATGATCAGTACGGTCAGCAGCACCCCTTCGGCCAGCATGTCCGCGCCGGTGCAGCTGCCCACGGCAGCCGAGCACCACAGCGTCGCGGCGGTGTTCAGGCCGCGCACGTTCATGCCTTCCTTCATGATCACGCCGGCGCCGAGGAAGCCGACGCCCGAGACGACGTAGGAAATGACCCGCACGGCCTCGGCGCTGCCGGCGATGCGCATGCCCAGGTCAACGAAGGCGGCAGCGCCGACAGCCACCAGCACGTTGGTGCGCAGGCCAGCGGTGCGTTGCCGGTACTGGCGTTCGGCGCCGATCAGGGTGCCGAGCACGAACGCCGCCAGCAGGCTGACCACGGTGTCGGCGAAGGGGCCGGGCTGGAAGGTTTCAATGAAGCGCATGGCCGCAGTCTACCTCCCGCAGGTGACAGTAGAACCACGCCACGCGTGGAGGGGCAGGGTGCATCATCCACGCATGGCGTGGATCTACTCGTCGACACGCTCGCCCATCATTTCGCGCTGGCGCTTGTCCAGTTCCTCCGCATAGCGCTTGCGCACGAATGCTTCAGACACCACGCCCAGCACCTGGCCATCGTCGGCCACCACCGCCAGCTCGTCGGCCTGGGTCTGGTCGAACCGCTGCATCACGCTCACCACGTCGGCGCTGGCGGCGAGTGCCACGTCGCGGTTCTCGGCGAACGTACCCACGACGTCCTCGGGCTTCACGCCGTCGCCGAACAGGCGCGGAATCTGCACGATGCCAGCGTAGTGGCCTTCACTGTCGATCAGGATCACCCGGCTGCCCGAGCCCAGCGGGAAGCGCTGGCGGAAGGCGGCGGCATCGAGGTCGGCCGGGGCGGTGGCCACACCCTTGCGCATCATCCGCCCGGCATTGAGGTTGTGCACCCAGCCGATGTCACGCGCGCTCTTGATGGTTTCCCCGCGCAGGTGCATGCGCCAGGTCGAGAAGGAATAGCCGAACCACTGCCGCACCAGGGTGCTGGACACCAGCACGGCGCTCATCACCACGCTGGTCAGCAGGAAGTCGTGGGTGCCTTCCAGCACCAGCATGGCCATGGTCATCGGCGCGCCAACCACCGCCGCGGCCAGTGCAGCCATGCCTGCCAGCGCTGCCGACGTGGCGTCGACCACAGGAACGCCGGTGGCCATCGCCAGCAGCCCGGCAAACAGCGTGCCGACCAGGGTGCCCATGAACAGCGAGGCGAAGAACAGGCCGCCGCGGAAACCGAAGCCCAGCGAAATGCCGGAGGCCAGGCATTTCAGCGTCAGCAGCCCGCCGATCCAGATCAGCGGCAGATGGGTGGTCAGGTCCAGGTGCAGCGCTCCGTGGCCGGACGACAGTACCTGCGGGCTGGCCAGGGCCAGCGGAATCAGCAACAGGCCGCCCACCACCGGGCGCCCCCACAACGGCAGCGGGCTGCGCTTGACCGTGCCCTCGATGGAGGCGATCAGGCGCATCACCACGATGCCGACCATCGCACAGCAGCAGCCGAGCAGGCCGTAGATCGCATAGTCGGCTGCGCGCACGTCGATGGTCGATGCCGCCGGCAGCAGATAGGCGTCCACGCCGGCCTGGTCGGCAACGAAGGCGCCGGCCAGCGCGGCCACCGCAACCGGCGCCAGTGCCGCCGGCGTATAGGCACCGATGACGATCTCGAAGGCGTAGAACGCCCCGGCCAGCGGTGCACCGAAGGCCGCGGCGATCGCACCGGCCGCACCAGCACCGACCAGGATGCGCACGTCGTTGCGGCGCAGGCGCATCACCCGCCCCAGCTGCGAGCCGCTGCCGGCGCCCATCTGCGTGTAGGACGCCTCCAGTCCGACCGAAGCACCGCAGCCATTGGAGACCAGGGTCTGGGTCAACACGATCAGGTTGTCGCGCATCGACATGCGGCCGCCATGCAGTGCATTGGCTTCCACGGCATCCAGCAGGGGGCGTTTCAGGCGCGTGGCAGCCAGGCTGACCAGGCCCACCACCAGGCCACCCAGCGGCAGCACCAGCAGGGCAGTCCAGGTCAAAGCGGGCAGCGAGCTCAGGCGCATGCCCTCGTCCAGCCCATACAGCGCCGTCTGCAGGGTGCGTGCCAGCCCAGCCTGCAACAGGGTCAGGCCGCCGGCGATCAGCCCGACCACCAGCGCCAGGGCGATGAACCACAGGTCGCTGCCGCGCAGGCGCAGGCGCAGGCCCTGGAAGGCCAGATGCAGGCGCGATGGCGAAGCGGTGGAGGACATGGTGGCGGCATGATACGCCGCCACCGTGAGCGCTACCGTCACCGCATCAGGCGGTTGCCATGCTCAGAAGCGGTAGCGGCCCTGCACGTAGAACGTGCGCGGCGCGGCCACCATGCGCCCGGCGTTGCCATCCACGTTGCGGGTGTACCAGCGCTTGTCGGCCAGGTTGTTCACGCCCACCGCGACCTCGCTGTCGGCCAGCCAGCGCAGCTGCCAGGCGGCCTGCGCGTTCCACAGGCGTACGCCGGGTACACGGCCTACGCGCGCGTCGGCGGCTTCTTCCCAGGTGTTGGCGGCATCGGAGAACTGGCCGCTCTGGTGGGTGCTGGACACGTTGAAGGTCCAGCCGGCCAGCGCATAACGGGCGCCGACGCTGTCGGTATCGCGCGCGTAGAACGGCACATCCAGGCCGCGGTTGTCGCCGGACTGCTGGATGGCCTTGGTCCAGGTGTAGTTCGCGTACAGTTCCAGCCCGGCCAGCGCGCTGCTTTCGGCAAAGCGGTACTCGATCGCGCTTTCCACGCCCTTGTGGTCGGTGGCGCCGATGTTCTGGAAGGTGGGCGGGGTGATGCCCGGCACCTGCAGGATCTGGTTGTCGAAGCGCATCTTGAACACGGTCACTTCCGCACGCAGCGCGCCATCCTGCCAACGCGCGCCCAGCTCGGTGGTCCTGGCGATTTCCGGGTTCAGCGGATTGGTCGCGCTCTGCGAGTTCAACTGGATGTTCTGCACCGGCCCGAACGAGGTGGTGTAGTTGCCGAACACGGTCAGCTGCGGGGTCAGCAGGTAGGCGACGTTGAGCGAGGGCAGGGCCTTGTCGTTGCGGCTGCTGAAGGTCGCGCCGCCGCCGGCCTGGCGGCGGTCCATGTCGATCCACTCCATGCGCACGCCGGGCGTGATCCGCCACTGGCCGATGGCGATGCGGTCATCAACGTAGAACGAGTGCGCATCGGTGGCGTTGTCGAAGCGGGTGGTCGCGCCGGTCGCACCGGTACGGCGGGTAACGGTGTAGCTGCGGTCGTTGCCACGCTCGCGCAGGAAGCGGTAGCCAGCGGTGATGTCGTGCACGCTGCTGCCCCAGTGCAGGCGCTGGGTGTAGCGCGGCTCGATGCCGAGCACACGGTAGTCGCGCGGCTGCACCGTGATCTGTGTGTTGGCCGCGTTGATCAGCGAACTGGCCCGGTTGCTTTCGTTGTAATACGCCAGCACCTCGAACTCGCTGTTCTCCGACAGCGTGTTGGTGTAGCCCAGGTCGATGCCGGTGCGATGGCCCTTCCAGAAGTCGGACGGGCGGGTGTTCTGGAACGGATCGGCCTGGTACTGGGCGCGGGTCAGGCCGCCAGGAGTCAGAGAGCGCACATCGTAGTACGACAGCTTGGCGCGCAGCTCCTGCTGTGCGTCGATGGCATAGGCGAACTTCAGCGCCAGATCATCGAAGCGGTCATCGCTGCCCTGGCGCCAGCCGCGGCCGTCCTGCCCCGAATACAGCAGGGCCATGCCCAGGCCGTTGTCGGCGGTGCCGCCGAGGAACGCGTTGTACTGGGTGCTGTCGCCGCCGCCGTGGTCGTAAGCGCTGTAGCGCACGCCGGCCTCGCCGTGCAGGCCAGCCGCAGTCGGAATCGCGCGGGTGCTGAAGTTGATGATGCCGCCGACATTCTGCGGCCCGTAGCGCACCGCACCGCCGCCGCGTACCACGTCGATCGATTCGATATTGGCCAGGCTGGCCGGGGCGAAGGAGAGCTGTGGCTGGCCGTACGGCGCAACCGCCAGTGGCACGCCGTCCAGCAGGACGGTCGAGCGCGGCGAGTAGCGGCCGGTCAGGCCGCGCACGCCGATGTTGAGCGAGACCGAGCTGCCAGCGGTGCCGGAGTTGTCGGTGACCTGCACGCCGGGAATGCGGCGCATGGCATCGCCCAGGCTGGCGGCGCCGCTGGCCTCGATGCGCTGGCGATCGACCACGGTACGCGCGCCAGCGAAGCTCTTGACGCTGTCGTGCAGGCCGGTGCCCAACCAACTGCCCGACACCTGGATGCTGTCGAGCGTGGTCGCGCTGTCCTGCGCGAGCGCGCTGGTGACCGGAAACACGCACAGGGCGAGGGCGGCAGCCAAGGGCAGGCGGGCCGGTTGCGGGGCAGGAATGGACATCGGTGCGGGGCGTGGAGGGTCGTAAATGAGAATTATTGCTGATTCCATTCGCCATTGGAATCGGTCCGCCGTTCAGCGCTTTGGCCCGGTGGTAAAGTGGCCGATTGCCTCCTGACCCGCTGAGAACTGCCATGTCCACTGCTGCTTTCTACCCCGTCGGTACCCCTGGCCAGCCGTGGGGCGTTGCGGAAAGGGAGCAGTGGCGTGCGCGCCAGCAGCGCCTGCGCCGTTACGACGAGGAGGTGCTGCCGCGCATCGATGCACTGGCCGGGCACTTCGACAAGGTGGCCTACGGCCAGCTCGACTATGCAGGCGAGACCTACACCCTGTTCGCCCTGCGCAGCCGCGACTGGAACCCGGCGTTGCCGGCCGCGCTGGTGACCGGCGGCGTGCATGGCTACGAGACCAGCGGCGTAATGGGCGCGCTGGAGTTCCTCGAAAAACATGCCGCCCACTACGCCGGCAAGGCCAACCTTCTGGTCGCGCCGTGCGTGAATCCGTGGGGCTTCGAGCGCATCAACCGTTGGAACTTCGATGCGATCGACCCGAACCGCAATTTCCGCGCGGACGGCCCGGCCCGTGAATCGACGGCGCTGATCGAACTGATCGCACCGTTGAAGGGCCAGTTCGTGCTGCACATCGACCTGCACGAAACCACCGACAGCGACGAGAGCGAGTTCCGTCCCGCACTCGCCGCGCGCGATGGCAAGCCGTTCGAACCGGGCCTGATTCCCGATGGCTTCTACCTGGTGGACGACAGCGGGAATCCGCAGCCGGCCTTCCAGCAGGCCGTGGTCGCCGAAGTGGAGAAGGTGACCCATATCGCACCGGCCGACGACAAGGGCGAGATCATCGGTTCTCCGGTGGTCGCGCATGGCGTGATCGAGTACGCGCTGGTGCCGCTGGGCCTGTGTGCGGGCATCACCAGGGCGAAGTACACCACCACCACCGAGGTCTACCCGGACAGCCCGCGCGCGACGCCGCAGCAGTGCAACGATGCGCAGGTCGCGGCGGTGTGCTCGGCGCTGGATTACGCGCTCGCCCATCGTTGATCGGTAGCGCCGGCCGCTGGCCGGCAACCACGGGGCAAGGGGATGCCGGCCAGCGGCCGGCACTGCCTCACCCCAACGCCTCGGCCCACCACAACGCCGCCGGCCCCGGCGGCGTATCGCGGCGCCACACCAGGTCGCTGTGGATGCGGCGCGGCCAGCCCGGCACGCGCAGTTCCAGCAGGCGGCCCCGGTCGTAGCGCTGCACCAGCGCACGCGGCAGTTCGGCCCAGCCGATGCCGTCCTCGGCCATCTCCATCACCATCAGGTAGTCCGACGCGGTCCATGCCGGCCCGCTGATCGGCGGTGCGTGGTCGACCTGCGCACTCAGCCGCACCTGCCGGTGCCGGGCCAGTTGCGCCGCCGCACGCACGCCGGCCTGCGCCAGCGGATGGTCGCTGGCCACGTACACCGCCAGTTCGCTGTGGTGGGCCAGGGGCTGGGCCACCAACGCATCGGGGTACTGCGCCTGGCGCGGCAGCAGTCCCAGCCCGGCGCGGCCAGCATCAACCAGTTCCAGCACGTCGCGCCCCTCGGCATCCAGCCATTCCAGCTCGATCTCGGGAAATGCCTCGGCAAACCGCTGCAGCACACGTTGCGCCGGATCGAGCTGGTAGACATCGGAGAACACCACGGTCAGGCGTGGCTCCACGGGTGCGGCCAGGCGCACGCTGAGTTGCTGCAGGCGCGCGTCGGCGGCAAGGATTTCCTGCGCGTGGCCCAGCACCTGCCGGCCGGCGTCGGTCAACTGCGGATAGCGGCCGCTGCGGTCGAACAGAACCATGCCCAGGTCCGCTTCCAGATGGGCAATGGCAGTGCTGACCGTGGACTGGGTCTTGCGCAGCCGGCGGGCGGCCGCCGAGAACGAGCCCAGCGCGGCGGCCTCGACGAAGGCCTGCAGGGATTCGGGAGAATAGGGCATTGATCCATCGCTCCTGTCGATGGAATCCATTTTGATACCACCGTAAAAGACGATGATACTGGCCGCCGTCGCCCCTGTCTGCGGGGGCGTTCCGGATCATCCACGCACGGCGTGGATCTACTGATGACGTGGCGCGGTCCCCGTCCCGCAAGGAGCTTCACATGTCCTGTACTGTTCCCGCCCGTGGCGCCTTCGTCGCCTGGGCCTGCCTGACCGTGGCGATCGTCGCCGAAGTGGTCGGCACGTCCTTCATGGCTCATGCCGCCCGCGATGGCGGCTGGACCGGCTATGTGGTGATGGCCGCCGCGCTGGCGCTTTCCTATTACTTCCTGGCGCTGTCGGTGCGCCGCATCGCCGTCGGCGTGGCCTATGCGGTGTGGGAAGGCCTGGGCCTGACCCTGCTGACCGTGGTCGGCATCAGCGTGTTCGGTGAGAGCCTGTCGCTGCAGCAGCTGGCCGGTCTGGTGCTGGCGGTGGTCGGCATCGTCTGTGTCACCCTCGGGGAGGCGCACTGATGAACTTGATGGCCTTGTTTTTCGTGATCTGCTCGGCGCTGATCGATGTGGCCGCCAACATGATGGTGGCCAGGTCCGATGGCTTCCGTCGCTGGCGTTGGGGTGTCGGCGCCATCGTGCTGGTCTGGATCGCCTTCGCTCTGCTGGGCCAGGCCGTGCGCTACATGGACCTGGCCACCGCCTATGCGATGTGGGGCGCGATCGGCGTGATCGGTACGGCCACCTGCGGTCGCCTGCTGTTCGGCAATCGCCTGCGCCCGATCGGTTGGATCGGCATCGGCCTGGTCACGGCGGCCGTGCTGCTGCTCAGTACGGCGTGATCTGTCGTGGTGCGGCTGTTCGTTTCAGCTCCATGGCGCAGTTGCGGTGGAATTCATCCACCCACTTCAGTCAACGTTACGGGCGGATTCCAGCTGGCCCGCAGGATGATCGCCCGTCATCGCGGCACTAATCAGGCGCGCCCGTTTGGTCCGTGGATTGTCATCGACGTATTGAGTGCACGCTTCCTGGAAAGCCTTCGCTGCCTCGAGATCAGGATGTTCGCAATTGGGGATGATGTTCGCGCACCTGTTTAGCATCGCGGGTACGACATAACGCATATCCGCAGCATCCATGGATCCCAGCTGTTCAACGAAAGAAGACCGGGTAGTTGAGAGTTTCAGGACTGGTGCGTATGCGAACCCTCCGGTAGCCAGGGCGTGCATCCTATCGTCTTTCACTGCTGGCCTTGTTGAGGCCCCTTCCGGAGGTGGGTGCTGCAGGGACGCCAGGACGTTGAGGATCGCCGGGTGGTAGTTCTGCGAGGTGAATTCGCGGGGTTGCCGTTCCAGCGTGGTTCTGAAAGTGGACAGGGCCGGTGAGGCGGATTGCAGCACTTCCGGGCCTCCGATCAGTTCCAGCGTCTGCAGGATGTGGCTGAGAAGATGCGGATCACCGAAACTGGCCGATTCCGTGCACAATTCCAGACAATAATCCAGCGCTTCCTCGTCGCTCCAGTCGATGTCCCAGAAGTAATCGTTTCGAACCGCGATGGATTCGAATTGCAGCTCGCTGACACGCTCGGTCGTGCACCTTCTGTCCAGCACCGATGCTATGCGCTCGCTGGGCATGGCGCCAGTACGAAGAAAGAGATCTATGCTGTCGATGAATTCGTTATCGGGGTCGATGAGCAGAGTGCTGCAAGCGCTTCTGAATTGATCATGCTGCTTGATGCTGCCGGTCCGGTCGGGAGCGATCTTGGCCATCACCCCTTGCTGCCCCAATGCGTGAAGATTGGCGCCCATCATCAGTATGAATGATGCAAGGAATTCCCGAAGCGGCTTGCCTTGTGAATACTTCTTTTCGCTCAGCCAATCAATTTCCAGTGCGATCCGCCTGATCGCCCTGATATTGGTGATGCCGCAGCCAGTGATCAGGGGGGTAATCATCCCAGCCAGATGATGACCGGGAAGTGCGATGGCCGTGGACTCCTGCGGGGTTGGAGAGTAGAACAACTCCCGGTCAATTATCTTCTCGCGGATCTGCATCCACTTCGAGTGATCTGTCAGCCGCTCGCTGTTCATTATTAGGATGACTCGGCAAGCGCTGAGTTCCATCAGCTCGTCGATGAAGCCAGCGACTTCGTCGATATCCAGATCAGGATGCTTTCGTTCAAGGTCATCGAGAACGATCACCTTTCCGCGGACAGCGCTCCTGAAGGCGATCAACGCAAGATCATTGGCAATGGCCGCTCCGGAATAGAGCTTTTCAATGGCTGCACCATAGACATCGCGATCGGCTTTCGTTCTTCTCGCCAGCCAACCGCGGATCCCTCCCTGCTCAGCGACGATGTTGTCGAGCAGGGTCAGTTTCAGGTTGTTGATGCTCTTGACGCTGAAGAGCGAGGCAAATGCCGCTTCCCGCCTGTTCGCTTTGAGCGTCGAACGAACGCAGTGTGTCTTCCCTGTCCCCCATGGTCCCGACACAGACATCGCACGAACAGATTTGCTGAGCAGAGCCGCTCTCAATTGATCGGCCAACTGTGAATACGCCTCGGTGCTGATCAGTACGCTATCCACTTGGGCCTCCGTGCCGTCTGTCTGTCATTTGTCGATGGTTTGTAACGTCCAAGATTATCAGCATTTGTTGGGCCGGCTACGCTCGGTCATGCCCGCCTGCCATTGCGACAGAAGGCGGGCTGGCCGACACTCGGACTTTCCCGCAACGGAGTGCCCGCATGTTCAGTCACGTCACCGTCGGAACCAACGACATGGCGGCTTCCCGCCGCTTCTACGATGCCTTGTTCACTGCCATCGGCGGTCGTGCAGGCGTGTTCGATGACGAGGGCAAGCTGGTCTATATCAAGGATGGACGGATGTTCATGGTCATCCCGCCCATCGATGGCGAGGCGGCGTGCCATGCCAACGGCGGCACCATCGGCTTTGCGCTGGCAGACCCGCAGGCGGTGCATGCCTGGCAGGAAGCGGGGGTCGCCCACGGCGGTACCGCGGTGGAAGACCCGGCCGGCGTGCGGCACAAGGCCGAGCGCCAGTTGTACCTGGCCTACCTGCGTGATCGCGACGGCAACAAGCTGTGCGCCGTGCATGTGATGGGTTGAATCGTCGGTGCCGGACGCGGCGTGTCGTAATCGGACCAAAGTGACAACGCCGCCCGGCACGCCCGCCGGTCTGCAGGCGCGCGCGTAGCACGGAAATCCAGCCGATGGTGCCTGCGCGATGCCACGACTTCATCCTGTGTCCACTGCGATTCAGCCAGAATCCGGCGGCTTACTCTTTGATCGATCCGGAGATGGCTGCCCATGGAAGCACTGGAGCCTCAACATCAGCCGGTGCGAACCCTGCGGCCCGTCTTCGCCTTCGCGGCGATCGTAGTCGTTGCCTTCGCACTGTTCGTCAGCCTGTATCCGATCGGCGCCGGTCGCCTGCTGGTCAAGGCGCAGGACTGGGCCGCGCTCAACGTCGGCTGGTACTACCTGCTGGCGATGACCCTGTACCTGGTGTTCGTGGTCGGCGTGGCGCTGTCCAAGTACGGCGGCATCAAGCTCGGTGCCGACCATGACGAACCGGAGTTCAGCTACCTCTCCTGGGCCGGCATGCTGTTCGCAGCAGGCATCAGCATCACCCTGTTCTTCTTCTGCGTTTCCGAGCCGCTGACCCACTACCTGCAGCCGCCGCAGGGTGATCCGGCCGCGGGCGAGGCCGGTGCGCGCCAGGCCATGCAGCTGCTGTTCCTGCACTGGGGCCTGCACGGCTGGGGCGTGTTCGCGCTGGCGGCGATGGCGATGGCCTATTTCGCCTACCGGCACAACCTGCCACTGGCGCTGCGCTCGGCGCTGTATCCATTGATCGGCAAGCGCATCAACGGCCCCATCGGCTATACCGTCGACGCCCTGGGCATCGTCGCCACCGTGTTCGGCATCGGCGCGGACATGGGCTTTGGCGTGCTGCATCTCAACGCTGGGCTGTCGCACCTGTTCAACGTGCCGCACTCGAACATGGTGCAGATCCTGCTGGTGGTGGCGATGATGGGCGCGGCGGTCGCAGTGGCCGTGTCCGGCGTGGAGAAGGGCGTGCGCTGGATGGCCAACATCAACATGCTGCTGGCGATCGCGCTGGTGCTGTTCATGCTGTGCGCCGGCCCCACCCAGTACCTGCTCAGCACGCTGATGCAGAACCTGGGCGACTACCTGGGAAGCGTGGTGGGCAAGAGTTTCGACGTATACGCCTATGGCGGCCGGCCGGAATGGCTGGGCGGCTGGACGGTGTTCTACTGGGCCTGGTGGATCGGCTGGGCGCCGTTCGTCGGCCTGTTCATCGCGCGCATCTCGCGCGGCCGCACCATCCGCGAGTTCGTGTTCGGCGTATTGCTGATCCCGCTCGGCTTCACCCTGGCGTGGCTGTCGATCTTCGGCAACAGCGCGCTGGACCAGGTGCTGCACCATGACCAGCAGCAGTTGGCGCAGCTGGCGGTGGATGACCCACCGACGGTGCTGTATGCGTTGCTGGATGGCTACCCGTGGAGCAAGGTGGTGATCGGGGTGACCGTGCTGGTCAGCTTCATCTTCTTCGTGACGTCGGCCGATTCCGGGGCGGTGGTGCTGTCCACGCTGTCCTCGCATGGCGGTGCGCCGGAGGACGATGGCCCGCGCTGGCTGCGCGTGTTCTGGGGCACGGTGATCGCGGTGCTGACCGCCGGCCTGCTGCTGGCCGGCAGCATCGATGCGCTGAAATCAGCAGTGGTGCTCGCCTCTTTGCCGTTCTCGGCGGTGCTGCTGTTGATGATGTGGGGCCTGACCCGTGCCTTCAGTGACGAGTCGCACCGCAAGCGCGCGCAGCAGTTCAGGCCATCGCCGCTGATCGGCGATGACCGCCACCACCAGGGCTGGCGCCAGCGCCTGACCCAGGCCATGCACTTCCCGGTACGCGACCAGGTGTACCGCTTCATGGACGACACGGTGAAGCCGGCGATGGAGGCGGTGGCCGAGCAGCTGCGCGAGCAGGGCTGGGACGTGCAGACGCGGTTCGAAGCGGGCGACATGGAGCTGTCGGTCAACCACGGCGAGCAACAGGACTTCCAGTACCGGGTGATCCTCAGTGGCTACCTGACCCCGTCCTTCGCCGCGCAGCAGCTGCGCAACCAGCGCTACTACCGCGCCGAAGTGCATCTGTACGAGGGTAGCCAGGACTACGACCTGGTCGGCTACAGCCGCAAGCAGATCATCAACGACATCATCAGCCAGTACGAACGGCACCTGCAGTTCCTGCACCTGAGCCGTTGATGCAGCCACGCCGGGCATGGCCCTTGCCTTTGGAGGGTGCGGACCGTTGGTCCGCACCCTCCTGTTCAATCAGAACCGGTAGCGCGCGCCCAGCGAAACGAACTGCCCGCGCAGGTTGTACTGGCTGATGTCGAAGCCGTTGGAACCGCCGGCCGGATCGAACGGCGGGTCCTTGTCGGTCAGGTTCAGCACCGACAGCGACAGCGTGGTCTTCGGAATGCCTTCATAGGCCACGTACAGGTCCAGCTGGTGGTATGGCTTGACCCGATCGCGCAGGCCCGGATTGCTGGTGGCCGTGGCTACGCGCTGGTCATAGCCGCTCACGTACTGCAGGCTCAGCGTGCTGCTCCAGTCGCCCACCGCCCAGTTCAACGAAGTGGTGCCGCGGGTGCGTGGCAGCGCGCCATGGCGGTTGTTGCCGGCGCCGTCATATGGCGCCTGGCCGGCCACCAGCGGCTGCTTGAAGCTGAGCAGGTGGGTCCAGCTGCCGGCCACGGTGAAGTTGCCCCAGCCGTCGGTACGGAAGGTACGGTTGGCTTCCAGGTCGATGCCCGAGGTGGTCAGCTCGCCCTGGTTGGCGTACTGGTTGGTGATGATCTGGATGCGGCCCTGCGCATCGCGCTGCACGCGACCGGGGAACAGTCCCGGGTTGTCGACGATGAACTGCGCGCTGTCCGGCTTGACCAGGTTGTCCTGTTCAATGCGGTACCAGTCCAGGCCGATGCTGGAATCGGCATCGGGTGACCACACGGCGCCGACGTTGAGGTTGCGCGAGCGTTCGGCCTTCAGGTCCGGATTGCCGGTGCGCAGGTTGGTCACGCCGCGGCTGCCGCCCGGCTGCAGCGGATCGAACGGGTCGACCACCGAGCCGTAGCTGATGGTCTGCCCCGGTGCGATCTCCGGCAGCGACGGTGCACGGAAACCACGCGAGAACGAGCCACGCAGCAGCAGGCTGTCCAGTGGTTGCCAGCGCAGCGCGAACTTCGGCGAGAATGCCTTGCCGAAGTCATCGTAGTGGTCACCGCGGCCGGCCACCTGCAGCTCCAGGGTGCGATGCAGCGGCACGCTGAACTCGGCATAGGCGGCACTGACCTGGCGCTCGCCGTCGACGATGTTGATCGCCGGGCGCAGTTCAGTACCGGACAGCACCTGCGCACTGGTGCGCGCGTCCAGCGATTCCTTGCGGAATTCCGCGCCCCAGGCGAAGCCGATCGCACCCGCCGGCAGTTCCCACAACGAGGTCGATGCCTTGACGTTGAGCGAGTGCAGCTTGTACCAGCCCGGGCGCTTGGTCTGCAGGCGCAGTTCGTCCAATGCGCCCGGCGTGCTGGACGGATCGAGGAAGTTGTAGCTGCCGTCGCGCAGGATCTGCTGGAAGGCGTAGCGGTCAACGAAGTTGTCCACGTACTCGCGCTGCGCACTCTGCGAGGTCAGTGCGGCCACTTCCCAGTCCCAGCGTTCACCGGTGCCACGTACGCCGGCGAGGGCGCGGTAGAACACCTGGGTGTTGTCCTTCAGACGCGGGCCGAGATCGAAGAAGGTGTACTCGAACGGCAGTGGCGTGCTGCCCGGATTGTTCGGATGGCCGACCGGCAGGACAGCGGCGATATCGGTCAGCGTACCTGTAGCGGGATTGTAGGCACGCAGGCCCGGGCCGACCGTCAGCGGGGCGCTGAAGATCTGGTCGGCCTTGTTGTGGCTGTACAGCACGTCGGCGAAGGCTTCGACGCTGTCACTGAAGCGATAGGTCGCGCTCAACGATGCCTGCAGGCGCTCGGCGCCGGGCTGCAGGGTCTTGAACGGCTGCGCGTTGAAGGCGCAGGCCTGGCCGGGCAGGGTGCTGCCGAAGTCGCTGTAGGGACGCAGCTCGCTGCCCTCGGGGCAGGGCGAGAACGGCTGCGGTGCGCGCGGATTGGACAGCCAGTTGCCACCGGCGGTGGACCAGCCGGCGAGGCGGCCACCGGGCTTGTCGCGGAAATCGCCGTCGCGGGTGTACGCGCGCTGGTCAGCATCGAGGCGGTCGCGCTTGAGCAGGTCCAGCCCGAAAAGCACGTTCCAGCCTTGCTGCTCGAGGTCACCGAAGCCGGCCAGCAGGTTGGCCTTGCGCTCGTTCAGGCCGCCCTGGGTGGCGGTGCCGAAACCACCGCCGACTTCCACGCCCTGGAAGTCGCGACGCAGGATGATGTTGATGACGCCGGCGATGGCGTCCGAGCCGTACACCGCCGAGGCGCCATCCTTCAGCACTTCGATGCGCTCGACCGCGCTGATCGGCAGCGCATTGAGGTCGACGAAGGTGTCCTGGGTGTTGAGCGCAAAACCGAAGTTGGCCACGCGGTAGCCGTTGACCAGTACCAGCGTGTTCTTCGGTGACAGGCCGCGCAGGCCGATCGAGGCCGAGCCCGCAGCGAAGCTGCCGGTGTACTGCTCGTCGAAACTGTTGCCGGCGTTGGCCGACAGGTTGCGCAGCACGTCGGTAAGGGTGGAGCGGCCGGTCTGCAGGATCTGCTCGCGGGTGACGATCTGCACCGGATTGGGACCGGCGGTGTCGCTGCGCTTGATGTTCGAGCCGGTCACCAGCACGGTGCCGAGGGTGGTGCTGTCCTTGCCGGTGTCGGCGGTTTCAGCAGCGCCGGCGGTGCCAGCGACGAGGGCCAGCGCGACCGCGCTGGAAAGCAGGGTGGTGCGATACATGGAAGCGACTACGCCAAACGGTGGAGGAGCCGTCAGTACCGCACGCGGGTGAGTGCACCTTCCAATGACGAAAGCGCATTCAGTTATACATCACAGGTTCTTAACGAAAGTCGGCGGCCTCGGTGCGGCAGACCATCCCGGTGGGTGCGGACCGTTGGTCCGCACGCTCCTGCAGGGTCAGAGCCCTTTCCTTTCGGAAAGGGATCCGACCCCGTGGGCATCACGCGCGAAGCAGCACCTTGCCATTGCGGCCCGATCCGGCGCCGGCTTTCGCCGCCTGGGCGATGTCGTCCAATGCGAAGATCTGCTCCACCGGCAGGGTCAGTTCACCCCCGGCCGCACGCTTCAGCAGTTCACCCACCAACCGCCGCTTGTCTTCCACCGCCATTGCCTGGCTGACCTTGCTGCCCCAGAAGCCCTTCACCGTGGCTTCCTTGTAGATCAGGCCGCCGGCGGGAATGCGCATCGGTTCGCCGCTCATCACACCGAAAGAGACCAGGGTGCCGTGGTGGCCGAGCAGGTCGACCAGGTCGCCGCTGGCATCGCCACCGATGGAATCGACTGCAGCAGCGGCCTGCGCTTGCCCGGTGGCTTCGCGCACGCGGTCCTTCCAGCCGTCCACCGAGGTATCGAATACGTGATCGATGCCCAGTGCCTGCAGTTGCGCCACGGCCTCGGCATTGCGCACCAGGTTGGCCACGTGCACGCCGCGCGCCTTTGCGAGCATCGCCAGCGATTTGCCGACGGCACCGTTGGCGGTGTTCTGCACGATCCACTGGCCCTGCTCGACGTGCAGGAATTCCAGCAGCATCAACGCGCTCAGCGGCATGGCGATCAGCTGTGCGGCCATTTCATCGGCGATCGCGTCCGGCATCGGGATCACCATCCGCGCCGGTGCGATGAACGCCTCGGCCCATGTGCCGTGCACGGAGGCGGCGGCAACCCGCTGGCCGATCTGCAGGCCGTCGACGCCTTCGCCGAGCGCATCGACCACGCCCAGTGCTTCGCTGCCGCCGATCGCCGGCAGCGTCGGCTTGTAGCCATACAGGCCACGCACGGTCAGCAGATCGTGGTTGTGGATCGAGGCCAGCACGGTGCGGATGCGTACTTCGCCGGGACCGGGTTCGGGCAGGGGGGCATCGGCAACGGCGAGGACCTGGGCTGGATCGCCGAAGGAGGAGTACAGGGCAGCGCGCATGGGCGGTATTCCAATGAAAGTTGACGTTGTATCGAACTGGGGATGCGCCCGGCGTCGACAAGGTCGCGCACGTGCAACACGGCATCCTGCGACCGATGGTCGCGTTGGCGCGCGATCACCGCATCTTGTGTTGACGGCTCGAATTATCCCCACTATGTTGTGGCCGTCACTCCCGGTCAGCCGCCGCCGCCGGACATGCAGCAAACGTCCCGCGGCCCGCCCCTGAAGGCTTGCCGTGTCGACGCGGCCGCCATCGTGCGGACGCAGGTCGCCCCCACGGCCCGGATACCGGCCGCAGGCGCAGGCAGATGCCGACGACCTGTGTTCCCGCCCCTTGGCACTTCACCCGTTCGCCCCGTGCGCCGGTATCGCGTGCAGGGCCGCCATGGCATCGGGCGCCGATGCGCGCACGAGCCTGGAGTTCCACCACCATGACCGACAGTACCTTCCGCGTGGCCGACCTGGCCGGCGCCGGCGACGCCATGCGCGCCAGCGGCGAGCGCGTGCCGACCTGGATCACCAAGGAGGCCGGCAATCGTCGCCTGCCGTTCGATGCGGCGCGCCTGCTGCGCAGCATCGACACCATCCACGCCGAGCTGCCGCAGCTGGATGTGGCCGACTATCGCCGCGTGGTGCTGGCGATGGTCGAACGCAAGCCCAGCATCAGTGCCGATGATCTGGTGGATCTGCTGATCCGCGAAGCGGAATCGCGCGTCGACCTTGTCGCGCCGCAGTGGGAGCAGTTCGCTGCACGCCTGTACCTGCGCCGGCTGTACAAGCGCGCCAGCCGCAACCGCTTCTACGATGTCAGCCTGAAGTACGGCTCCTTCGTGGGCCTGCAGGAAAGCCTGGCCGACCGCGGCATCTACAGCAATGACATCCTGCGCTGCTATTCGAAGGAAGAGCTGCAGCAGGCCGGCGAGATGATCGACCCCGAGCGCGATCGTCTGTTCGCCTACAACGGGCTGTACCTGCTGGCCACGCGCTACCTGGCTACCGATCGCAGCCGCGAGGTGTATGAGCTGCCGCAGGAACGTTGGCTGACCATTGCCCTGTACCTGATGCAGAACGAGGGCGGGGCTGGTGAGAGCGGCCGCGTGCGCCGCATGCAGCTGGTGGGCGAGGCGTACTGGGCGTTGTCCAACCTGTACATGACCGTGGCCACGCCGACCCTGGCCAATGCCGGCAAGGTCGGCGGCCAGCTGTCGAGCTGCTTCATCGACACGGTGGACGACAGCCTGCAGGGCATCTATGACTCCAACACCGATATCGCCCGCGTGTCCAAGCACGGTGGTGGTGTGGGTGCGTACCTGGGGTACGTGCGCAGCAGTGGCGCGCCGATCCGCGGCGTGCCCAACTCGTCCGGCGGCGTGGTGCCGTGGATCAAGCAGCTCAACAACACGGCAGTGTCGGTCGACCAGCTCGGCCAGCGCAAGGGTGCAGTGGCGGTGTACCTGGACATCTGGCACCGCGACATCGAGGCGTTCATGGACCTGCGCCTGAACAACGGCGACCAGCGCCTGCGTGCGCATGATGTGTTCACCGCCATCTGCGTGCCGGACCTGTTCATGGAGGCCGTCGAGCGCCGTGCCGACTGGTACCTGTTCGATCCGCACGAGGTGAAGCAGGCCAAGGGCTGGTACCTGCAGGATTTCTACGACGAGAAGCGAGGGCAGGGCAGTTTCCGCGACCGCTACGCCGAGCTGGTGGCCGACGAGCGCATCAGCCGTCGCACGGTGAAGGCGATCGACCTGTTCAAGCGGATCATGCTCAGCCAGCTGGAAACCGGCAACCCGTTCCTGTTCTACCGCGACGAAGTGAACCGGAAGAACCCGAACAAGCATGCGGGCATGGTCTATTCCAGCAACCTGTGCACCGAGATCCTGCAGAACATGAGCCCGACGCGGATGATCCAGGAGATCGTCAGCGGCGACCAGATCGTCACCACCCGCCGCGCGGGCGACTTCGTGGTCTGCAACCTGTCGTCGATCAACCTTGGCCGTGCCATCACCGCCCCCGAGGATCTGCTGGCCAAGGATGTGCTGGAACGGTTGATTCCGATCCAGGTGCGCATGCTCGACAACGTGATCGATCTCAATGCGCTGCCGGTGCCGCAGGCCACCATCACCAACCGCAAGTACCGCGCCATCGGCCTGGGCACGTTCGGCTGGCACCACCTGCTGGCACAGCAGGCGATCCATTGGGAATCGCCCGAAGCCGAGGAACTGTCCGATCGCCTGTTCGAGCGCATCAACTTCCTGACCATCCAGGCCAGCGCGCAGCTGGCCAAGGAGAAGGGCAGCTATCCGATGTTCGCCGGCAGCGACTGGCACAACGGCAACTATTTCCGTGACCGCGATTACAGTGGCGCGGCCTGGGACAGTCTTGCGCGCGAGGTGGCCACCAACGGCCTGCGCAATGGCTGGCTGCTGGCGGTGGCGCCGAACATGAGCACCGCGCAGATCGCCGGCTCCACCGCGTCGATCGATCCGATCTACAGCGCGTTCTACTACGAGGAAAAGAAGGACTTCCGGCGGCCGGTGGCCGCGCCTGGCCTGTCGCTGGACACCTGGCCGTACTACGAGAAGGGTGCCTACAAGGTCGACCAGTTCGCCAGCGTGCGGCAGAACGCACGCCGCCAGCGCCATGTGGACCAGTCGATCAGCTTCAACCTGTACGTGCCCAGCACGATCCGCGCCAGCACCCTGCTGGAGCTGCACCTGAGTGCCTGGCGGGAAGGGTTGAAGACCACCTACTACGTGCGCTCCAACGACATCGACATCAGCGAGTGCGAGTGGTGCTCAAGCTGATCGCTGCGCTCCAACC
Organism: Stenotrophomonas sp. 1278; assembly: GCF_029892765.1. Lineage (NCBI taxonomy): Bacteria > Pseudomonadati > Pseudomonadota > Gammaproteobacteria > Lysobacterales > Lysobacteraceae > Stenotrophomonas > Stenotrophomonas sp. 1278. The sequence goes on from NZ_JARXWD010000001.1 coordinate 26,331, forward strand.
GCGGTAGCGCCGGGCCATGCCCGGCGAGCGCACCGCGCGGCCACCGCACCTTACCTTCCGCCGGGCATGGCCCGGCGCTACCTCTGCAGGAAAGACCATGGCAACACCCCTGGACCGCATCAAGATCCTCGAACCGCGCCACCCCAACCGCAGCACCGGCATCATCAACGGCCGCACCAGCGGCATCCTGAACTGGAACGACATTCCGTACCCGTCGTTCTATCGCGCCTACAAGGAGCTGTCGACCAACTTCTGGATCCCCGACGAGGTGGACATGAAGGTGGATGCACGCCAGTACGGCGAGCTCAACGCGCGCGAGAAGAACGCCTACGATTCCATCATCGGCCTGCTGGCCACGCTGGATTCGCCGCAGACGCGCTTCATCTACAACGTCGCCGAGTACATCACCGATCCGGCCGCGCACGCCAACGCGGCGATCATCGGCCAGCAGGAGGTGATCCACAACGAGAGCTACAGCTACGTGCTGGCCTCGATCACCGACCTGCCCAACCAGAACCGCATCTTCGAGATCGCCCGCACCCATCCCACCATCATCAAGCGCAACGCGCCGATCATGGGGGCCTATGACGATTTCATGGGCGAGAAGACTGCCGAAACCTTGCTGAAGTCGTTGATCCAGTCCTCGATCCTGGAAGGCATCAACTTCTATTCCGGTTTCGCGTACTTCTACAACATGGTGCGGCAGAACCGCATGAACGGCACCGGCAAGATCATCAGCTTCATCAACCGTGATGAGCTGGCCCACACCAAGTTCATCAGCGAGCTGATCCGCGCCATCATCGGCGAGAACCCGGAACTGCAGACCAACGAGCTGACCGCCTACGTGCACCAGTCGTTCGAACACGCCATTGAACTGGAAACCCAGTGGTCGGCGGAGGTGCTGGATGGCATCGATGGCATCGACGTGGACGAGATGGTGCGCTACGTGAAGTACCGCGCCAACAAGATGGCCGGCATGCTCGGCATCGAGCGCCTGTACAGCGACACCACCGACAACGTGATGCCGTGGATCAAGGCCTACGCCGACAACTTCACCGAGACCAAGACCGACTTCTTCGAGATGCGCAATGCAAGCTACAAGAAGACCAACGTCGACAACGGCTTCGACGACCTCTGAGCGCGGCCCGGCGCTGCGCATCCTGATCGTGGTGGCGTCGCTCAGCGGCAACACCCGTGAGCTCGGCCGCCACATCGCCGCGCGTTGCCGGGCCGCAGGCCACGCCGTGCACTGGCAGGACGCCGACGACCTGCGCCAGGCCCCGCCGTTGCCGGTGGACGAGGCCGACCTGGTGCTGCTGGGCTGCTGGACCGACAACGCCGGGCGCACACCGTCGGAGATGAAGGCCTGGGTGGCAGGCATCGCCGAGCGCGGCCAGCGGCCGCGGCAGGTGGCGGTGTTCGGCACCGGTGAAACGCAGTGGGGGCAGGAGTACTACTGCGGTGCGGTGCACCGGCTGATCCGCTATTTCCACAGTGGCTACCCGCCGCTGGAGATCGAACAGATGCCACATGGCCGGCGGCATGCCGCGGCCATCGATACCTGGACCGAAGCGGTCCTGGATCACTACTGGAGTACCACCGATGCAGATCATCGACGCCACCACGCCTGAGCAGTTCCAGCAGTTGCTGGCCGACCATCCACGCGTGCTGGTGGACTTCCACAAGGACCAATGCCCGGGCTGCCGGATGCTGGACATGTCGCTGCAGCGGGTCGCCAGCGGCACTGCAGGGCAGGGCACGACCCTGCTGCGGGTGCAGCTGGAGGTGGTGGGCGAGGCGTTCTTCCGCGAGCTGGGCCTGCGGCAGACCCCTACGTTGTCGCTGTTCCTGGACGGTGACGAGCGCATGCGCATGCCGGGTTTCCAGTCGCCGCAGCAGATCGAAGCGGCCATCGCGGAGTTCCTGTAGCGCCGGTCATGCCACATCCACGCGTGGCGTGGATCTACTGCAGGTCGCCAGCGGTAGCGCCGGGCCATGCCCGGCGGATTCCCACCGCGCGGATCAACCGGCTGCGAACGTATCCACCAGCAGCTTCACGTTCAGCACCACGATCACCAGCGCGATCACCCAGGCAATGCCGCCCAGCCAGCGCGGTGCCACCAGCGCACCCATCGTCACTTTGTCGGTCACGATGCGTACCAGCGGGATGATCGCGAAGGGCAGCTGCATGGACAGCACCACCTGGCTCAGCACCAGCAGCTTCACCGCGCCCTGGTCGCCGAACAGCATGATGACCACCACCACCGGAATGATCGCCAGCGCGCGGGTGATCAGCCGCCGCAGCCACGGCGGCAGGCGCAGGCGCAGGAACCCTTCCATCACGATCTGCCCGGCCAGTGTCGCGGTCACCGTGGAGTTCAGGCCGGAGGCGAGCAGTGCCACCGCGAACAATGTCGAGGCCAGGCCGACGCCCAGCATCGGTGCCAGCAACTGGTGCGCCTGCTCGATGTCTTCCACGTCGAAGCGGCCGTTGGCATGGAATACCGCCGCCGCCAGGATCAGGATGCTGGCGTTGATGAACAGCGCCAGGGTCAAGGCAAAGGTGCTGTCGGTCACCGCCCAGCGCAGCGCGCTGCGACGGCCTTCATCGGTGCGTGGATAGGCACGGGTCTGCACGATGGAAGAATGCAGGTACAGGTTGTGCGGCATCACCGTGGCACCGATGATGCCGATGGCGATGTACAGCGCATGCGGATCGGTGACCACCTGCGCGCGCGGAATGAAACCGCCCAGCACCTGCATCACCGGCGGCGCGGCCAGCGCGATCTGCACCATGAAGCAGCCGAAGATCACCAGCAGCAGTGCGATCACGAAGGCTTCCAGCGCGCGGAAACCGCGGTTCATCAACAGCAGCACCAGCAGCGTGTCCAGCGCGGTGATCACCGCGCCCCACAGCAGCGGCAGATCGAACAACAGTTTCAGCGCGATGGCCGTGCCGATCACTTCGGCCAGGTCGCAGGCGATGATCGCCGCTTCGCACAACGCCCACAGCGCCAGGTTCACCGGCTTGGGGTAGCGCGCACGGCAGGCCTGCGCCAGGTCCATGCCGGTGGCGATGCCCAGCCGTGCCGACAGCGCCTGCAGGATCACCGCCATCAGGTTGGAGATCAGGATGACCGACAGCAGCAGATAGCCGAAGCGTGAGCCACCTGCGAGATCGGTCGCCCAGTTGCCCGGATCCATGTAACCCACCGACACCATGTAGCCGGGGCCCAGGAAGGCCAGCAGCCGGAACCACCAATGGCCCTTTTCGGGTACGGCGATCGACGCGTTGAGCGCACCCAGGCTGGCCGCGGTGGAGGCCGGAGAGTCGGTGGGCGCGACAGTGTTCATGGCTGCCAATATAGCCACTGCTATATCGCATAGCAATGTGAAACAATCGTCTTTACTGCGTCACTGGTCCAGAATTCAGGTTCGCACCCGGATGACAACTGCAGGACAGGCACACGCGTGGGCAAGACGGACGATTCGACATCGCTGAAAAGCACCCCCTTGATCGAGGCCGAGCGCCAGGTCGAGAGCTTCCGGCAAGTGCGCGAGGCACACCGGATGGAGCTGGTGGAGGATTATGTCGAGCTGATCTCCGACCTGCTGGCCGACGGCGGCGAGGCCCGCCAGGTCGACATCGCCACCCGCCTCGGTGTGGCCCAGCCGACCGTGGCGAAGATGCTGCGCCGGCTGGCCCGCGATGGCTGGGTGGTGCAGCGCCCGTACCGCGGCGTGTTCCTGACCCCGGAGGGCGAGGCGCTGGCCCATGCCAGCCGCCAGCGCCACCAGACCGTGGAGCGCTTCCTGCTGGCGCTGGGCGTGGACCCGGATACCGCGCGACGTGATGCCGAGGGCATCGAGCACCACGTCAGCGAACAGACGCTGGCGCTGTTCGACGCATTCGTGCGCAAGGCCGAGGGCGGTTCCGCCGAACGGTAGCGCCGGGCCATGCCCGGCGGGCGCGTTGCCGCCTCACGCATTTCGCCGGGCATGGCCCGGCGCTACCGGGGTTGAGCGCCGTCATCGGGGCAGTGCGCCTGCTGTTGCGCACATGCCTGCTTCCACCATTCCTGCAGTACCGGTTGCAGCCCGCGGTAATGGCGCCCCTGCCAACCATTGGCCAGCACCGCGCCCTGCGCATCGATCAGCACCAGGTTGGGCGGGGCCGGGCCCGCCAATGCCTGCAGCGCTGGCATGCGCTGCGCACGACGCGGGTCCAGCACCGGCCACGGCATCTGCTGCAGGTGCATGTAGCGCCGCAACGCCGCCTCGCTTTCATCCAGGCTGACATACACCACTTCGGTATCGGCGCCGGCCTCGCGCAGCGCGTCACGCACGCCGCGCAGGGTCGGCACGAAAGCGTGGCAGGGCGCGCACCAGTCGGCGCCGAAGTACAGCGCGATCAGCGTTGGCGGTGGCGACCACTGCATCGGGCGCAGGGCACGTGGCTCGGGCCGCATCAGCGAGGCGGAGACCTGCGCATGCAGGTCGGCAGCCACTGCCGGCCATGCCAGTGCCAGCAACAGCGCGGGCAGCCAGCTAGAACGCATAGCGCAGGTTGACGTACCACGAGCGGGCGAAGCGAGGACCGTACACGTAATCGCTGTCGCGCAGCGCGCCGCTTTCCAGATCCTTCTGCCGCTGGTCGAACACGTTCTTGACCCCCGCCGCCACCGACACTTCCTGCTGTGCCTGCGCACCCAGATGGCGATGCCAGCGCGCGCCGAGGTCGGTGACCAGGAAGGCGCGGGTGCGATGCAGCTCGGCCAGCCGGTTGTTGAGCACCGGCATCGATCCGGTGTGGCGCAGCGCCAGGAACGTCTCCCAGGGCTCGGCCGGCATCCAGCTGAGTTGGGCCAGGCCGGTCCAGCGCGGGGTTTTCAGATAGTCGCGGCTGTCGATGACGGTGTCGCCGCCGTCGGCGGTGTCGTCGAAGATGCGCTGCGGCTCGCGGAACTGCGAGCGGTACCACGATGCGCCGGCAGTCAACCGCCACTGCGGGGAGGGCTGCCAGCCGAGGTTGGTTTCCACGCCCAGCACGTTCGAGCCGGAGGCGTTGTAGCGCAGCTGCGTCAGCTGGCCATCATCGCCGCGCTGGATCTCGCCCAGCGCGAAGGTATCGCGGATGCGTGCGTAGGACGCGGTGGCATCCCAGCTCCATACCGGGTCGGCCGGGTCGGAGCGCCAGTCGAACCCGAACAGGGTGGTCAGCGCGCGCTCCTCCTTCAGGCCACGGGTGTTGCGCACGCGCACCTGCTCGCCGCCGAGGGTATCGACGTGGACATCCTCGACGAAGATTTCCGGCGCACGGAAGCCGGTGGCGATGCCCGTTCGCCATTTCAGCCGTGGCGTGGCCTGCCAGGCCAGGGCGATACGCGGTGAGAACACGGCGCTGTCCAGTTCCGAACTCTTGTCCACGCGCGCGCCCAGCACCAGGTCGACGTCCTCGCGTACGCTCCATTCGTCCTGCACGAACGCGCCGAGGTTGTGGAAGGTTGCATCCTCGAGCACGGCCAGGCGCTGGCCGGCACCATCGCGATTGTCGTCACGCAGGCCCTCATGCTTGTACTGAACGCCGAACGCCAGCGTGTGTGCACCCAGCCGCCAGTTCAACTGGCTGTCGATGTAGTGCAGCGGGTTGTGGGTGCGCCCGTACTGGCGCCATGAGCGTGATGCGGGGCTGCCCGGTACGTTCGGGTCCAGTTGCGAAGGATCGTAGCCGGGTGCGGACGGATCGGTGACCACGTCGCCGAGTCCGCCATAGAAACTGTCGCGGTCGATGTCGGCGAAGGCATAGGCCAGGCGGAAGTCGACGTCGCCGCTCACCTCCTGGTCCCATGACAGGCTGCCGCGGCGGTAGTTCGTGTCCAGCGATTCGGCGATGTTGGCCAGGTGTTCGGGCTGGTCCAGGCGGTTGCCACCGCGACGGCTCTCATCGGTCACCTGCAGGTCCAACCGCAGGCGCGTGCCCGGAGTGGGCGCATACCAGGCCTGCAGGCCACCGACCTTGAGGTTCTTGCGGGTGATCTCGGTATAGCCGTCGCCGTTGTAGTCGATGCCGCTGTTCCAGTTGCGCTGGGCGATCACCGACAGTCCCGCGTCGGCCTCGCTGGCGACCAGATCCAGACGCACGTCGGCGTTCTTCTGCGGCGTGCCCTTCAGAACATCCACGCCCGCCTGCACATGGCCGCCGCTGCGTGCCGGCAGCGGCGGAACCAGATTGATGACACCGGCTACGGCGCCCGGCCCGTACAGCGCCGAACCACCGCCCTTGACCACTTCGATGCGGTCGACGAAGCCGGCGGGAATCTGTTCCAGCCCATACACACTGCCCAGCGTGGACAACAGTGGAATGCCATCGAACAGCAGCTGGTTGTAGGCACCGGGAAGGCCCAGCAGCTGCACTTCGCTGGTGTTGCAGTTCTGGCAGTTGCTCTCCACCCGCAGGCCGTTGATCAGCTCGACCGCGCGGGAGAAGTCGGTGGCCGCGCGCAGGGCGATGTCCTCCTTGCGCAGTACCTCGGTGCGGATCGGCACGTCCGACAGCAGGCGTTCGCTGCGGGTGGCCGTGCTGACTTTCACCTGCACGCGGTCCAGCTCGGTAGGCGAAGGCGGTGCGGCGAATGCGGTCACCGGCAGGGCGGCGGCAATACCGGCAGCCAGCGGCAGCCGGCGGAGAAGGGAGGCAGCAATGCGCATGAGGGCGTCGTCCTTGGGAAGGGAGGGCGGCGAGGGCGACCTGGCTGGCGCACATGAAAGCAGATGGTCATCAACATAGCAATTGCTATATTGGGGTCTCGGCGCGTGCGTGAACCGTGGCCTTTACTCGAACGTAAATGTTATAACATTACACAATGCGCACACGTGTGTGCCGGTGGTCATGCACCGGAAGCGGTCAGCCGCGGCGGAAGGCGGCGGGAGTGCGCGCGCCGACGATGATCATGCGGATCATCGTGGAGATCTGTTCGACCAGTTCCGGATCGTTCTCAGGGGGCTGGTCCATGGCCGAAGCGCCCATCGCAAACACCAGCCGGGTGATTGCCATCGACACCAGTTCCGGCTTGTACAGCACCGCGCCATCCAGTGCGGCCAGGCGCACCAGGTCATGCTGCAGTTCTTCTTCGAAGTAGTGCAGTTCGCGTTCGACCGCGTGCTTGAAATCGTCCGAGCCGACCGCGCCTTCGCGCAGCAGTACGTGCAGCAGCTTGTCGTCGGCACGCAGCTGTTCCATGAAGGTTTCCACCGACACGCGCACCACGCTGGTGGCGCTGGACGTAGCGCGCTGGCGGGCTTCGCCGATGATGGTGCGCAACGAGCGCCCAGCCACGTCGATCAAGGCGACGGCCAGTTCGTCCATGTCGCGGAACTGGCGGTAGAAGCTGTTGGGTGCGATGCCCGCCTCGCGCGCGACTTCGCGCAGGCTGAGGGTGGACAGGCTGCGATGCGGGCCGATCAGTTTCAACGCGGCGGCCAGCAGATCTTCGCGGCTCACCGTACGGCGGGCCGGGCTGCTGGCATCTTCAGGCGGAGACAGAACGGTGGCGGCGGCCATGGTACTTCCGGAGGGGCAAGGCTGAATCATACCCAATCCGGCGCAATATACACATGTATACACAGCTGTGTGTGCGGCCGTATAGTGCATCCATGAGCGCTGTCGTCCGTCCTTCCCTGTTTTCCCCGTACCGCTGGCTGTCGCCGTCGCTGTTCGACTTCTGGGCGGGCCAGCTGAATCCGTTGTGGACCCTGCGTGAGCCGATGGCCCGCCTGGTACGGCGCGAGCCGGCCGGCGAGGGCGCCGCTACCCTGGTCCTGCGCTGCAACCGGCACTGGGCCGGGATGCGCGCCGGCCAGCACGTCACCCTGGGCGTCGAGCTTGAGGGGCGTGTATTGCGCCGCAGCTACAGCCCGACCCGCCTGGGCCGTCGTGAGCTGGCCATTACCGTCAAGGCGGTGGAAGGCGGCAAGGTCAGCCAGCATCTGGTAGCGCATGCCAAGCCAGGCGACCTGTTCCGGCTGGATGCGGCCTTCGGTGATTTCCACATGCCCGCCGCAGCGCCGGTGCTTCTGCTGGCGGCCGGCAGCGGCATCACGCCCATGCGCAGCCTGCTGCGCGACGCCTGCCAGCGCCCGCTGGCGGCGCCGGTCGACCTGTTCTACTGGGAGCGCAGCGCCGCGGCGTTCCAGTTCCGTGATGAACTGCAGGCGCTGGCCGCAGCGAACCCGAACCTTCGCGTGCATCTGCTGACCACCCGCGAAGGCGAGGTGCCGGCCGCGCGCATCGACAGCCACGCGTTGGCCGTTGCCGGTGACGACACCCCGCTGGCGCAGCGCCATGTGCTGGCCTGTGGCCCGGATGGCTTCGTTGCCGCTGCGCGCACGCGGCTGGCGCAGCAGGTGGCCGGTTTCCAGGCTGAAGCCTTTACGCCGCCTGCGGCACTCAGTGATGCCGACAGCCTGGGTGAGGTCGCATTGACCCTGGCCCGCAGCGGCCGGCGGCTGATCGTGCCGCGTGGCCGCTCGCTGCTGGAGAGCCTGGAAGCGCAGGGCATCGCGCCCAAGCACGGCTGCCGCATGGGCATCTGCAACAGCTGTACCTGTGAACGCGTCAGTGGCACCACCCGCCACCTGCGCACCGGCGATACCCAGTCCGAAACGGCCGTGCCGGTGCGGATCTGCGTGAGCGCGCCGACCACCGACCTGACCCTGGATCTCTGAGGACTCCGCTGCCATGACCCGCGCTACCGACCGTGCCCTGAGCCCTGCCGAGATGCAGACGTTTGGTGAGGAACTCGATGCGATCCGCGACCGTGTGATCGGCAGCCTCGGCGCCTCCGACACCCGTTACATCCGCCGCGTCGCAGCGGCTGTGCGCTGGTCCGGCGTGCTCGGCCGCAGCCTGCTGTTCCTGGGCGCGTTCTCTCCGTTGTTCTGGGCGCCGCTGCTGTGGCCGGCCTGCATCGCCGGCACGCTGCTGCTGGCGCTGGCCAAGATCCTGGAAAACATGGAACTGGGCCACAACGTGATGCACGGCCAGTACGACTGGACCGGCGATCCCAAGCTCAACGGCAACACCTACGAATGGGACATCGTTGCCACCGCCGACAACTGGCGCAAGACCCATAATTTCCGCCACCACACCTACACCAACGTGCGTGGCATGGACGATGACATCGGCTATGGCCTGCTGCGCATCTTCCCGGAACAGCGCTGGAAGCCGTTCTACCTGCTGCAGCCGATCATCGCACCGCTCTTCGCGCTGCTGTTCCAGTGGGGCGTGGCGGCGCAGGACCTGCGCCTGGGGCGCTGGTTCAAGGGCCGCATCAGCAGCCGTGCGATGTGGCTGCAGACCCGTCCGGTGGCCCGCAAGATGATCCGCCAGGTGCTGAAGGACTACGTTTTCTTCCCGCTGCTGGCCGGTCCGTTCTTCCTGCCGGTGATGCTGGGCAACATGGTGGCCAACGGCCTGCGCAACATCTGGACCTACGTGATCATCTTCTGCGGCCACTTCACCGCCGAATCGGAAACCTTCCCGAAGGAATGCCTGCGCAATGAATCGCGTGGCCACTGGTACCTGCGCCAGCTGCGCGGTTCGTCCAACATCAGCGGCGGTTTCGTGATCAACGTGCTGTCGGGCAACCTCAGCCACCAGATCGAGCACCACTTCTACCCGGACCTGCCGGCCAACCGCTATGCGGCCATCGCCAAGGAAGTGAAGGAAATCTGCCGGCGCTACGGCCAGCACTACAACAACGGCTCGCTGCCGCGGCAGTTCACCCAGGTGGTCTGGCGGATCCTGCGCCACGCGTTCCCGAGCAAGCCGCGCCGCCTGCCGATGCCGGATATCATGCCGGCACCGGCGTCGGCCAACGCCGGCTGAGTCTTCAGCCGGCCTTCGCCAACAGCGCAGGTGAATCGCGATCGAGCCTGCGCAGGAACACCTGCATTTCCTTGCGGGCCTGCTGGTCGCCCTTGCTGCCGGCCACGCTGAGCCCGCGCTGCCACGCTTCGCGCGCCGCCTGCGGCTGGCCACCGGCCAGCCAGGCCTTGCCCAGCAGCTTCCACGCCGCCGAATAGTCCGGGTCCAGCACCACGCAGCGGCCCAGATGGGTGGCTGCGCGCACCGGGTCGCCGGCATCCAGCCAGCTCTTGCCCAGGCCGAAGCGCAGCAGTGCGCTGTCCTTGCCGGCGGCAAGCATCCTCTCCAGCGTTTCGATGTCCATCAGCGCACCTCCAGCAGGGTTTCCACCGGTCCCGCCTGGAAGCGGCCGCGATGAAACAGCAGCGGCGTGCCGCCTGCTTCCTGCACATCGACAATGCGCCCGGCCAGCAACAGGTGATCGCCGACCGGCCACTGCGCGTGGCGGGTGCAGGTGAGATGGACCACGGCACCGGCGATACGCGGTGGAGCGTCTTCGCCGTCATCCAGCAAGGGCACATCGGTGAATCGATGGCGCACCTGCGGATCGGCGAACCGGCGCGCCAGGGCTTCCTGGCCAGCGCCGAGCACGCTGATCGCAAAGCGGGTGGCGCGCTGGAACGTGGACAGGCTCTGCGCATGCAGGGCGAGGTTCCACAGCACCAGTGGCGGCTGCAGCGAGATCGGCACGAACGAGTTGATGGTCAGCCCCTGCGGTTTTCCCTGTGCGTCGCGGGCGCAGACGATCGCCACGCCGGTAGGGAAATGGCCGAGCAACCGCCGCAGCGCACGCGGCGGCAGGCTGACCGATGGCACCGGTGCCGGAGCGGGGAACACCCCCGCCCACGGCCCGGCGTATGCACCGGAGTCCGCATTCATGCGGCCCTGGCCTGGCGGTAGCGCCGGCCGACCTCTGCCCAGTTGATGAGGTTGAAGAACGCGCCGATGTAGTCCGGGCGACGGTTCTGGTAATGCAGGTAGTAGGCGTGCTCCCAGACATCCAGGGCAAGGATCGGGGTGTTGCCGGAGGCGCCCACCGCCGCGCCCATCAGCGGGCTGTCCTGGTTGGCGGTGCTTTCGACCTGCAGGCGGCCATCGCGATCGACGGTCAGCCACGCCCAGCCACTGCCGAACCGGGTCTGCGCGGCCTTGCTGAAGGTTTCCTTGAAGGCGTCGTAGCCACCGAGGTCGCGATCGATGGCCGCGGCAAGCGCGTCATCGGCGGTGCCGCCATTGGCGCTGAGCACGGTCCAGAACAGGCTGTGGTTGGCGTGGCCGCCGCCGTTGTTGCGCACTGCACCGCGGATCGATTCGGGCAGGGCGTCGAGGTCGGCGATCAGGGTTTCCACCGGTTGTGCCGGCAGGCCCGCCTGTTCCAGCGCGGCATTGAGGTTGTTGACGTAGGCCTGGTGATGCTTGCTGTGATGGATCTCCATCGTGCGCGCATCGAAGTGCGGCTCGAGGGCGTCGTAGGCATAGGGGAGGGCGGGAAGCGAGTGCGGCATCGAGACAGTCTCCGTAGGGAAGGCCAGGGGTATGGCCGTGGGGAGACTGTTATCGCACCTCAACATTGGTTGAGGTCAAGCGGGGTAGTTGAAAAGAGGGCGCTGTCGGCGCGTTGACTGTCCCGGGATCACGTGGGCGGATGGGCCCATGCAGGTCCGCCCACGCAGGACAGGTCCACGCGCCGGCGCGGAGGCGACGTCAAAGGCGAGAGCAGAAGCAGCAGGGTAGTGGCGGGGGCGGGGCGGCGCCGGGGGGGGGGGGGGGGGGGGGGGGCGGCCCGCCCGCCCCCCGCCACTACCTGTATCCGTCGAATCCTGCGTCCGGCGTCAGCTCAGCCATTCCCTGCAACCGCTATCAACCTGATCACCACAGGCCGCCTGCATCCGCTGCTGCAGCCGCGCCAGCGTGTCCTCACCCTTGTGCTTGGCGCTCCACGCCTGCAGCTGCCCGGCCAGCCGTTCGAAGCGCTGGCGCGTGCGCTGGTGGTAGCCGGACGGCTGCTTGTCCAGCTCGGCGATCAAGGCCTCGGTGGCCTGCTCGATACGCGGTGCATCATCGGGTGCCAGCCGCAGCAGGCCTTCCACGTACAGCACGCCCCACTGCACGCGCGTGGCAGGGCCCTGAGCGCCTTCATAGGCACGCTTCAGCCATTCCAGGGCGCCGGCGGTATCACCACGCTGCTCGGCCAGCTCGGCCAGTTCCGGCATGTAGTAGTAAGGCTGCTCGCTGCGCTTCAGCTCTGCCAGCAGCAAGGCCTCGGCGCCTGCATCATCATCGACCTGACGCAGCGCGTAGACGGCACTGCTGATGGTGGCCTGGCGCGCGTGTGCATCGGTGGCTGCGGCATCGGCGGCGGCCACGCGCTGCTTTACGCGCTGCACCAGTGCTGCCGGCAGCGCGCCTTCAGGCTGCTGCTGGCGTGCCAGCGCCAACTCGGTCAACGCACGTGACAAGGCATCGTCTGCGCGATCACCACGCGCGGCGTCGGCACGTTCCAGTGCGACCAGCAACTGCTGGCCGAGGGCATTGCTGCTGGCCGGACCGGCGCTGGCCTGCTTGACCAGCCCGGCGCCGGCATACCCCAGCAGCTCGCGGTTGCGACGTACCTCCGCCGGTTGTGCCAGCACCGCCTGCAACAGTTCGCGTACCTGGGTGGGCGCTGCCGTCGGTTTCTCGGCGGTAGCCAAGGCGAGCAGCGCGAAGCGACGCTGCAGCGCAGGCTCGGGTGCGGCCTTGGCCAGCTGCTGCAGCACGTCCTGGGCGCTGCGCTTGCCAGCCAGGCGGTTGGCATCCACCTCCCAGCCGTAATCGCCCAGTACCTGCCAGTCTTCGGCGCCAAGCGTGGCCGGCGTCGCCAGCGCGGTCGCAAGTGTTTCGGCGACAGCGCTGCGGCGGCTGGCGGCGACGGTCAGGGCCCGGGTCAGTTCGGCCGCGTCGTTGCCGCCGGCCACGCGGGTGATTTCGTTGCGCTGCGGGTCGAGCACGATCAGGGTTGGATAGCCGCGCACGCCGAAGCGTTCGCCCCATGCCTGCGCGCCTTCTTCGTCGCCGTCCAGGTAGACCGGCACGAATTTGCCGGTCAGTGCGATGAAGGCCGGATCCTTGAACAGCCCCGCCTTGAGCTGGTTGCACGGCGGGCACCACACCGCGCCCCAGTACAGCAGCACCGGCTTGCCACTCTCGGCGGCTTCGTTGAAGGCATCATCCACGTCGCCCTGGCGCCAGGCGATGGCGGAGGCCGGGGCGGTCGATGCCGCCTTCGCCGTCGGTACCGGCGCGGACGCGGGGGAGCAGGCGCTCAGGGCCGAGGCCAACAGCAACAGGGAAAGCGCGACGCGCATCGGCAGCATCTCGAAGGACAGGGTGGTGGGCCATTGTAGGAACGGTCGCGGTACTGGCTGATGCAGTTTGCTTATGTCGCACGCGCAGCACGGCATGTGGGCTGGGTATCAGTGCGGACCAGGGGGCGCAGCCACCGGAGCGGGCACCGCCAACACCAACGGCTGGTAGATCAGGCCGTGGTACTCGCCGACGTCGCCATCCAGCACGAACCCATAGTGTTCGTAGGCCGGCACCGCGTTGAGCGAGGCGCGCACGGTCATCTGCGGTCCGCGTACCTGCGGCAGCACCGCCTGCAGCAGGGCACGACCGATGCCTTGCCCCTGCAGCTCCGGCGCGACGAACAGCATCGCCAGGTGCTGGCCCGCCTTCAGTTCCACCACGCCGACCACACGGCCCTCCTGTTCGGCCACCAGGATGTGGTTGTCACCCTGCAGGCGCTCGGCGAACGCGCTGGCTGCGGCCACGTTGCCGAAGGTGGTGATGCCCTCGGCGGTAAGCATGGGCGCAACGGCTGCAGTGAAGGCCGCCATGCACACCGCGCTGATCGCGGGCAGGTCATCGACGTGGGCGGGACGGATCCTGGGCATGCGCTGTACTTCCTGTTGTGGGACGCCATCAATGCCCCACGCTAAGCTGGCGGCATGACTGATTTCAATCCTGCCCATGCACGTCTGTTTCCAGAGCAGGGCTTGAGCCTTGGCCTGATGACGCCGGTGGCCGCACGCGGCCTGGCCGATCCACTGGAGGCGTGCCGCGTCGCGAGGCTGGCCGACGATCTGGGCTTTGCCGCGCTGTGGACCCGCGATGTGCCGCTGATGGTGCCGCAGGGGCCGGATGCGACCGCCAGTGCGCTGGATGATCCGTTCCTGTGGCTGGGGATGCTGGCCGCGGCGACCGAGCGCATCGTGATCGGCACTGCGGCCATCGTGCTGCCGTTGCGGCAACCGCTGCAGGTGGCGAAATCGGCGCTGACGCTGGACCGGATCAGCGGTGGACGCTTCGTGCTGGGGCTGGGCTCGGGTGATCGACCAGAAGAGTTCGCGGCCTTCGGCGAGGACCTACAGGGCAGGGCGGGCACCTTCCGCGAGCGCTGGTCGCTGCTGCGTGCGGCGCTGTCCCCCGAACCCTCCGAGCGCGCGCCGGTGTTGCAGGCAACCGGTGGATACGACGTACTTCCCGCGCCGGCAAGGCGCATTCCGATGCTGGTGGTCGGTACCGCGCGGCAGAGCCTGCAGTGGATCGCACGCGAGGCCGAAGGCTGGGCGACCTATCACCGCGAAGAGACCGCGCAGGAAGGGCGCATCGGTCTGTGGCAGCAGGCGCTGGCCCAGAGCGGCGGCGCGCCCAAGCCATTCGTGCAGTCGATGCTGCTGGACCTGCAGACCGATCCAACTGCGCCGGCGGAGCCGCTGCCGCTGGGCCTGAAGGTGGGCCGCGATGGCCTGCGCGCGTACCTGCAACGCGTACACGCGCAGGGTGTGGCGCATGTGATGTTCAACCTGGTGGACAACGGCCGGCCGGTGGACGACGTACTGGGCGAGATCGGCGAGCACGTCCTGCCCGATACGCGTCGGTAGGTGTCCACCTTGGTGGACACGCCGCAGGTATCCGGCATGTTCGCATCTGCGTATCATTCGCATTTGATATCCAGCGCTGGAGCCCTGCGTGACCCACCGTAACCCGCTGCACCCGACCGGGCGCCTTTTCGCCGTCGTCGCCTTCATCGAGGCCATCACCTGGGCCGGTCTGCTGGCCGGCATGTGGCTCAAGTACGGCCCGCAGGCCAACGTCGCGCTGGTGAAGCTGTTCGGGCCGCTGCATGGCGTGGCGTTCCTGGTCTACGTGGCGGTGACGCTGTTTGCGGCGCTGCGCCTGCGCTGGCCATGGTGGGCAACGGGGCTGGCGTTGCTGGCTGCGATTCCGCCGCTGGTGACCCTACCGCTGGAGTGGTGGTTCACGCATCGCGGCCTGCTGTCGGTACGCGCAGGACGGTGATGCACCCGCAGGTGCGTGCCCGTTAAGCGAATGGGTATCAAATGCAAATGCGAGCCGTTATCATTTAAGGATGGCGTCGCCGCCTGACAGGGCGACGTCGCGCGGGGTGCGGATGCGCCCGGCGTTCCCTCCCTGGTTACGGTTGGTGTTCCATGCATGCACGTCCCGTGGTTCCCGGCTTGCCGGCGCTGGTGTTGGCTGCCCTGATCGGCACCATGGCGATGATGTCCTTTGTCGCCGTCATCGGCCCGGTGGTCCGCCTGCTGGGCCTGTCCGAATGGCATGCCGGTCTATCGGTCACGGCCGCGGGCGTGTTGTGGATGCTGGCCGCTCGCCCGTGGGGCCAGCTCAGCGACCGCATCGGCCGCAAGCGCGTGCTGATGCTGGCGATGAGTGCCTACACCGTGGTCTACATCGCGCTGGCGGTGTTCATCGATGTCGCGCTGCAGACAATACCGCCGGTGCTGGTCTCGGTGCTGGTGCTGGTCGGTGCACGTGGCCTGATCGGCCTGTTCTACGCGGCTGTGCCGCCGACCGCTGCCGCGCTGATCGCCGACAAGGCACCCACCGGCCAACGTGCGAAATTCCTCGCCCGCCTTGGCAGCGCCAACGCGCTGGGGATGGTGTTGGGTCCGGCTGCTGCCGGATGGCTTGCCTACAAGAACCTGCCGCTGGCGCTGTACGTGGCTGCGCTGTTGCCGCTGCTCGCGCTGGGCCTGCTGGCCTGGCGCCTGCCGGCCACGCCGCCGGTGGCAGCCGCACACAGCCGTAACCGCGTACCGCTGTCGCGCCTCGACCCGCGGCTGCGCCTGCCGCAGATGGCCGCGTTCGTGGCGATGGTGACGGTGACCATCGCCCAGGTCACGGTCGGCTTCTTCGCCATTGATCGTTTCGGCCTGGATGCAGCCGAAGGTGCACGCATGGCCGGCATCGCACTGACTGCAGTCGGCGTGGGCCTGATCCTCGCGCAGGGGCTGGTGATGAAACTGGACGTGCATCCCCGGCGCTGGATCATCCTCGGCGCACTGATCGCAGGCATCGGCTTTGCGTCGGTGGCGGCGGTGCAGCAGACCTGGCAGTTGCCGGCGGCCTACGCGCTTGCAGCGTTCGGCATGGGCTTCGTGTTCCCCTCGTTCCAGGCGTTGGCCGCCGACGCGGTGCAGGCGCACGAACAGGGGGCGGCGGCCGGCACCGTCGCGGCGGCGCAGGGGCTGGGCATGGTGGCCGGGCCGATGCTCGGCACCCTGTTGTATCGCAGCGGCGCCAGCCTGCCTTACCTGCTGGTCGGCGTGCTGCTGCTGGTGCTGTGCGTGCTGGCAGCAGCGTATCGGATGAAGGAGACCCCATGAACGATTCCCTGATGCAGGGCGCGTGGCCGGAGGCTGCGTCGATGCTGCCCGAGCCCACCGCCGAAGCGTCGCTGTTCCTGCTGCGGCAGGCCGATCAGCAGATGCACGCGCGCGGCTGCCGCGCACCCTTGCCGACCGGTGTGCTGGCCACGCTGGCCGAGCGCGTGGCGACGTTCTTCGCGCAGCAGCGCGGTGGGCCGGGCCTGCTGGTCGGCGCGGTGCCGTTCGAGCCGCGCGCCGATGATGCGTTGTACCAGCCCGAGCGCCTGCTACCGGCGTTACCCGTGCAGTCGCAGGCGGCGCCGGCGCTGTCCGGAGCGCTGACTGCCGAGCCCTCGGCGCAGGCGTATGCAGCGGCCGTGGCCGACGCGGTCAGCGCGATGCGCGCGCCGGACCCGGAGCTGCACAAGGTGGTACTGGCGCGCAGCCTGTTGGCGCACACGCAGCAGGCGCTGTCACCGGAAATGCTGCTGGCCCGCCTCGGCACCGATCCTTCGGTGGCGACCTACGCCGTGCCGCTGCCGGTGGACGTTGGCCAGGCGCCGGCATGGCTGGTGGGGGCGACACCGGAGCTGCTGCTGCGCAAACGCG
This sequence comes from Stenotrophomonas sp. 1278, assembly GCF_029892765.1. Lineage (NCBI taxonomy): Bacteria > Pseudomonadati > Pseudomonadota > Gammaproteobacteria > Lysobacterales > Lysobacteraceae > Stenotrophomonas > Stenotrophomonas sp. 1278. Next base: position 43,539 of record NZ_JARXWD010000001.1, read on the forward strand.
GGGCGCAGGTGCTGTCGCATCCGCTGGCCGGTTCGGCCAGGCGCAGTGCCGATCCGGTTGCGGACGAGCGCGCCGCGCAGGCGTTGCTGGCATCGGCGAAGGATCATGACGAACACCGGCATGTGGTCGACGCCATTGTCGATGGCCTCTCGCCCTGGTGCAGCCATATCGAAGCGCAACCACGCCCGGTGCTGCACGCCACCGCCAGCATGTGGCATCTGGGTACGCGCATCCACGCCACGCTGAAGGACGCTGCTACGTCGGCGGCGACCTTGCTGGCCGAGCTGCATCCCACGCCGGCCGTCTGCGGTACCCCGCGGCTGCAGGCACTGCAGCGCATCCGTGCGCTGGAACCGGTGCCGCGCGGCTTCTATGCCGGTGCGGTGGGCTGGCTCGATGCGCAGGGGGACGGCGACTGGTATGTGGCGATCCGCTGCGCGCGCCTGCAGGGCACCCAGCTGCGCCTGTATGCCGGCGCCGGCATCGTCGCCGACTCGCAGCCCGAGGCCGAAGTGGCCGAAACCGCCGCCAAGTTTGCTGCCCTGCTCAACGCATTGGGTGTGCAGGACCCGCTGTCCATGATCGAGGTGTCCGCATGACGCCGTCCACCGTTGATTCGCGCCTGCCGCTGCAACAGCAATGGCCTGAAGCGCTGGTCGCGCGCTATCGGGCCGCAGGTCATTGGCGTGGCGAAACCTTCCCGGGTTTCCTGCGCGAACGCGCCGAGCGCCATGCCGATGACATCGCGGTGGTGGCTGGCGATGTGCGCCTGAGCTATGCGCAGCTCTGGCATGAGGCCGGGCGCATCGGCGCCGGGCTGCTGGCGCTGGGCCTGCAACCCGGCGAGCGCGTGCTGGTGCAGCTGGGCAATACGGCCGGTTTCATCGCAACGGTCTGTGGCCTGTTCCGCGCCGGGCTGGTGCCGGTGTACGCGCTGCCGGCACATCGCATCACCGAGCTGGCCCACTTTGCGCGCAAGGCCGAGGCCAGTGCCTACATCAGTACCGATGTCCATGAAGGCTTCGATCATCGTGGCCTGGCGCGCGCGCTGCAGGCGGAAGTGCCGGCGGTACGCCACGTGCTGATCGACGGCGATGCGGCCGAGTTCGTCGCGCTGGAATCGCTGCAGGGCGATCGCAGCCAGCTGCCGGCCGATCCTGATCCGCAGTCGGTGGCGTTCCTGCAGATCTCCGGTGGCAGCACCGGGCTGTCAAAGCTCATTCCGCGCACGCACGACGATTACATCTACTCGTTCCGCGCCAGCAACGAAATCTGTGGCATCGACCGCGACAGCGTGTACCTGGTTGCGCTGCCGGCAGCACACAACTTCCCGATGAGCTCGCCGGGTTTCTTCGGTGCGCTGTACGCCGGCGCCCGCGTGGTGCTCAGCCCGGGCCCTGGCCCGGATGCGGCATTTCCGTTGATCGCGCGCGAGAAGGTGACCTGCTGTGGTCTGGTGCCGCCCTTGGCGCTGCTGTGGGCGCAGGCGGCGGCGACCAGCAGGCACGATCTGTCCAGCCTGCGGGTGCTGCAGGTCGGGGGAGCGAAGCTGGTGCCGGAAGCCGCGCGGCGGGTCATCGATGGCCTCGGTTGCACGTTGCAGCAGGTGTTCGGCATGGCCGAAGGCCTGGTCAACTACACCCGGCTGGATGACCCGCAGGAGCTGATTGTCGCTTGCCAGGGCAGGCCGATCAGCGAGGATGATGAAGTGCGCGTGGTCGACGACCACGACCAGCCCGTTGCCGAAGGCGAGGTCGGTCATCTGCTCACGCGCGGTCCGTACACCATCCGCAATTACCACAATGACGCGGCGGCCAACGCGCGCTCGTTCACCGACGACGGCTTCTACCGCACCGGCGACCGCGTGCAGCAGCTGCCCGGCGGCTATCTGGTGGTGCAGGGCCGTGCCGGCGACCACATCAACCGGGCGGGCGAGAAGATCTCCGCCGAGGAGATCGAAGACCATCTGCTGGCCCATCCTGGCGTATTCGATGCCGCCGTGGTCTCCATTCCCGACGACTACCTGGGCGAGCGCAGCTGTGCCTTCGTGATCCAGCAGGGCGAGGCCATCAAGGCGCCGGTGCTGAAGGCGTGGATGCGCGGGCGTGGCCTGGCCGCGTTCAAGGTGCCCGATCAGATTGTTTTCGTGGACAGTTTCGACACTACGGCGGTTGGCAAGATCAGCCGCCGCGAACTGCGCGCGCAGCTGCGCGCGCGTCATCTGCAACAGACAGGAGGAACGCGCTGATGGCGCTGCCCCGCATTACCCCGTATTCCCTGCCGACCGCTGCGGAACTGCCGCAGGCGCGAGGCGCCTGGCGCCCCCAGCGTGATCGTGTTGCCTTGCTGGTACACGACATGCAGCGCTATTTCCTCGCCGCATTCGACGCCGGCAACGCGCCGCTCCAGCCGGCGGTGGACAACATCGCGCGACTGCTGGGACATTGCCGTATGCACGGCATTCCGGTGTTCTACACCGCCCAGCACGGCGACCAGGACCGCCGCGACCGCGGCCTGCAGGCAGACCTGTGGGGCCCGGGCATGGGCCGGCGTGCCGACCACGAGCCGATCATCGACGCACTCGCGCCGCAGCCGGGCGAGCATGTGCTGGTAAAGCACCGCTACAGCGCGTTCCAGCGCAGCAATCTGGAAACGCTGATGCGCGTGCGCGGCCGCGACCAGCTGCTGATCACCGGCGTCTACGCGCACATCGGATGCACCGCGACGGCGGTGGAGGCGTTCCAGCGTGACATCGAGACGTTCATCGCTGCCGATGCCGTGGCCGATTTCTCGCGTGCCGACCATGACCAGGCGCTGCACTGGATCGCCCGCACCTGCGGCGTACCGATGACCACCGACCAGCTGCTGGAGGCAATGTGATGAACGCGACGACCGAAACCTTGACCTTGGAGCGCATGCGCGCCGACGTCGCCCGCGTGCTGGACTGCCACGCGGCGGACATCGGCGATGATGACAACCTGATCGATCTGGATCTGGATTCGATGCGCATGCTGGGGCTGGTGCTGGCCTGGGGCAACACCGGGCTGCCACTGGAGTTCGCGCAGCTGGCTGAGCACACCACGCTGCGCCAGTGGTGGGCGGTGGTGCAGCAGCTGCAGGCCGCGCAGACGGCATGAACGGATCGCCGCTGCCGCTGACCGAGGCGCAGGCAGGGCTGTGGTTTGCCCAGCGGCTGGCACCGCAGAATCCTGCATTCAATACCGCGCACGCGGTGTGGATCGAGGGTTTGCTGGATGTGCCGGCGTTCACCGCTGCCGCCAACCAGGCCGCCGTCGAGGCCGAGGCGCTGGCGTTGCGTTTCGCCGAGGCCGAGGACGGCCAGCCCGTGCAGTGGCACGAGCCCGCGCGGGTGCCATTGCTGCAGCTGCGCGATGTCGCCGCGGCCGATGATCCGCAGCAGACGGCGCGTGCGGCGATGCTGGCTGACCGCTGCAGCGCGGTCGACCCGACCCGCGACCGGCTGAGCCAGCAGGTGCTGTTCGACCTGGGGGGCCAGCGCTGGGCCTGGTACCTGCGCGTGCATCACCTGGCCACCGATGGCTATGGCATGGCGCTGTTCACTGACCGCGTCTGCGCCCTGTATGCGGGCCGCACCGGTAGTGCGCTGCCAGGGTTGGCGGGCGTGCTGGCCGATGATGCCAGCTACCGCAGTGATGCGCGCCGCGACGTCGACCGGCAGTGGTGGTTGCAGGCGCTGCAGGGCGCCCCGGCCTCCACCGGCCTGGCCGGCACCGCCGCGGCCAGTGACGATGCATTGCGCTGGGTGCAGCCGGTGGACCCCGCCTTGCGCGAGCACCTGCTGCAGGTCTCGGCATCGTGGTTGCAGCCGTGGCCGGATGTGCTTGCCGCGTTGGCCGCCGAGTATGTGCGTCGCATGAGTGCGTCCGAGGAAGTCGTGCTCGGGGTGCCGTACATGGCGCGGCTGGGCAACGCGGCGGCGCGGGTGCCGGCGATGGTGATGAACGTGCTGCCGCTGCGTGTAGCGGGGGGCGAGGGCGGCGTCGAGGAATTCTGCCGGCGCATCGGGCGCCAGCTCAGTCAGAGCCGCAAGCATGGGCGCTACCGTGGCGAACAGCTGCGTCGTGACCTCGGCCTGGTCGGTGCACAGCACCGTCTGCATGGGCCGTTGATCAACGTACAGCCGTTCTACAAGCCGCTGGCGCTGCCGGGTGTGCAGGCTTCACTGGAAGTGCTGAGCACCGGCCCGGTCGACGACCTGACACTGGGCTTCCGTGGCGATGGACAGACCCTGCTGGATCTGGAGATTGAAGCAAACCCGGCCCTGTATGGGCTGGATGACATGAAGGCGCATGCCCGGCGGCTGCTGCATTTCGTGTCGGCCGCGCTGCTGGCCGAAGACATCGCGACGGTGCCACTGGCCACGCCGGAAGAATTGAAGCAGGTCGTGCATGGCTTCAATGCCACCACGCATGCGCTGCCTGGCACCACCCTGGTCGAACTGCTGCAGCAGGGCATGGACCGCGATCCGTCGGCAGCGGCGCTGGTGTTCGGCGATACGACGCTGGACCATGCTGCGCTGGAGGCCCGCAGCTTCGCCCTGGCCGCGCAGCTGCGCTCGCTGGGCGTGGGCCCGGGCACGGTCGTTGCCGTAGCGCTGCCGCGTTCGCTGGAACTGGTGGTTGCGTTGCTGGCAGTGCTGCGTGCAGGCGGCGCGTACCTGCCACTGGACCTTGCCCATCCCGCGGAGCGCCTGGCGCGCATCCTGGCGTCGGCGCAACCGGTCTGCGTACTGGCAGAGGCCGGCGTGCAATCCCGTCTTTCAGATGTGCCGGTGCTGCCGCCGGAGCAGTGGACCGACGTGAGCTTTGCCGCACCCTGGCCGGGCCCGACGGGCGACGATGCGGCCTATGTGATCTATACCTCCGGTTCGACCGGCGAGCCCAAGGGCGTGGTGATCGAACACCGAGCCATCGTCAATCGCCTGCTGTGGATGCGCGAGCACTATGGCATGGGTGCCGACGACCGGATTCTGCAGAAGACCCCGGCAACGTTCGACGTATCGGTCTGGGAATTCTTCCTGCCACTGCTGTGCGGCGCGACGCTGGTGTTGGCGGGGCCGGACGCACACCGCGACCCGACCGAGCTGGCGCGATTGATCCGCGTCCATGGTGTCACCACCGCACATTTCGTACCGTCGATGCTGGATGCGTTCCTGGCTGCACCGGCCTCACAGGACCTGCGGCTGCGGCGCGTGTTCACCAGTGGCGAGGCGCTGGATGCCGCACTGCGCGACCGCTTCCACGCGCGGGTACATGCCGAACTGCACAACCTCTACGGGCCGACCGAAGCGGCAGTGGATGTGAGCTGGTGGCCAGCCTCGGCCGATGACCGCTCGCGCCCGGTGCCGATCGGTTTCCCGGTCTGGAACACCCGCCTGTATGTGCTGGACGCACGGATGCAGCCCGTGCCGGTGGGCGTGGCCGGTGACCTGTACCTCGGCGGTGTGCAGTTGGCGCGCGGCTATCTCGGCCGCGACGACCTGACGGCCGAGCGCTTCCTGGCGGATCCGTTCCTGCCGGGTGAGCGCATCTACCGCACCGGCGACGTGGCACGCTGGCGGGGCGACGGTGCGGTCGAGTACCTGGGGCGCAGCGACCATCAGGTAAAGCTGCGCGGCCTGCGCATCGAACTTGGCGAGATTGAAGCAGCGTTGCGCGAGCTGCCTGGAATGGACCGGGTGGAAGTGCTGTTGCGCGATGATCTACCCGGCGAGGCGCGGCTGGTCGCCTATGTGCCGACGGCGCTGTTCGATGCAGCGGCGCTGCGCAGCCATCTGCTGGCGCGGGTGCCGGACTACATGGTGCCGTCTGCGTTCGTGGGCGTGGATCAGTGGCCGGTGACCGCCAATGGCAAGCTGGACCGGTCTGCGCTGCCGAAACCGCCGCAGCAGGACGTTGCGGGGCAGGCGCCGCGTACGCCGCTGGAGCAGGAACTGGCCGGGCTGTTCGCACAGGCGCTGGGGGGTGAACTGCCGGTGGCGGTTGATGTGGATTTCTTCAGCATCGGAGGGGACTCCCTGTCGGCCGTGCACCTGCTGCTGGCCATCGAGCAGCGCTGGCGTTGCGAGCTGGGGCTGGGCGCGCTGTTCGCGCAACCGACCGTAGCCGCGCTGGCGGCACGCATTGCCGAGCCGCCCGCACGCGCCGATCACGCGCTGGGGCCGGTGATTGCGCTGTCTGCATCCGACGAGGCAACCGCAGCCCCCCTGTTCGTGCTGCACCCGGCAGGCGGCATTGCCTGGAACTATCGCGCACTGGCCCGGGCGCTGCAGCCAACGCGCGCGGTGTACGGGCTTCAGTCACCCGCGCTCGACCCCACGCAACCGCTGCCAGGCAGCATCGAGGCCATGGCCAATGACTATGTGCAGCGGGTGATCACGCTGCAGCCACAGGGGCCGATCCATCTGCTCGGCTGGTCGGTGGGCGGCATCCTCGCGCAGGCGATGGCCGTGCGCCTGCATGACATCGGCCGCGAGGTCGGCGAACTGGTGCTGCTCGATGCCTATCCCAGCGAATGCTGGCGTGCCGAACCGGAGCCCGACCCGATCGCGGCACTGCGGGCGCTGTTGGCCATCGCCGGGCATGACCCGGACGCGCATCCGGAACTGGACGATCGCGGGCGCATCCTCGCCTTCCTGCGGCGCGGCGGCAGCGCGCTGGGCAGCCTGCCCGAGGTGGTGCTCGACGGCGTGGTACGGGCGGTGACCGGAACCAATCGACTGATCCGCGAACACCAGCACCGACCCTTCGTCGGAACGCTGGCGCATGTGCGGGCCGGACGCGATCATCAGGCACGGCCGCAGTTGCAGTCCGCGCTATGGAAGGCACATGCGCTGCAGGTGGATGCCATCGAGCTGCCGTTCCTGCACGCCGAACTGACCGGGCGTGATGCGGTGGCGCAGCTGGCACCGTGGTTGTCGGCGCGGCTGCAGCAGTGGGACAGGCAACAGGAGAGCGCAACATGCAGCTGACGGGTTTTGAAGGAAATGTGGCGCTGGTGACCGGCGCAGCGGGCGGTATCGGTGCGGCGCTGGTCGGGCAACTGCTGGACGCAGGGTGCCGGGTCGTGGCAACCGATCGCGAGCGACCTGCGCTGACGACCGACGATGGTCGCGTGCAGGCTTTCGCACTGGACGTCACCGACGGCGCGGCCGTGGACGCGCTGGTAAACGAGGTGGAAGCCACGGTGGGACCGATCATGTTGGCGGCCAGCGTGGCGGGCGTGCTGCATGTCGGTGAGGTCGTGGACACCCGTGACGCGGATTGGCGCAGGGTGTTCGCGGTCAATGCCGATGGTGTGTTCCATGTGGGCCGCGCACTGGCACGGGTGATGTCGCCGCGCCGGCAAGGCGCCATCGTGACCGTCAGTTCCAACGCGGCGGGCGTGCCACGGCATGGCATGGCCGCCTATGCCGCCTCGAAGGCGGCGGCGACGATGTTCACCCGCTGCCTGGGCCTGGAGCTGGCACCGTTGGGCATCCGCTGCAACATCGTTGCGCCGGGCTCCACGCTGACCCCGATGCAGACCGGCATGTGGGAAGACGAGCAGGGCGCGGCACGGGTGATCGCCGGCAGTCCGGCCACCTACAAGGCGGGCATCCCCTTGCGCAAGCTGGCCACGCCGGAGGACATCGCGCAGGCGGTGATGTTCCTGCTGTCCGAGCAGGCCGGGCACGTGGCGATGAGTGACCTGTACGTGGATGGTGGCGCCACGCTGCGCGGGTGACGGGGCCGGGCGCCGCCGGGCGGGGTTCATGGGTTGCCGGCCAGCGGCCGGCACTACCACAGGGCAGGCGCGATGGGCTTGTGCGTTGGCGTGGGTTGCCGGCCAGCGGCCGGCACTACCACGGGGCGGACGTGACGGGCTTTTGCGTTGGGTAGTGCCGGCCGCTGGCCGGCAACCCCAGCAGACTGTCAGCAACATCCTCATGGAATCTCGCGCTGTTCCCCGACAGCCAGCGAGGTCTGCCTGATCCACGATGGGCCATGAGCAGCGATCTCCTGCGCCACGGGCGGCGCTCCATCATCGGTCAGGTATATGTGCTGACCACGACAACATGCCAGCGCCGCCGACGCTTTGAATGCGGCGCTACCGCAGGCTGCGTCTCCAGTCAGTTTGAGGAACTGGAGCGACAAGGCCTGGTCCAGTCACTGGCATGGGTGGTGATGCCGGATCATGTGCATTGGATGTTGCAACTACGTGCGTCGGAGCTGTCGGGTATCGCCCGTCGGTTCAAGTCATCCAGCGCGTTGGCCTTGAATCGGCTGGTCGGTCGTCGCGGCGTGGTCTGGCAGTCCGGGTACTTCGATCATGCGGTCAGGGCAGAGGAATCGTTGCACCGCCAGGCTCTGTATATCCTGGGCAATCCCATTCGGGCGGGCCTGGCCAGGGAGATTGGCCAGTATCCCTATGCGTGGTCGATCTGGTAGAGCCGGCCGCTGGCCGGCAACCAGGCGGTGTTTCCGGAGATTCATGAGGCTGCCGACCAGCGGTCGGCACTACCACGGGGCAGGCGCGCGGGTTTTTCCTGTCGGGTAGTGCCGGCCGCTGGCCGGCAACCAGGCGGTGTTTCCGGAGATTCATGAAGCTGCCGGCCAGCGGCCGGCACTACCACCGGTCGGGGTTTGTGAGGTTGCCGGCCAGCGGCCGGCACTACGGCAGGGTGAGCCGATACACCAGCACCCGGTTGTCGTTGTCGTACGCGCTGTCGCAGTGCTCGCCCTGCATGCGGCAGTTGCGGGCGGTGAAGTCGTTGTCGTTGCCGATCAGCAGCAGTACGTCGTTCGGGTGCTCTGGATCAAGCGCAGGCAACACATCCATCGCCTCCCATTTCTCCGACAGCAATCCCGGGTGAGGGCCACGCCCTGTGTCCAGGTCCAGCCCGGCCCGGGCGAGCTGCGGCCGGTCGAGCAGGTTCAGCACCTCTTTGACGTTGGCGGGCACGATGCCGGTCTTCAACATGGCGTCAGCGGGATCGGCCAGCACCGATGCCGTGCCGGTCTCATAGGCCGTGTCCACCAGATTGGAGGCCTGCGCAACGTTCACCAGCAGCACCGATTTATAGACGATCGGGTCGTTGCCCTCCTTGCCCAGTCCATTGCCATCGCGCGCCAGCATCAGGAAACGCTCGTTGTCCAGCGCACGCAGCTCGCTCTGTGCAGCGGTACGGTCGAGCTTGCCTTTGCCGTCGTGGGCGTAGGCCGGCAGGATCATCACATGGTGGCCCACCGGTTGCGTCGGCGTCGGGTTGCTGGACACGTCGTAGACCAGCACGCGGGTGTTGATGCGGCCGGCGGCATTACCCGCCGCGCTGTCCTGCATCAGCGCGCTCTGCAGGGCAACGAACAGCCGTGTGCCGTCGGGCGACAGGCCCATGCCTTCCACGCCCTGGTTGTTGCGGCGCCCGGTCTGCGGCGGGGCCAACGATCCAAAGGCGGGCTTGCCATCACGTTGTGGCTGGATCGCCTGCGGCGGCACGATCACGCCCTGCAGCCGCCCCTGTGCATTGAAGTAATAGACGTTGGCGGTGTACTCGTCGCCGATGTAGAAGTGGCCGTCGGCAGTGAACTGCAGCGATTCGGCATCAAGTGCGACCTTGCCGGCCCCCGCGCCCACGGCGGGTGAGGGCAGCACCACGCCACGCTGGATGATGGTGTGGTCACCGGGGTCGGCACCGGTGAATGGCTGGCCGTTGTAGTCCTTCAGCGCCAGCCCCTTTTCCGGCTTCATCGTCAGCGTGCCGAAGCTCTCTGGCTTGTCTGCAGGCCAGTCGATGCGCAGCTGCATGCGCTCCAGGCGACCGGCGTAGTCGTAGAACAGGCCGGCTTCCGGATCGTTGCGACCGCGGTCGGGCAGGGTCCACAGCACCCCTTCATAGCCACGCGCGGTACGCCGCCACGTGCCCGGCTGTACCGCCAACGACGAGAACGAGCCCAGCGTATCGCCGAGGAAGTCCACGGTGCCGGCCGGCAATCGTCCGGCGGCGACCAATCCCTTGTCCACGTAAGTGAAGCTGGCCACGTCCACCGCGCGTGGCGGCACGCCGCGGGCTTCATGCGGTGCGTTGTAGCCGCTGACCGAGAGCGCGGCCAACAGCAGGGCAGTAACGGACATCAACGGACTCCTCGGCCGGCGATCAGAAACGGATGTCGATGGTACCGAACACCTGGCGCGGTGCCGACGCATGGAACACATACAGCTTGCCGGCCGGGTCGCTGGGGGCGAACACGCTCGAGTCCAGGTTGCTGGCGTAGCGCTTGTCACCCACATTGGTCACGTTCAGCGACAGGCGCATGCCCTTGGCGAAGCCAACCTGACCGAAATCGTAGCCACCGGCCAGGTCGAACACGGTGAAGCCACCAAAGCCCTGGTCGTTGGTATAGGTGTAGAAGCGTTCGCCGGTGTACTTGCCGCGCAGGCTGGCGAACCAGCCGTTGTCGCGCCAGGTGATTTCGGTGGCCAGCAGCTGCTTGGGCGTGTCGGTCTGGATCTTGCCCTTGATCTGCTGCTCGACGCCGGCCTGCGTGTAGTTGGAGGCATATGTCGAGCGGTTCAGGGATGCCGAGGTGTACCAGCTGAAGTGCTCGTTCGGTGTCCACAGCACGGTCAGTTCAGCACCGCGGCTGTCGACGCCGCCGACATTGTAGAAACGGTTGCCGCAGGTGGGGCCGACCGGCTGCCTCGAATCGCAGGGGTTGTACTGCAGCAGGCGATTGTCAAAGCGCACGCTGTAGGCAGCGACCGATGCCTGCAACGTATCGGTGACGAAGCGATAGCCCGCCTCCAGCGAGCGTGATTCTTCCGGCTTCAGGTTGCCCTGCGCGTTCCAGGTGGCCTGGCTGACCGCCTGTGGGCCAAGTTTGAAGCCGCCCTGGAACATGGCGATGTTCTCGGCGTAGCTGGCGAACACTTCGTGATGCTCGCTGAGGCGGAAGTTGGCACCCACGCTGGGCAGAAAATTCCTGCTGGCCTTCAGCGAACCGGTGGCGAACTGGTTGTTCGAGCTCGGCAGGATCGGTGTCTTCGCATCGCCCGGCAGCGCCTGCGCATCGGAGGTGGCGTGCGGGCTCTTGGCGCCGAACTCCAGGGTCAGGCGGTCATCGAGCAGCCGCCAGGTGTCCTTCAGGAAGAACTGGTGGGTCTTCCAGCGCGTACGCTGGGCGAACACGCCCACATCCGAGGGCAGGGTGTTCATGCCGCTGAGGTCGCCTGGACCGTCCACCGCCGTCTGGTAGCGTTCGGCGCTGCTGGTGTTGCGTTCGTACCAGAGGCCACCTTCGAGGCGGTGTGCGCCCAGCTCCCAATCGAAGGACAGCGTGCCGCCATCGCGGTCGATGGTGTAGATGGTGTTGCGGAAGATGATCGGGATTTCCTGCGCGGTGCCTTTGTTGGACCACGCACCGCTGTTCCAGTTGTGGCCTTCGCCGCGGTCATCGTGGTGGTAGGCCAGTGCCCGCAGGCTGAAGCCATCGGCCAGGAAGAAATCACCGGCCAGGTAGTAGAGGTTGTCATCGCGCAGGATCTGCCCGGCGGTGAATGCGCCGTCGGCGTCCTTGTCCGGACCGCTGTTGTCGCACTTCTTCGCGGTGAGGCTGGCGGTGTTGCAGTAGGCCTTGGCCACAGCCTTGTTCCAGTCCGGTGCGTAGCCGCCCCAGTCCCAGCCCAGGCCGCGGGACATCTCGTCCTTGGACAGGTAGAAGTAATCCGCCTGGCTGGTCCGCGAGGTGTCGACGAAACCTGTGATCTGGCCGCTGCCGAAGTTCCACACGCCCTTCGCGTTGAACTGCTTGGTAGTGGATTTGTTGTACGCCGTCTGGTCGTTCCACAGGTCCGAGACCGCGTTCATGCCCGATACGTAGCCGGAGAATCCGTTGTACTCGCCGCTGTCCACGCGCACGAAGGTGCGACGGTTGGCATCGCTGCCGAAGGTCTGCACCACGCGGCCGCCCAGTTCCTGCGCCGGGCGGTCGGAGGTATAGGAAATGGTGCCGCCGAGGTTGCTGGTGGACGGCGTGCCGAGGCTGCCGATGCCCACCGCCAGTTCGGCGCCCGCCATGTTCTCGCTGATCAGCGCACGGTTGATGGTCAGGCCGTTGTAGTTGTTGTACGCACCATCGCCCAGCGGCACGCCGTCCAGCGTGTAGCCCAGGCGGGTGGAGTTGAAACCGCGCAGGCTCAGGGTCATCGACTGTTCGTTGGTGCCCAGCGCGTCGGCCGACTGCGCGTTGACGCCGGGCAGCAGGTTGAGCGTCTTCTGCAGGCTGGTACCCGGCGGCAGGATGTCCAGGTTCTCGCGGGTGATGCGCTGCACCTGGCGCGCCTCGCCACTGCCGATGACTGAAACCGCATCGAGTTCGGTGGCAGACGGCGCCTGCTGCGCCCACGCGGTCGGTGCAAGGGCCAGGGACAGCGCAGCAGCCAACAGGGTCTTGGTCATGGAACGGGCACTCAGGCAAGCGCGAGCCGCCGCATGGAAGCGGAGCTTAGGCAGATGAAAGGGGAAACACGCGATGCGATCACGGGCGCCTTGGGCGCCGCGCGATCAACGTGAAAATGGTGCGCTAGACAGATGACTGTCTGGTGACATGGTCATCGAACCCCGTGCCACGGGTAGATGCCAACCTTGGTTGGCATGCAGCGCTGCGGGCCGCTGCGTTGTGTTGTCGAGAGGCGCAAACCAAGGTTGGCATCTACCGGAGTAGCAGCGTCGACGGGATCAACCCGCGTTGCGCGGCTTGCGTGTGCGTTTGGGTTTTGCTGCATCAGCGCCGCTGGCGGCGCCATCCTGCAACGCCTGCAGCCACGACAGCGTATCGACATAGTCGATGAAGTGGCGCAGATACCCGGGGCTGGTCGCCTGCATCGTGTCCAGCATGCGCTGCACCAGCACCGCCGAGTTCAGCGGCCCACCATCCGCCGGGGCTTCGGTGCGCAGCGAGCGGCGCACCTGCAGTTCGCTGCGCAGCTCGGACCACTCGCGGCGCACGTCGTCCAGCATCGGCACCTGCGGGTAGTGCAGCAGCGATCGCGACCCGGTGTCGAGGTCGCGCACCAGGGCACGCAATCCCTCCAAAGGCGAGGACTCAGCTGCCATTGCTGTTCTTCTCGCCCGGCGCAGCAGCCTTGGGCTTGGGAATCGGCGCGATCTCCACACGGCGGTTGCGCGCGCGGCCATCTTCGTTGGCATTGGAGCTGACCGGCTGCTCGCTGCCGAACGCGGCGGCGAACACCGCATCGGCCGGTACGCCGTCGGCGATCAGGGTACGGGTCACCGTCAGCGAGCGCTGCGCGGACAGCTCCCAGTTGTCGGCAAAACGGCGGTTGCCTTCCCGCACCGGTGCGTCATCGGTGAAACCGCTGACCATCAGGATCTCTTCGCGCGTGCCGAGATAGGCCGCCAGCGGCGCGGCCAGGCTGCGCAGCAGTTCCTGGCCTTCCGGCTGCAGCTGGTCGGAGTTCAGCGCGAACAGCACGCTGCCGCTGATGCCGATGCGGCCATTCACCAGCGTCACCCGGCCGGCGGCGAGCGGGCCGGCCAGCGCCTGTTCCAGCGTCTGCAGGCGCTTGGCTTCGGCCTGGCGCTGCTTGACCTCCTGGTCCAGGCGCTGCGACAACTCCAGCTGCACGGCGACCACGCCGACCAGGATCAGCACGAACGCGCCCAGCAGCACCGACATCAGATCGCCGAATGCCGCCCAGATCGGGGCGTGTGAGCCGCCGTCGACCTCCAGCTCGTCGCTCATGCGCTGCCGGCCTTGCCGCGGCGCGCGGCCAGCTGCTGCAGTTCTTCCATCACCTGCTTCTGCGACAGCAGGCTGAGGTCGACCACCTCGCGCGCCTGTGCCACGTAGTACGCCAGCTGCTCATCGCTGCGCGCCAGCGAGGCATCCAGCGCACCGCCAATCTGCTCCAGGCGTCCGGTGAGCTCCGCCGAAGCGGTGCCGAACTGCTCGACGGCAGCGCCGAAGGTGCCGGCCAGCTGGCCCACTTCACCGGCACTGCCATTGAGCAACGTGGCGATGCCATCGAGCTTGCCGGTCTCGGCCGCGATATGGTCGCTGAAACGGCTACCGACGCGTTCCAGCAGTTCGGCCGAGCCTCCGACCAGTGCATCCACAGCGGTGCGCTGCTCGTGCGAGGCGTGGTTGATCGCGTCCAGCAGGGTCTGCACGGTGGCCAGCAGGTGGCCGCGTTCTTCCAGCATCTTGTTGTCGCGCACCAGGCTTTCGGACAGGGTGCTGCGCAGTTCGTTGATGACCTCGGCGGCGGCCTTCGGTGCCGCGGCCGCAGTCTGCAGCAGGGTGGACACTTCGGCCAGCGTGGCGCTGGCCTGGGCACGGCCGTTCTCGCCGATCTGCTGCGCGGTCTGTGCCAACGTGTCGCAGACCTGCTGCTGCTGTTCGGCAAGGCGCTGGCCATTGGCCTGCAGGCGCTCGGCCAGATCGGCCGAAACGCTCTGCAACGCATCGCTCCAGCGCTGCAGGCGCTGTTCGTCGCCTGCCAGCAGCTGGGCCTGCAACGCCGCGTGCGCCTGCTGCAGCTCGGTACTTACCGCGTCCCAACGCAGCTGGCGCTGCTGTTCGCGTGCATCCAGGCCCGCCTGCAGTTCGGCATGCGCCGTGGCGGTGGCGGCCTGTGCGGCCTGCCAATCCTGCAAGCGCTGTTGCTCGTGTTCCTGCAGCAGCGACTGGCCGGCGGCGTGGCGCTCATCCAGTGCCTGCAGCAGCGCCTGCGCACGGTCATCCAGGTGGCTGCTGGCATGCTGCAGCGCCTGCTGCTGGCGCTCGACCAGTTCACTGTTCAATGCATGCTGCTGTTCGGCAGCAGCGCGCCAGGCCTCGGCGTTGCTACTGGCATCGGCCTGCAGGCGCTCGCCGATGCGTGCCACCAGGGCTTCACCCTGCGTGCTCTGGCCTTCGCTGAAGGACTGCAGATGCTGGCGCAGTTCGGCAACCAGCGCCTGCTGCGCGCCGGTCTGCTCGGCCACTACCTTGGCCCAGCTCGCTTCGGTCGCCACGCGGCTGCGCTCGAAGCCCTCGGCCAGACCATTCAACTGCTGCTGCACGGCCTGTTCGACACGCGAATGCAGCGCCTGGCCGTGGCTGGCCAGGCCGGCCAGGGTGGTTTCGGCCATCGGTTGCAGCGCGCCACCAATGGCCGCAGCACTGGCTTCTGCACCTTCGCGCAGCGACTGCTGCAGCGAGGTGGCCAGGCGTTCCTGCAACGCCTGGCTCTGCGTCAGGAACTCGGCCTGACCGGCCAGCAGGCGCTCATTGGCGGCCGCGCTGTGCTGTTCGAAGGTGCTGGTCATCGCCTGCAGGCGATCGATCAGCGTAGGCAGCGCCGCAGACTGCGACTGCAGCAGGCGCAGCGACTCGGCACGCTGCCAGGCTTGCGAATACGGATGCAGGTCAGTGGCGATGGCGCGGTCCAGCTGCTGCACCACCTGCAGGCGGTCGCGGCGCAGCAGTGCCGACAGCAGGCCCAGCATGGCCGAGCTGGCCACGCCGGCGATGGACGTGCCGAAGGCCACCGCCAGCCCCTGCACTGGCGAGGCCAGCGAGCCGCGGATGGCCGCCATGTCGGTGGCGCTCTGCAGCGCCAGGCCGGTGCCGCGCAGGGTGTCCATCATGCCCAGCAGCGTGCCGAGCATGCCCAGCAGCACCAGCAGGCCTACCAGATAGGGCGTCAGCACCGGCGAGGGCAGGGCGGTGCGTTCGCCTTCCACGCGCAGGCGCACGGCATTGCGCAGGCCCAGCGGCACACGCTCCAGCCACGGTGCCAGGCTTTCCTTGGCCAGCGAAAGGTCAGCCAGTGCGGCGCGCAGGCCATTGCTGGCCTGCCGGTAGCGGTACAGCTCCACGCCACCGGCGATGTAGCAGGCTGCGATGATCGCTGCCACGGCTGCACCCAGCGGGTGCACCGAGACATAGCCGACGCCGATCCAGCACACGGCCAGCAGGCCAGCAAGGAAGACAAGGACGTGGAAAACAGTTCTGGACATGGTGTTCCGGTCAGTGTGAGCGCAGGGCGGCAAGCAGCCCCTGGATCGGGTGGAAGCGCAGTTGCAGCTCGGCGAGCAGCAGCGTGCGCATGTCGTGGCGGAAGGACGCGCGCCAGCCGGGCTGGCCGTGCACGCGTTCGAATCGGGCACCCAGCACCGCCGGGGCGGTGGCAAGCAGGCTGTGCTCGCGCGGGCTCAAGGTCTGCTCCATCACCGCATCGACCTCGGCCAGCCGCGCCAGCTCCGGTGACGCCTGCACCAGCTGGTCGCGCAGGCGGCCGCGCAGGCGGCCGGTAGCGGTCTGGATGGCCTGCTGCAGCACCCGGTAGCGCTGCCGCAACGAAGCGAAGTTCGGCGCGGCGGCGGCCTCGGCCAGGTCCAGCAGGCGCTCGGCCTCGGCATCCTCGCTCAGCGAAGCCAACAGGCTCGCTTCGGCCTGGGCGCAATCGGCCAGCAGGTCATCCAGCGCTTCGGCGGCCTCGGCCGGTTCAGCCAGGCGGCCATCCAGCGCCCCGGCAAGGGCCACGGCACGGCTCCAGTCCACCCACTGGCCGAGGCGATCGGTCAGGGCGGGACTGGAGGCCGGCATCGCGCCGTCGCTGAGACGGGCGAGCAGACGGAGGAAGTCCGGTCCATCCACGACCGGCTGCGCTGCGTTCGCCATCAAGGGGGTGGGGGCCAAAAACCGTTGATTTTACAACCAGATGAGGCCGGCCGTATGAAGGCGGGGGCGAGGGGCAGCACCGATCGGGCCACAAGGCTTAAAATGGTCGGCTGTACCACCGCACCCCGACTTCTGGAGCTTGAGATGACCGTTGCGCAGTTCTACCCGATCGGCACCCCCGGACAGCCCTGGGGCGACGCCGAACGCGCGCAGTGGCGGGCCCGCCAGCAGCGGCAGCGCAGCTACCACGAAGACGTGGTGACCGCGCTGGAGCGGCTGGACGAGCGCTTCGACGTGGTGCAGTACGGCCAGCTGGACTACGCCCCGGACCACTACCCGCTGTTTGCGGTGGTGAACCACGACTGGAACCCGGCCCTGCCGACCGCGCTGGTCACCGGCGGCGTGCATGGCTACGAAACCAGCGGCGTGCATGGCGCCCTGCAGTTCCTGGAGCAGCACGCCGAGCGTTACCTGGGCCGCTTCAACCTGATCGTGGCCCCGTGCGTGAGCCCGTGGGGCTATGAGCGCATCCAGCGCTGGAATCCCAATGCCATCGATCCCAACCGCAGCTTCCGTGACGCCGGCCTGATCGAGGAAGCCGCCTCGCTGATGCGCTGGGTGGCCGAACGCAAGGCCAACATCCGGGTGCACCTGGACCTGCACGAGACCACCGACAGCGATCTGCACGAGTTCGACCCGGCCCGCTGCGCCCGCGATGGCAAGCCCTTCGAGCGCGACACCATTCCCGATGGCTTCTATGTGATCGGCAACAGCGAAGACCCGCAGCACGAATTCCAGAAGGCGCTGATCGCCGCCGTGGCGCCGATCACCCACATTGCCCCGGCCGACGCCGAAGGCAATCTGGTGGGCATGCCGCTGCAGTCGCTGGGCGTGGTGTGGGGTGAGTCGCGCTCGATTGGCGCATGTGCCGGCTTCACCGATGCGCTGTATGCCACCACCACCGAGGTGTACCCGGACAGCCCGCGCACCAACCCGCAGGAATGCAACGACGCCCAGGTGGCGGCGGTGTGCGCGGGGTTGGATTTCGCTCTGGCCAACTGATCGAGTACCGCATTGCGGCGCCGAGCCTTTGCTCGGCCGCTGCGGTGCGCAGCCGGGCCAGTCAGTTCCTTCTGCCCGCTGACGACGACTGTTCGACGCGTCGACCAAGCCGGGCACCGACGCCAGCGGGCAACCGCGCAGAGGTGCCGTCTTCGCCACGGCAGGCTTCACGGCCCGCGAGCGATGCAATCGCGATGATGTTCTCTCCAGCGAAGCTGCGTGAGACACCATCGGGAATGCTCCAGAATCTGCTTCACCTTGCACCTCTGATCACCGCCGCCATGACCTGCGTAACGGCGCTGATCTGGGTGGTCTATCTGAGCGTGTTCCTGCGCAGCTACCGCCGCCAGCAACGGCCATCCATTCTGATCACCTCCGGTGCGGGCAAGCATCTGGATGCGCACTGTTTTGTGACCAACCTTGGGTTGGAGCCGGTGTATCTGCTGGATGTGGTCATCGATCTGATCGAGCCGGGCGGCAAGGTCGTCCGCGCAGTCATTCCCGAGCGCACTGAACATTGGAACAACGCTGTCCCCGGAGAGGAGGAGGACATCCGGCGCGCCACCAACGTGGGGCCGCTCAGCAGCGGCGGAGAACGCGACCTGGGCCGCTTCCGCACGCTCATCGACCGTGCCGGCACTGAGAACCCGGACATCAAGGCGGATATCGCCTTCACCAGCCTGGAGGTGACCGTGGTCATCGTGACCGCCAGCCAGGCCGAGCTCTGTGGCGCCTCGCGCTGCTACCACATCGACCACACCGTGGAAGGCGCGCCCTGCCTCATGGCCAAGACCATCAAGGCCAAGCAACTGCAGGGCTGGTTGGCACGCAGGACCCTGACACGTCTGTTGAGTGCCCAGCTCAGGGCCAGCGGCGAAAGCTGAAGCACCGCCGCTCTGCTTGGACAGCCGATCGCGGCAACTCTCCGCTCTTCAGCGCATCACGATCCCGTGAACATCCTCACGACGCGGCACGCACCTTGTTGAACCGTTCACTGCCCCAGCGCCAAACGATGCATCCGGCCATCGGCTTGCGGCGTATGCCCTCATGCACGCAACGCTTCTTCCCTGCTGCTACGGATGCCCTGCATTCCCGCATGGCTGCAAGGTGGTGCAGTGACGGCAGCGAATGCTGCGCATTTCCCAGCCCGGTTGGGCTATCAACGAGGACACGAACATGCGTACCCAGATCCAGCGCCTGACTCTTGCCGCCACCGTCGCGGTTGCCTGCGCAACTGCCCCGGCCGCCTTTGCCGCCGACAACCCGATGGTCGGTGGCGTGCCGATGTACGCGAACAAGACCATCGTCGAAAACGCCTCCACCGCCCAGAACCTGAGCACCCTGGTGACTGCGGTGAAGGCGGCCGGGCTCGTTGACACGCTCAGCGGCAAGGGTCCGTTCACCGTATTTGCTCCCGACAACCAGGCGTTCGCCAAGCTGCCCGCAGGCACCGTGGAAACGCTGCTGAAGCCTGAAAACAAGGCCACGCTGACCCAGGTCCTGACCTATCACGTGGTACCGGGCACCTACACCTCCACCCAGCTGACCGCAGCAGCGCGCAGCCACGGTGGCAGCAGCACGCTGAAAACGGTGCAGGGTGAAGTGCTGACGGTGAAGCTGCAGGATGGCAAGGTCTGGGTGGTCGACGCCAAAGGCGGCAAGTCTGCAGTAACCACCGCCGACGTGAGGCAGTCCAACGGCGTGGTGCATGTGGTCGATTCGGTGCTGATGCCGAAGTAAGCCCAGGGCCGCAACATCGATGGCAGTGCGGGAGCGGCTGGTTTCACAGGCCAGCCGCTCACGATTGAGCGCGGTTCAGCGATCAAGCGCGTCGGGCGTTGTGCCTGCCGCCGCCCAGCCCCCACCCAGCGCCAGGAACAGATCCACCTGACGATCCCCCAGCTGCGCGCGCGATGCTGCCAGGGCAGACTCTGCATCGGCCAGCGCGGCCTCGGCAGACAGCACGTCGATGAAGTCGATCCTGCCGAACCGGTACAACTGCCCGGCCTGATCGCTGGCATGTGCCGCGTCGTCGCGGGCGAGGGCAAGGCTGTGCTCGCGATCGATCTCCTGCGCGTAGGCCGACAGCGCGGTTTCGGTCTGCCGCAGCGCGTCCAGCACCATGCCATCGAACGATGCCAGCGTGGCATCGACGTTGGCGCCGGCCGCATCGATCCGCGCCCGGGTTGCGCGGCGGTTCGGCCAGCGCCACGACAGCAGCGGTCCGAAGGACGCGCCGACGCTGTCGCTGCTCAGCAGCTGCTTGAATGAACCTGCCGTGCCGGCGGACGCGCCGATGCTCACCTGTGGGTACAGGGCTGCCGTTTCCACGCCGATCATCGCGGTGGCGGCCGCCAGGCTGCGCTCGGCCGCGCGGACATCTGGGCGGCGCTGGATCAGCTGGCCACCATCGCCGACCGGAACCGGTTGCTGCAGGCGCGGCGGTTGTTGGCAGTTGGCGACGTCCTGCGGATAGTCGGCTGGTACGCGTCCCATCAGCGTCGCCAGCGCGAACAGGGCCGCCTGCCGTTCGGCAACCAGATGCGGCACCGCCGCCGCACTGCGGTTGACCGCCGCGCGCGCCCGGCTGACGTCGAATTCGGTTCCGCGCCCGCCGGCCGCCAAGCGCGTGGTGGCGTCCAGCGTGGCGCGCTGCGCATCGAGCACACGCTGCGTCGCCGCCAGGGTGAGGTTGGTCGAACAGATGCCGACATAAGCGCGGGTGACGGCGGCGGCGACCACCACCCGTACCTGGTCACGTGCTGCAGCGACAGCCTCTGCATCGGCGCTGGCAGCTTCGATACCGCGGCGGATGCCACCTGCCAGATCCAGTGGGTAGGCCAGGTGGATGCCGAGCGCATACACCTGCGGTGGCGAGGTGGGTGAGGTATATCCCCCGGCATGGGCCAGCGTGGCCGATGCATCTGCGTCGGTGCTTGCCGAGCCCTCGGCCCGGTACTGCAGCACCATCGCCGTGGCGCGGCGCAGGTTGGCATCAGCCGCGCGCAGATCGGTGTTGGCTCGCAGTGCTTCGCTGACATAGGCATCGAGCCGTGGATCGTCATACAGCTGCCACCAGTGGTCCGGCAGCTCGGCCTGTGCGTAGGCCGCCTGGTGGCTCGATACGAATGCGCGGCGGGCTGCCGGGGCGGCGGCAACCGCATTGGCCGGCAGCGTGTAGTCCGGGCCGGACACGCATCCGGCCAGCGACAGCGCACAGGCGAGCACGCCTACGCGTGATGCGGTGCCGATCACTTGCAGGCTCCCTGCGTGCGCGGAGTGATGGTCACGCTGGCGGTTCTGCCGACGATCAGGCGCGTATCCGGTGCCACGTCGTCCAAGTGGATGCGCACCGGTATCCGCTGCGCCAGCCGCACCCAGGTATACGTTGACGCAACCGATGGCAGCAGGTTGTGGGTGCTCGCGCGCTGATCGTCGGCAATGCCGGCGGCGATGCTCTCCACGTGCCCATGCACGTCGCGGCCATCGCCCATCAGGCGGGCGACAGCGGCATCGCCTTCGTTGATGCAGTTGAGCTTGGTTTCTTCGAAATAGCCTTCGACCCGGAGGCTGGCGCCGTCGATCAGCGCCAGCGCCTGGGCACCCGGCTGCAGGAAGTCGCCCGGGTGCAGGTCCAGGTTGGTGACGATGCCATCGGCGCTGGCGCGCACTTCGGTGCGCTGCACGTTCAGCAGCGCCACCCGCCGCTCCGCTCGGGCCTGTGCAAGACCGGCCACTTCGGTATCGACCTTGGCGGCATTGCGCTCCCGCGTTTCCGAAGCCACCAGGTTGCCCAGCGCGATGTCCCGCTTCGATTCACGGCGGGCAAGGGCAAGCGTGGCCTGTGCGCTGTTCACTGCGGCATCGGCCTTGTCCAGCGCGGCGGCGTAGCGCGGCTGGTCCAGCACCAGCAGCAGCTGCCCGGCTTTCACCCGCTGGTTGTCCTGCACCAGCACCTGGGTTACCAGCCCGCCCATGTCCGACGCCACGCGGATCACATCGGCGCGCACGCGGCCGTCGCGCGTCCAGGGTTGCGTTTCGTAACGGCTCCACAGGGACAGGGCCGCGATCACGGCAACGGCGAACAGGCAGAGCGTTGCGCTCCAGCGGCCAATGACACTCAACAGGTGCTTCATTTCAGGTTCTCAAGCAGGGGCGCGAGCTGGATCAGCAGCTCCGCCAGGATCACGAACAGCGAAAGGCCCACCAGCGGGCGATAGGCGAACAGCCGGTACAGGCCGAGGCTTGCCAATAGCCGCGAGGCCATCATCGACAGCGCCAGCGCGATGAGTGCCACCGCCAGCAGCCCGGGAACGAAGACGCCGTCAATGGAGATATCGGAAAACATCGACTCAGTCCCCATGTACGATCAACGGAGCGATCAGGTCACGGCGCAGGCCGCAAAGCAGCGCAAGAACAGGCTTGGATGCGCCGTTGCTGCCAGCGATGATCACCTCGCGTGTGCGCTCGAGTGATTCCAGCAGCGGCGTATCCACTGTGCGGCATGTGGAGGTACGGATACGGAAGTGGGCCGACGCGCTGTGCAGCAACTGGGCCAGGCAGTCGTGGCTGCGGCGATCATTCAACGCCCCGCCAATTACGCGAAGTTCGGCCACGGCACTGGCCGCGCGCATGTCCGCAAACAGCGTCCGCAACGTGGGGGCTGCATCCGGATGGCCGCGCAGGCGAGGGGCAAGCAGCGCAAGCCGATCCACCATGCGGCTTGTCCAGTCGCTGGCATTTCGCACCTGCCCGGCGGCGCGGCGTGCGATGTCCCGCCGGATCACATCCTGCAGGCGCGCGCGGCTGCGATTGCTGTCCAGCGTCTGCAACAGCGACATGCTGCACAGCGCCGCCGCCGTACCCACGAACAGCGCGACGCTGCTGTTGAGCGCGCCCGCGATGTGGGTGGCATTGGTGGCGCCCAACCCGGCGATGAGGGGGAAGGTGAGCACTACCCCCAATGCGCCCATGATGAACGGCGGGCGGGCGAGGAACGAGCCACACACCAGCAGTGCCGGCGCCAGTGCCATGGCCAGGCCGACGAAATCGGACAGGCCCGGAAAGATCACCAGTGTGTAGAACAGCCCGATGACCACGCCGATGGTCGACCCGATCAGATAGCGCATGACATGCCCGGCAGGTGCCTCGGTGGTCCCGAACAACACGCAGGCCGTGCCGATGATGGAGACGGCGGTTGCACCATCGGACCACGCGGTAATGATCCACAGCGCGCAGGCCAGTACGATGCCAACGAAGGCGCCCAAGGCGCTGCGCAGGGCGATCCGGTGGTCACGATGCAGCACATGACCGTTCGCCTTCCTGGCAAGGTGCACGGGTACATGCCGGCGCCAGTCCGGGCGGGCAGTGTGCAGCTGCTCTTCCAGCAACCGGCAGTCGTGATGCGCAGCATCGAGTTCGGCCTGACGTGCGCAGAGATCTGCACGCAGCAGGTCCGGCCATGCTGTGCGCGCCGTGCCGGCGGGTTGCGCGCGCAGCTGGGCCAGTGATTCGTCCACGGCGCTGGACAGCATCAGCACATCGAGCATCCGGTCATGCAGTGCGCGCAGGATCTGCACCTGGGCGATGCCGTGCACACTGTCGAACGGCAGGTGGATGGACAGCGTGTGCAGGTCGAGGAGGTCCGCGGCTACCTTGGAGCGATCCGCAGCCAGTACCGTTTCGTTTGCGCCAACGCGCATGTCCCGCGTCCAGCGCTCCGCATCGGCGAGGATCGATGCCACGCGCGCGTGCACACGCGGCGAGACCCGGCGTGGCAACAGCAGGCCATGGACCAGCGTCGCCGCAAGAATGCCGATGGAGATTTCCTGCACGCGGGTGACGGCGATGGTGAAGACGTCATCGGGCACCATCACCGCCGGGAAACCAATCAGGCTGGTGGTGTACCCGGCCAGCAGGAAGGCGTACGCACGCGGTGTGCGGTCGAGCATGGCCAAATACAGGCACAGGCCCATCCAGGCGGCCAGTACCACGCTCAACACCAGCGGCGCGTTGGCGAACCGCGGCACCAGCAGCACCGTAGCAACCGCACCGCCGACCGTTCCCAGCAGCCGGAACAGGCCACGGCTGAGTGTCGCGCCGGACATCGGCTGCGACACCAGGTAGACAGTGCCGATCACCCAGAACGGGCGGGTCAGGCCGATGCGCAGCGAGACATACAGCCCGAGGATCGCGGCGAGCAGGCATTTGAGCGAGAACAGCACCGCTTCGCGGTCGACCTTCAATGCGGGCGACGTCAACAGCGCGATGGGGCGCGAAAGCCAAGGGCGGGTAGGGGCGGGGATGTGCATGGCGCCATCGTATTCAGCGAGCCCCGCCGCCGAATTTCGCTAGAATGTCAGTCTATCGCTGAATCCGGTCATCGAGAATGACTCGCATTTCACTGCCTGGCTTTGATCTGGACCCGGACGCGACGGATCGGCCGGCAGTGGCCAGCCGCCTGCAGGTGGCCGACCACGATGCCGAGATTCCAGTGCATGACCACCGCAAGGGACAGCTGATCCTGGCACTTCATGGCGCGGTGACCTGCGAGGTGGCCAATGCGTTGTGGATCGTGCCGCCACAGTGCGGCGTGTGGATTCCGGGCAGCATGCCGCACAGCAACCGGGCCACCGCCAACGCCCGCCTGTGCTATCTGTTCGTCGAGCCAGGCGTTGTCGACCTGCCACTGCACTGCGTGACGCTGTCGATCTCGCCGATGGTGCGCGAGATGATCCTGCACCTGGCCGATGCACCGCAGGACTACCCGCGCGGCGGGCACACCGATCGCCTGGCGCGAGTGTTGCTGGACGAACTGGTGCAGATGCCGGCCGAGCGGTTGTACCTGCCGGTGAGTGACCACCCCAAGATCCGTGCGCTGGCTGCGGCGCTGTCAGCCAATCCGGCCGACCGGAGCACCATCAGCGAGTGGGCCAAACGCCTGGCGTTGGGCGAGCGCACGTTGACGCGGTTGATTGATCGGGAAACCGGTCTGTCGTTCGGGCGCTGGCGGCAGCAGCTGCATCTGCTGGTTGCGATTCGCGAGCTTGCCGGCGGCGCGGCGGTGCAGCGGGTTTCTGAAACCCTGGGCTATGAATCGGTGACGGCGTTCATCACGATGTTCAAGAAAGCGCTGGGGCAATCGCCTACGCGGTATTTTGCGGCGCGGCTGCGGAATCAGGATTCTGCCGCGCGTGGCGGTTGACGTTGACTGGCTGACGTTGATTGGCTGAAAGGAAGTATCAGCTCTCCGCGGAACTGCGTTTGTCGCGTATCGAATAGATCACTGAAAAGATCTTCCAGCCCTGCTCGGTGCGGACCAGCTGCCACATTTCCCGGCCCCAGTTTGCCTTCACGCCGTTGGCATGGAAGCTGTAGTCGAACGACACCGATGCCACATCGCCGTCTGTGTCGATCTTGGTGTTGAAGAACTTCTCCTCCCGTGGCTCTGCCGTGGCCACCGCCTCATCGATGAGCGAGATGAAGTTGTTCGACGGAATATTGCGTGCCTTGATTGCATCAGGCTTGGTCCTGTGGATGTCCGCCAATCGCCGGTCCTCGGACACGAACTGCCAGCCGATGTCTTCCGGCTTGTCCAAAAAGAACAAGCTCATGTAGGTCGGTTTGTCCTTGTTGATCAGCGAGGTGCGGAAGGACTCGATCACCTGTTCGATCGCTTCCATATCGGCAGGCGTGTTTTGTTCTGCGCAAGCTGGAAGGCAGGGCAACAGGCAAAGGGCGAGCGAGGTGAGGACCGTTCCTGGAGTGTGCATCTGTAGTGTCGGGTTGAAGGGGAGGGTGGGCATGCGCATCAGCGAGCGTACGTGCGCCAGAAGAGCACGCGATTGCCTGTGCTGCTTGTTGCGACGAAGATCGACTTGCCGAATTCGGGCTCGCAACGGAAGAAGGTATAGGCGCGCTTCAGAGCGGTCTCACTCGGCCACCAGCTTCGATTGAACAGCGCCGGCTGGGTAGCGCTGTGGTTGACGGGCCGGCAACCGGGCGGCAACAACAACTGCTTGCTGCGTGGTTTGCTGAAGGCAAGCGCGCTCACGTTTGAATCGAGGTCGTGCACCTCGCGCAGGTCGGTCGCCTCCTCGGGCACCCACGCGGGAATCCAGCCCTTGGCAATCATCTCGGCGTCGACGGCTTCCTGCTTCGTGGCGTAGGAGCTGTCCATCACCAGATCCAGATCGCAGGAGATGAGTATCAAGCAGAGTGCGAAGAGGATGGGCAGCCTCATGATGGTGATTGACCTTTCGTGGAGGGACCAGCCGAACGGCTCAGTTCATCAGTCACTCGCCTCAGTCGCCATTCGGATGTCCTGAAGCGTCTTGAACCGGGGCTTGTCGTGATATGGCTCCGGCCTGCTGCTGCCATCGGGATAGTAAAAGATGGTTTCACTGCCCTTGCGTTTCATCTTGGGTTGCACTGAGTGGGTCAGAAATCCGGGATGAAAAATGGGTTCGAAGTGGATGGCGCGTGCGTTAGGTGCGCGATACTTGATGTATATGTCTGCATCCGTTGTCAGGTTGATGAACTTTTGATGTCCTCCGATAAACCATTCCATCAGCCATGGATAATAGTCCTGCTTTACTGAAAGGATGCCTTCGGCGCTGACGCTGGGTTCGGTGTAGGGGCCTCCACGCACGGAATCGGTCTCATCAAACATTACAACGACGTTGCCTCCCATGCCAAACCTCACATCATCTCCAAATCTAGATGGATCTCCGTACTTGACTCCAAAGGTTACGTTGCTGAGTTTCCAGCGGCACGCGCCGCCGCCATTGACTGCCACTGTGGCCTCGTAAACATCCGTTCCTTGGCGGCGCATAGGCTGAAGCTCAAGTCCCGCATAGTTGTCTCGTGTACGTTTTTCCCAGTCCAGCGTGGACCGATACGTCGTGGTGCATTTCGTCGAGCGGTAGATCACCCGCATGTCTCTGGCCGCAAGCTCCTCGGGGACCTTGATGGTCACTTTGACTGTGCCAGCCTCCGGCTTGGGTGAAAGTGCTTGATTCCGGGTAAGGTGGCAGCCGCTCAGAAGCAGCAGGGCGAGGATTGCTGCTGGCATTGGAAGGCTCATCTGCTTGAGCCGGGGCATGCTGACTCCTTCTGAATGCTGACGGTCTGAATGCTGACGGTGCCGTCGGCATCCTCTTTCAAGCAGAATGTGGTCTCATAGATTCCGGTCTGAAATATCGCCATGAATCGGCCAGCCCGGTAAAGGCTGAATCGATAGGTTTTGTTCGTTTCAAAACTGAAATGATGCGCATCTTCTTTGTGTGGGCCGAGCTGGTAGCCCCTGGGTATCGACCCGTATGAAATGCACTTGCCAGGCCTGAGTTTCATTGGCCTGGCGTCATCCTTGAGTGTTATCAACCACCTCTCTTTGCGGTGTGCATAGAGCTCCATCACGAGAAGGCTGCTCACCTGGTACGACCCCCACGACCTTGATGGGATGCAGATTGCAGGGATGCCGTCTATCAGCTTGATGGCTGCCTCTTCTTTTATCAGTACATACGCGTGCGCTTTGCTCGATGCCATGTAGAAGCCGGCTGCGACGAGCAATGCAAAAGCGCTCTTGACAATCTTCATTGGTTTTTCGATGTCTCCATCTGCACAACTCTGAGAGGGCGGGTGATTCAATTGCCCTGATCGCCCTTGCCGGTATTGTCGTGCCGCCGGTAATGATGGGCGCGCGCGCCAGTCTGGAACGGCCATCGCACGGCGAGTAATGAGAAGGGCGTTGCATTTGTGTGGGCGAACGCCGGGCCGAAAAGAGGGCATAGACGACATCGAAAGATGCTATTGCTCGCTCACCTGCAACCGCCCCACAGCCTGCGCACTCAACGCCAGGCACGCCAGCATCAGCCCCTCCATCACCCGGTCGCCCACATAGTCCTCGGGCTCGCCGTTCTGCCGGGTCCGCTCCGCCGCCAGCAGTACCTCCTGCACCACCCGCAAGCCGGCCAATGCGCAATCGGCATCGGCCAGCGCCATGCAGCGGCCGGGCAACTGATGCCGCTCCGGCCAGGGCTGCCCGTCGGCGGCGGCGCCTTTGCCGATGCGCTTCAGGTTGGCAATCAGGGTGTTCGTACCCGCAGTGGGCACAGCCTCTGCCAGGTCATCGGCATTGGCTGGGTCACTGTAGGCGTGCAGGTGGGGCAGGTCAGATCCGTTCATGGCGAGGCTCCGTGCAAGGCAATCGGTAGCCGCCACATAGAGGTGGCGGACGGTACGTGGTTCGAATCCCGGAGCTCTACGCATACACCGGCGGGCATCAAGCCCCCACGCACCGCCCGCCATAGCCGGCAGACGGATTGCCAGCCGGCGCCACGCAAGGTGACGCCGGCTGGCAAGCGTAAACAACGCATAGAGCATCACGGGGATTCGAAGCCCGGCCACCCGTTTTCGGTGGCACGCCATCTGAGCCCGCGTCGCTGTGCAATGCCAATCAGAGAAGTTGCAAATAACTCACGATTGGAGACGCTTTCGGCATTGAACCACGCTGTTAAGTACCGGCAGCGCTGGCTGCCGCCTTGGCCCACCGCGACCAGGCAATCTGCGACAGGTGTCGTGGTTGAGTGAAGAAGCGAGACGTAGCAGCCGGTTCGAAAACGACAGGGTTGAAGGCCGTACCCTCCAGCGCCACCGCAGTCGAGCTCCGGGTTGACGCTTCCAGCGCTCCGGCGCACTCTGAGGGCTCGGGTCGACAACCTGTTCAGGCGCCCAGCGGCATGGTGGGCTCAGGAGTGAAACAGCCATGAGCCAACTCACCGACGGGTTCGGACGCCGCTTCCCGTATCTGCGCCTGTCATTGACCGAGGCCTGCAACTTCCGTTGCAGTTATTGCCTGCCCGATGGCTACCAGGCCGACGGCCGCCCGCGCTTCCTGGCGGTGGACGAGATCGCGCGCCTGGTGCGTGCCTTTGCCATGCTGGGGATGACCAAGATCCGCCTGACCGGGGGCGAGCCCAGCCTGCGCAGGGATCTGGACGAAATCATCGCTGCGGTGGCGGCCGTGCCGGGCATCCGCAAGGTGGCCATCACCACCAATGGCACGCTGCTGCCGCGGCGCCTGCCGGGCTGGCACCGGGCCGGCCTGACCGCGCTGAACGTAAGCATGGACAGCCTGCAGCGCGAGCGCTTCAGGACCATCACCGGCCACGACCGCCTGCCGGAAATCCAGCAGGGGCTGGCGATGGCACAGGCATTGGGCCTGCCGGCCATCAAGCTCAACGCGGTGCTGCTGCGCGGCCTGAACGACGATGAGTTGCCGCAGTGGATGAACTTCCTGCGCGACCGTCCTTTCAGCGTGCGCTTCATCGAACTGATGCGTACCGGCGACAACGAAGCCTATTTCCAGCGCCACCATCTGCGTGCCGATGTGGTGATCGAGCAGCTGCTGGCCGCTGGCTGGCACGAGCGCCCGCGCGCGGCCGATGCCGGCCCGGCGCGCGAGTTCAGCCACCCGCAGCATCGCGGCACGGTGGGCATCATCGCCCCGTACTCGCGTGACTTCTGCAAGGGCTGCAACCGCCTGCGGGTGACCGCCAAGGGCGATCTGCGGCTGTGCCTGTTCGGCGAATTCGGCGTGCCGCTGCGCCCGCTGCTGCAGAGCGACGACGACCAGGACGCGCTGCTGGCACGCATCACCACACAGCTTGGCCTGAAAGCGGCCGGGCACGGATTGCACCAGGGCCAGACCGGATTGATTCCGCACCTGGCTTCGATTGGAGGATGAGGAACACGATGCCGGGTGATCTGAAGGCGGCCTTCCACATGGCCGATGTGCGCGACAAACGTATTAGCCGCCGCCGCGCGGTGGCGGTGGGCGAGCTGCATGCCGGGCCAGTGGCCTACCCGCTGATTGTCGAGCGCCGGTTGCCAAAGGGCGATGCGCTGGTGATGGCCGAGATTGCTGGGCTGCAGGGCGCCAAGATGGCCTCGATGCTGATGCCGCTGTGCCACCCGTTGCCGCTGGAACTGGTGCAGGTGTATTGCGCACCGGTGCCGGAGCGGCAGGCGATACGCGTGTGGTGCGAGTGCGCCAGCGAGGCCCGCACGGGGGTGGAGATGGAAGCACTGGCCGGCGTCAACGCGGCACTGCTGACCCTGTACGACCTGAGCAAGCCGGTGGAGCCGGCGCTGCGCATCGAGGGCATCCGCCTGTTGTTCAAGGAGGGCGGCAAGCGCGGCCTGTGGCTGCATCCCGACGGCATCGATGAGGGTGAGCGCGAGCGCTTCAGGCCGCGCCCGCCGAAGGGCCTGAACGGTGCGGCCTGCGCGGTGATCACCCTGAGCGATCGCGCCAGTGAGGGTAGCTATGCCGACGAGTCCGGCCCGAAGCTGGTGAGCGGGCTGCAGACGCTCGGTGGCGAGGTGGTGGCTGCCGAGGTATTGCCCGATGGCATCGAGCCGCTGGTGGGCCGCCTGCGTGCGCTGGCGGGCGAGGGCGTGCGCTTGTGCCTGTGTACCGGCGGCACCGGGCTTGGCCCGCGCGACTTGACCCCGGAGGCGCTGCGTTCGTTGAATGCGCGACCGGTGCACGGCTTGGCGCAGATGGTGCGCGCGTTGAGTGCGCAGCACACGCCGATGGCCTGGCTGAGCCGGGCAGAGGTGGTGCAGCTGGATGACATGCTGGTGTTTGCGCTGCCGGGCAGCCCGCGTGCGGCCGCGCAATGCCTGGACATTCTGGCGCCGGTGCTGGGCCACGCATTGGCGATGGTCGATGGCGGTGGCCACGCATGATTGCCTACAGCGAAGCGCTGCAGCACCTGATGGAAGCCGCCACGCCGCTGCCGGCCGAACACTTGCCGCTGCATGAGGCGGGTGGACGCATCCTGGCCACGGACATCATCAGCGGGCAGTCGTTGCCGCCGTTCGACAACTCGGCGATGGACGGCTTCGCGTTGCGCGCCAATGGCACGCCGTTCGAAAGCGATACCGAATTTGTGGTGCAGGGCTGGCAGGCGGCGGGCGACGCCGGTACCGAGGGCGGCGACGGTGCATGGGAAATCATGACTGGCGCGCGCATGCCGGTTGGGCTGGATACGGTGGTGCCGATCGAGAACGTGGAGATCCTTGCCAGCGAGCAGGGTCGCCCGACCCGCATTGCGTTGAAGAGCGGGGTGAAACCTGGCCAGCACGTGCGCCTGCGCGGACAGGACGTGGAAGAAGGCGAGCGCGTGCTGCAGGCAGGGCAGGCGCTGGACATCAATGCACGCACTCTGCTGCACGCCATCGGCGTGGCCGAGGTGGCGGTGGTGGCACGGCCGAAGGTCGCTGTCATTGCCACTGGCAAGGAGCTGGTGACCGAAGCGGCGCAGGCGCTGGACTCCGGACAGATCCGTGACAGCAACCGGCCCTACCTGATCGGCCGCCTGCAGGCCGCCGGTGCCGAGGTGGTGTGGCAGGGCACGGTAGGCGATGACGTGCCTGCCTTCGATGCGGTGCTGGACGACGCGCTGGCTGCGGGTGCGAAGGTGCTGATCAGCACCGGCGCGGTGTCGGCCGGCCGCTACGAC
The DNA here is from genome assembly GCF_029892765.1 of Stenotrophomonas sp. 1278. Classification (NCBI taxonomy): domain Bacteria; kingdom Pseudomonadati; phylum Pseudomonadota; class Gammaproteobacteria; order Lysobacterales; family Lysobacteraceae; genus Stenotrophomonas; species Stenotrophomonas sp. 1278. The sequence continues at coordinate 74,839 of NZ_JARXWD010000001.1, forward strand.
TTCATTCCCAATGCGCTGCGCGCCCGCGGCGCCCGCATCGTGTTCCACAAGGTGGCGATCCGCCCGGGCAAGCCGCTGCTGTTTGCAGTGCTGCCCGATGGAGCGCTGTATTTCGGCCTGCCGGGCAACCCGGTGTCGGCGGCGGTGGGGCAGCGTTTCTTCGTTGAACCGGTGCTGCGTCGCCTGCTGGGCCTGGCCGCAGAGCCGCTGCTGCAGCTGCCGTTGCAGGCCGATGTGCGCAAGCCGCCGGGCCTGCGCTTCCACGCGCGTGCGCGGGTGGACGTGGACGCGCAGGGGCGCTTGAGCGCGCGCGTGCTGTCTGGGCAGGAATCGTTCCGTTTGAAATCCATGCTGCAGGCCAACGCCTGGGTGGTGCTGGAGGGCGAGGGTGACCTCGTCGCGGCCGGCACACCGGTGCGCGTGCAGGGCTGGGGCCATCAGGACCCGCTGCAGCTGGCAACCCAGGAGTCATGATGAAACAGGTGAATCTGCAGTTGTTCGGTGCGTTTTCCGATCTGGATGACAGCCGCGAGATTGCGCTGGAGGTGGCCGGTGGCACCGTGGCCGACCTGCGCCAGGCGCTACGACAGCTGTTGCCGGTGCGCTTTCCCGGTTTCCGCGCCGGGTTGCTGGACTATTCGGCCTTTGCCGACCAGCAGCGCGTGCTGCGTGACCACGAGGCGCTGCCTGCCGATGGCAAGGTGGCGATCCTGCCGCCGGTGAGCGGGGGCTGAGCCATGAGCAGCAACGTGACGGCAAAGGTGGTGGACCGTGCGCAGCGCGCCATCGACCCGGTCGAAGGCATCGCGGCAGTGTCCGACCCGGCATTCGGCGGCATCGATGTGTTCATCGGCAAGGTGCGCGACTTCAATGTGGGGCGGCCGGTGACCGGCATCACCTATGACCTGTTCGAACCGCTGGTGCTGAACGAGATCCAGCGCTTCGCGGCGGAGATCGAAGCGACGTTCGGGCCGAAGCTGAAGCTGTATGTGGCGCATGCCAAGGGCCGCTTGGGCATTGGCGATGTGGCGGTGGTGGTGGCTGCGGGCAGCCCGCACCGTGATGAAGCGTTCCGCGCGTGCCGGCAGTTGATCGAGGCGGTGAAACACCAGTGCCCGATCTGGAAGCAGGAACATTACGAGGACGGCGACAGCGAGTGGAGCGAAGGCTGCACGCTGTGCCACGCCGACAGTGAACCGGCCCATGAGCACCACTGACGCCAGTAGATCCACGCCATGCGTGGATGGAGCCTTCCCCTCGCGCTTGGCAGAAGCAGCTACGCATGGCGTGGCTCTACTGAGGCGTACCTGCACGGTTGCTCCATGCGTGGATGGCGCCTTCCCCTCGCGCCCGACGGGAGCGGCCACGTATGGCGTGGTCGGGTTTCCCGCGTGAAAACGCCCATTGCCGGCATCGTGCTGGCCGGCGGCCTGTCCAGCCGGATGGGCCGCGACAAGGCGATGCTGCCCTGGCAGGGGCGCACCCTGCTGGAGCACATGCGCGGCACCTTGCGGCTGGCCGGGGCAGACCGGGTCTGGGTGAGCGGACGCTATCCGGCGTTCGGCGGCGTGCCGGACCAGATCACGCGCTGCGGGCCACTGGGTGGCCTGTACAGCGTGGCGATGCAGATGCCCGATGGCCCTGCCTGGGTGGTGCCGGTGGATACACCCCGGTTGACACCGGAGCTATTGCAGCAGCTGCGTGACCGGCACAGCGGCGCTTGCACGATCTTTGACGGGCATCCGCTTCCGATGCTGTTTAATGTGGGCAATGAAAGCCGCACGATCCTCGAAAACATGATCCACGATCCCCTCGGCCCGCGCTCCCTGCAGGCCCTGCAACACCGGCTGGACGCGCAGACCCTGCGCCTGGCCCATGCCGATGAAGGCGCCCTGGTCAACTGCAATACGCCCACCCAATGGGAGGACGTTGCCTCATGAAGGTGCAGTTGCAGGAACAGACCATGCGGCTGCGCCTGGACGAGGCCGAACTGGCCCGGCTGCTGGCCGGTGAAACGGTGGAGAACCTGACCCGGTTCGGTGGCAGCGGCGGTTGGGGCACGGCCGTTTCGCTGCATGGCGGTGAAAGCGCTGTGCTGCTCGACAGTGGCACCGATTGCCGCCTGGTGCTGCCACGCGGTTCGGTGGAGGACCTTGCCGGGCGCCTGCCGTGCCGTGATGGCCTGGCCTTTGCGCTGTATCTGGACGACGGCACCACGCTGCAACTGCAGTTCGATGTGGATGTGCGCGACAGCGTGCGCCAGCGCGGCGCAGGCCGGCGCGGCACGTCACCTGCGGCGTGACCCGTGCAGTGCACGGAAGGTGATGGGGCCGTGCCGTATGATGGAGGCTTCCGTTCGAGCGTTGCCGTGATGTCTTCGATTCCGTCCCCTCAGCCGCGCCCCGGCCGGGCCACGCCGAATCCTGCCGCCGCCGATGATGGCGACGCGCTGCATTTCTGCAGCACTTGTGCCTTCTCCGATGCTTGCATGTCGCAGGGCTATGACAAGACGGCGCTGGGCGAACTGCATGTGCTGGTAGACCACGTGGGGCCGTTCCATGCGGGGGAATACATCTTCCGTGCGGGTGAGGCCTTCGATTCCATCGCCGCTGTGCGCGCAGGCATGGTCAAGACCTTCGTCGACGACAGCCAGGGCAACGAGCAGGTGCTGGGTTTTGCTCTGCCGGGCGAGGTAATCGGGCTCAATGCGATTCACGGTTCGCGCTTCCCCTGCAATGCGGTGGCACTGGATACGGTGCACCTGTGCCGCATTTCGTTCCCCAAGCTGAGCCTGCTGGCCACCCGCATGCCGGGGCTGCAGGCCAAGCTGTTCAGCCTGCTCAGCGCGGAGATCGGCAAAGTCGCCACGCTGGCGGCCAACCACCGCACCGAGGAGCGGATGGCGGCGTTCCTGCTGGATATGTCGGCGCGTTATGCGCGGCGTGGTTTTTCCGCGACCCGCTTCAACCTGACCATGGCCCGCACCGAGATCGCCAACTATCTGCGGATGGCGCCGGAGACGGTCAGCCGGGTGCTGCGGCGGCTGAGCGATGAGGGTGTGATTGCAGTCAACCAACGTGAGATGCTGCTGCTGCAACCCGAGCGGCTGGCGGCGCTGGCCGTGGCCAGGGATTCCGAACCGGATTGAACACGGCCAAGGAGCCGATATGAAGACGCTGGGCGTGTTGTTGCTGGGGATGGTGGCTGCGCTGCCAGCGTGGTCGGCCGAACTTACGGTGTCGGCGGCATCCAGTCTTACCGAAAGCTTCCGCGAGCTGGGCGCAGCCTATGAGAAGGCGAACCCGGGCAGCAGGGTCGACTTCAACTTTGCCGCTTCCGGCGTACTGCTGCAGCAGATCGCGCGCGGCGCACCGGTGGATGTGTTCGCTTCGGCCGATGAGGCAACGATGGACCAGGCTGCGCAGCAGAAGCTGCTGGCGGCCGGTACGCGTGAGGTCTTCGCGGTGAACGCGTTGTGGGTGGTCGTGCCACCGCAGGCGAAGGCGCCGCCGCGCGCACTGGCCGATCTGGCGGGTGCCGGCGTGCAGCGCATCGCACTGGGCAACCCGGACAGCGTACCGGTGGGCCGCTACGCGCAGGGGGCGTTGCAGGCCGCCAAGCTGTGGCCGGCCGTGCAGGGCAAGGTGATCAGTACGCAGAACGTGCGGCAGTCGCTGGATTACGTTGCGCGGGGCGAGGTGGATGCGGGCTTTGTCTACGCCACCGACGCGCAGGCAATGCCTGATCGCGTGCGGCGCGCGTTCCAGGTTCCGGTCGCCGGACGCATCGCCTATCCGCTGGCGGTGGTGCAGGCCAGCACGCAGCCGGTGGAAGCCAGGCGCTTCGCGGCGTTCGTGCGCTCGGCGCAGGGCCAGGCGATCCTGCACAAGCACGGGTTCGGCAAGCCCTGACGGATGGACCTGAACTGGAGCGCACTGGGATTGTCGTTGAAGGTGGCCGGCTGGGCCACGGCGATCAATCTTGTTGCCGGCGTGGCACTTGGCGCGCTGCTGGCGCGACGGCGCTTTCCCGGTCGGGAACTGCTGGATTCGATACTGACCCTGCCGATGGTGCTGCCGCCGACGGTGCTGGGCTATTACCTGCTGGTGCTGATCGGGCGCAATGGCCCGATCGGCGCCTGGTTGCAGTCGTGGTTCGGCATCAACCTGGTGTTTACCTGGCAGGCGGCGGTGATCGCTGCTGCGGTGGCGTCGTTTCCGCTGGTGTTCAAGCCAGCACGCGCTGCATTCGAGGAAGTGGACGGTCAGTTGGAGCAGGCCGCGCGCACGCTGGGTGTGTCCGAAGCGGCGGTGTTCTTCCGCATCACCCTGCCGCTGGCATGGCGCGGGATTCTGGCGGGCCTGCTGCTGGCGTTCGCACGGGCGATGGGTGAGTTCGGCGCCACGCTGATGGTGGCCGGCAGCATTCCGGGCCGCACGCAGACCTTGTCGATCGCCATCTATGAAGCGGTGCAGGCAGGGCAGGATGGCAAGGCCAATGCGCTGGTGATCCTGACGTCGGTGGTGTGCATCGTGATCCTGCTGCTGGCCGCGCGGCTGGTGGGCGGGCGCCGTCGGGAGCTGCGCGATGTGGCTTGACCTGCAGGTGCAGCGGCGATTGCAGGCGTCCGGCCAGACGTTCGAGCTGGACGTTGCACTGCAGTGCACGCAGCGGCAGGTGGTGCTGTTCGGGCCTTCCGGTGCCGGCAAGAGCCTGACGCTGAAAGCGGTGGCCGGCCTGCTGCGCCCGGAGCATGGTCATGTGCGCCTGCACGGGCAGACACTGTTCGATGCGGGAGCGGGGGTCGATCTGCCACCGCAGCGTCGTCGCCTGGGATATGTGTTCCAGGACTACGCGCTGTTTCCGCACCTGAGCGTGCGCCAGAACGTGGCGTTCGGGCTGCAGCGGGGCTGGTTGAATCCACCGCGCGGCACCCGTATCGAGGCAGTGGAGCAGTGGCTGCAGGCATTCCGGATCGAGCACGTGGCGGATCTGCTGCCGTCGCAGGTATCGGGCGGACAGCGCCAGCGCACGGCGTTGGCGCGTGCACTGGTGACGCGGCCACAGGCGTTGCTGCTGGACGAACCGTTCGCAGCGCTCGACCACGACCTGCGCCAGCACCTGCGCCAGGAGCTGGAAACCGTGCTGGATGAAACCGGTATTCCGCTGCTGCTGATCAGCCACGATCCGCAGGATGTGGCCGTGTTCGGCCAGCAGGTGGCGCGTGTGGTGGACGGGCGCATCGTCGGTGGATGACGCGCGGCGGTCGTACCGGGCCATATCCTGGCGCGCCGTGTATCCACGCAGGTAGTGCCGGCCGCTGGCCGGCAGCGTCGTAGTGCGAAGAGCAGCCGGCCAGCGGCCGGCTCTACCCGAGGGACGGTTCAAATCAGGATGTGGCGGTGTTCGGCCAGCGGGTGGCGCGCGTGGTGGACGGGCGCATCGTCGGTGGTTGATGCGCGGCGGTCATGGCGAGCCATATCCTGGCGCGCCGTATATCCACGCGGGTAGTGCCGGCCGCTGGCCGGCAGCGTCGTAGCGCCAACAGCAGCCGGCCAGCGGCCGGCTCTACCCGAGGGACGGTTCAATACAGCTCGCAGTGGGTGCGGCCCTCACCGCGCAGGGCATCCCAATGGCCTTCGCCGCCGATCGCGTCGATGGCTTCGCGTATCGCACCTTCCAGGTGGCTCTTGTTGCCACACAGGTAGATGTGGCCGCCACGGGCCAGCACTTCCCGCATCTGCGTGGCCTGCTGCTGCAGCACATGCTGCACATAGACCTTCTGCGCACCATCGCGCGAGAACGCGGTGTGCAGGCCAGCCAGTACGCCACGCGCCTGCCAGTCCTGCAGCTGCTCGCGGTACAGGAAGTCATGCTCGCGGTGCTTCTCGCCGAACACCAGATGGACCTCCCGTGCATCGCCGGTGGCCTGCAGTTCCTGCATCAGGCCCATCAGCGGCGCGATGCCGGTACCGGTGCCCACCAGCAGCAGAGGTGCGTTGCCGCCTTCGGGCAGGTGGAAGCCCGGATTGGAGCGGCAGTACACGCGCGCCGTGTCGCCGCCGTGCAGCAGGCTGCCGGTGGCGGTGCCGAAGCGTTCGCGGCCACGCAGGGTGTAGCGCACTTCGCGTACACACAGGCTCAGCTGGTCATCGCGCGGATGCGAGGCAATCGAGTAGGCGCGCGGCAGGCAGGGTGATAGCAGCTCGCGCAATCGCGCCAGCGGAACCGACTGCGGGGTGGCGTGGTCCTGCAGCACGTCCAGCAGGTCCAGGCCATGCAGGTAGGCGTCCAGTTCGCGTTTCTGGCTGATCTTCAGCAGGCTTTTCAGTACGTCGCTACCCCCCAGCCTGGCCAGTTCGCGCAGTACGCCCTTGCTGAGCAGGCGCAGTTCGCGGTCGCGCAGCGCGTCGACGGCGCTGGAATCGCCATACCAGCTGGCCAGGGCCTGCAGCAGCGCAGGATCGTTTTCTGCAACCAGATGCAGGGTGTCGCCGGCCCGGTAGGCCATGCCGCTGCCCGCGATGTCCAGCTGCAGGTGCCAGGCGGCGGGGGTGCTGTGATTCAGTCGGCGCCGTTCGACAATGCCGGCGGCGAACGCGTTGTCTTCGCCGTAGGCCGTCACTTGCAGGCGCAGATCCTGGCCGGCGGTCACATCACCGTCCAGTACCTGGCCCAGCACCGGCCGCCACTGCTGGAAGAACTGTTCGTAGCCGAGGTCGGCGTCGACACGGTGCAGCAGTGGCTGCGCCTGACGATCGCTCAACGCTGCATCCAGCGCCTTGGTGAAACCGCAGAAGCTGGGGTAGCCGGTATCCCCCAGGCCGAACACCGCGTAGCGCAGTCCGGGCAGGGCGGGCGCCTGTCGCAGCGACTCGAAGAAGCGCTCGCCATTGGCCGGTGGCTCGCCGTCGCCGAACGAGCTGGAGATGGCCAGCAGCACATCGCCGTGGCCGAGGCCGGCCACATCGATGTCATTGAACGGCAGGACCTGCGGTCCATGCGGCTGCAGTTCCGGGTCCGCACCCAGGCGTTGGGCCAGGGCGCGGGCGTTGCCCGACTCGGAGGCGAAACCCACCAGCAGCCGGCTGATGGGCCTGCGTGTGGGGATGGCGTTCACGCAGCCTCGTAGAAGTCGTCGAACTTTTCCTTGCTGAACTCGACAAGGTCGTAGTTCTGCATCAGGTCGTTCACCACGCGGCGGATGCTGATGTACGAGGTGATGTTGCCGTCGGCGTCGAACAGTGGCTGCACGGTGGTGTCGACCACGTAGAGCACGCCGCCCTTGCCAAGGTTGGGGACGATGCCGGTCCAGGTCTTGCCGGCCTTGATGGTGTCCCACATGTCCTTGTAAACGGCCTTGGGTACGTCCGGATGGCGGACGATGCTGTGCGGCTGGCCGATCAGTTCCTCGCGCGCGAACCCGGTGAGCGTGCAGAACAGGTCGTTGGCATAGGTGATGTTGCCCTGCAGGTCGGTGGTGGAGATCACCATCACGTTCTGCATGGCGTTGAGCAGCTGGGCGTTGTCGGGGGTGTAGCTCATCGCAGGTCCTTTGGATGCCGGTGACGCCGGCGTATTGGGTTCCTGCATAGAGATACGCGCCCGTGGCATGGGGCGGATTGATATAGGTCAAGCGTGTGCCCGGAGGGGGCTGCGACCGGCTGTCGCAGGGAGGGGCGGCGCTAGCGGGCGATGGCGGGGAACCCGATGGTGTGGTGGCAGTGTCGTAGCAAGGCGCGCCCTTCTTCGTCATCGCGTTGGATACGATCCCCGCTGAAGAATGCCTGCAACGACTGGCCCATCGTGTTGCCTGCATTTCCAGAGCGCTGTGCAGCCGCCGGCAGCAGGCTGTCAGCGCGGGGATCATGGCGGCCAGGTAGCTGCTCGCGCCGAAGCTCACCTTCAATCGCCAGCAGCGCGCATGCCCCGGCGAGGTAGGCCTCCGGTTCCCGGTGCGCTCCCCATCGGCGCTGGCCTGCCATCGCGGTGGCGATATGGTGGAACTCGTGCGCGGTGGTGGAGATTACGCGCGCACGCAGTGCAGCAGCGTCGTCGCCAGCGGGAAACCAGAACGCCACCACCAGTTCTGGTCGGACTGGCCTGGCAGGTTGTTGCCAGATGCCGCCGCCGTCGCTGACGATCGTGACCTGGTAGCGGACCGGTGTATCGTTCAGGCCTGCGGCACGGAGCGGTTGTCTCGCGGCGTGCGCGGCGGCAGTGCATAGATTCACTGCCTGGTCAGTGGATAGGCTGGGTTCGACCCAGCGCACCATCACTTCGATTGTTTCCCGTTGGCAAGTGTGCGAGTGCGTCGTCTGCTCGGAACTCTCCTGGCCGCGCAGTACCGATGCGGTGCCAACGCTAAGCTGCGAGGGCGCTCCGCGCAGGCGCGTGGCAAACGCTCCGTCCGCGCCGACACTATCGCGCGGGGGAATATCGAGGGTATTGCACGCACTGGCGCAGAGCAGCAGCGCTGCTGCGCCCGTGGCGTGCCGCAACCAGGATTCCATCTGCAGGAGATCACCCTTCCAAGGCGGTGGATGCATCCTTGCAGACGCCCCGGCGCACGCACAATCAGACGTGTTGCATAGGGAAGTCGACGGTCGGCGCCGGTTGTCCTCTGGCGCTCACCCCATCACATACCGCAGCACACCCGCCGATACCACGCCGATCAGCACGGTCGGCAGCATCGACAGCCGCGTGGCCGCAAGCAACGTGATCGCCAGTGCGGCCAGATCGGCCGGCTTGTCGGCCACGAAATCCGGGGCGATCACCGAGATCAGCACGCAGCCCGGGGCGGCTTCCATCACCGTCACCGCGCGCTTGCTCAGGGTGCGGTTGCGCAGCGCGAGGAAACCGATGATGCGGGTGAGATAGGTGGCGGCGGCCATCAGGATGATGGTCAGCACCGAGGTCCAGTGGATCAGGCCGTTGAAGATCATGCGGCGTCCTCGGCCAGCAGCCACGCAGCGGCCAGACCGGCCAGCGCGCCGCTGGCGACGTACCAGGCGCCGGGCACCAGCAGGTAGGTGCCCGCTGCCACCACCAGGCTGACCAGCCATGGCCGGGCGGCGCGCATGCCTTGCCACATGCCACGCAGTAGCACCAGGAACACGGCGGGGAAGGCCATGTCGAAGCCGTAGGCGTGGATGTCACCGAGCAGTGGGCCGACGATCGCGCCGAGCGCGGTGCACAGCACCCACACGGTGTACAGGCCGGCCGACACGCCGAGGTAGTAGGACAGGCTGAAGCCCAGTGCCCGACGGCGCGCATCGGCCACGCCCAGTGCCCAGCTTTCATCGCACATGAAGAACAGCGCCGGCAGCACGCGACGGCGCGGCAGGTGCTGCAGCAACGGCGCCAGGCTGGCGCCCATCAGCAGATGGCGGCTGTTGACCAGTGCGGTGATCGCTACGATCAGCGCGATGTGTGGCGGCGAAGTCCACAGTTCGACCGCGGCGAATTCAGACCCACCGGCAAAGTTGAGGCCGGTCATCAGCGGCACTTCCAGCGCCGACAGGCCCTTCTGGGCGGCCTGGGCACCGAGCACCAAGGCGAAAGGAATGAAGCCGATCATCACCGGCACGGCGGCGCGCAGGCCGCGCAGGAATTCGGCGCGCGGTGCGGTGTCGCACGCGGGATCAGGCAGGGGCAGGGTGGTTCGGGCGTCCATGGATCAACAACGGGTGGGGGTGGCCCATGCTAACGGTCCGATCACGAAATCGGGTTGCGTTGATGCCATTGAGCCGACGGAATGTGGAATATCATGCGGCCATCAGTCTGATGGGTGAAATTTCATGCAGTACCAGCTCGACAACCTGGATCGCCGCATCCTCGACGCCCTGCAGCGCGATGGTCGCCTGCAGAACCTGGAGCTTTCGCGACAGGTGGGGCTGTCGCCGTCCGCCTGCCTGCGCCGGGTCCGCCTGCTGGAAGAGGGCGGCTACATCGATCGCTACGTGGCCCTGCTCAACGCGGCCAGGATCGGGCGTGGGTTCACGGTGTTCGTCCGCGTGTGGCTGCGTGGCCAGGACGAAGACACCACCAACCACTTCATCAACAGCATCAAGTCCTTCCCGGAAGTGCTTGAATGCCATCTGATGGCGGGCGACTGCGACTTTCTGCTGCGGGTGGCGGTGGCCGACCTTGATGCGTACCGGCAGTTCCAGATACAGCACCTCAACCGGATCGCCGGGGTGCAGAACACCAAGACCGAAATCCCCATGCAGCGGATCAAGCAGACCACTGAACTGCCGGTCTGAACGGCCCGGCGCGTCCCCTGCGCGCCGCCGTCATCGCAATGACACGTGACGCCGCTACGGTTTGACCCGCTTGCCGGCCGTGCGCAGGTCGACCCGCCTGGTCGCACCGCGCTTCGCCGCTGCAGCTGATGTCGCTGCCGAGGGTCATGTGTTCTACGTCAGGGGGCTGAATGGACAGCATGCGATCAGACGTTGGAGGGTGGCGGCCGCCGCCGGGTTGCTGTTCGCCTTCGCTGCCGCCGCACAGGACGACATCCGCGCCTATGACATTCCCGCGCAGCCGCTGGAACAGGCGGTCGAGCGCTTCAGCGTCGTCAGCGGCTGGTCGGTGATGTATCCCGGCGACCTCGGCACGGGCCGCAGCAGCCATCCGCTGCAGGCCAGCCTGCCGCCACTGCAGGCGCTGCAGGTGGTGCTGCAGGATACGGGTGTCGAGGCCGAGCTGATCGGCGCGCAGCGCGTGGTCCTGCGCCGCGCCGCACGCGCCGCTGCCGAGGCCTCTGCGACCGGTGTGGCCAACGACCTTGGGCAGCGGCGCCGCTTCGGTGACCTGCAGCAGCGGCTGCGCACTGCGTTCTGTGGCGACCCTGACCTTGCACCGGGCGCCTATGCGGCGACGCTGCGCTTCCGCATTGCCAACGACGGCCAGGTGCAGGAACCCGAGCTGCTTGCCGGCAGCGGCAGCCCCCGCCGCGATGCGCGTCTTCTGCAGGCGATGCAGTCGCTGCGGCTGGGCGCCGATGCTGCCGCGCTGCCGCAGCCGGTGACCCTGCAGATCCGTCCTTCCAGCGCGGGCCACGACTGTGGCCGGCGCCCGCCCCAACCATGACGTCAAGGAATCGAACATGAGCAACAGCACGGCTGGGGCGGTAGACCTGATGGACCATCTGCTGGGCGCGTACGACGAACTGAAGCGCCGCCTGGTGCGCAAGCTGGGCTCGGAAGAGCTGGCCGGCGACGCGCTGCAGGACACCTGGATGCGCCTGAGCACGCGTCGCGATCGCCTGGACCCGGTACAGAACCCAGCGGCGTACCTGCTGCGCATGGCGATGAACACCGTGATCGACCGCCAGCGCGCCGACCATCGCCTGCTGAGCCTGGAAGAAGTGGATACGTTGATGGACATGGCCGATCCCGGCCCGGGGCCGGCACAGGCGGCCGAGCAGGAGATGGCGCTGGAAGACATGGTCGGCCTGCTGCAGCGGATGCCCGAGCGCCGCCGCCGGATACTGCTGGCGATCCGCGTGGACGGCCTGCAGCAGCGCGATGTGGCCGAGTACCTGGGGGTGTCGTTGCGGCTGGTGCAGCGTGAGCTGAAAGCCGCACAGGATTACCTGGCCGAACGCAGCGGGCAGGGACGGCAGGTGCGGTTCTGAGGCACGGCATCCGTCTACACTTTGACGCCGAGCAGAACCCCGCAGCGTGCGGGGACGGCAAGAGCCCTCATGGACGCTGACGACCAACCGCACCGCCCGCTCGACGCCGTGGAGCGCCAGGCCCACGCGTGGGTGGTACGGTTGACCTCGGGCGAAGCCACGGCGGCCGATGCCAGGAAATTCCGCCAATGGTGCGAGGCTGATCCCGGCCATCGGCACGCCTTTGCGCGCGCGAAACGGCAATGGGAGCAGGTACGCCTGGCCGGTGAGCAGTTGCCTGCCGCCGCACGACAGCCGCAAGCGGCAACCCCGGCACAACGCTGGAGCCGGCGTGCATTCCTGGGTGCGGCTGTGGCAGCGCCGGCGAGCCTGGCCGTGGTGGCCGCGCTGCACCCACCGCTGGGCCTGTGGCCTTCGGTGACGGCGATGACCGCCGATTTCCATACCGGTACCGGCGAGCGGCTGCAGATTGCGCCGACGCCGCACCTGAAGATCGAACTGGATACGCAGAGCAGCCTGCGCCGGCGCAGTGATGCCCAGGGGGAAGGCTTCGAACTGGTGCAGGGACAGGCGGCGATCGAGGCCGCGGCGGGAGCGCGCCTGGCGCTGTTCGCCGGGCCGGGTTGCCTGGTGGCCGACGAGGGCGCAGCACGCCTGGATGTGCGCAACACCGATGGCCAGGTGCGCGTGACCTGCCTGCACGGCAGCGTGCGCATCGAGCATCCGCAAGGTCGCCTGCAGCTGCAGGCCGGCCAGCAGACGGTGTATGACGAGCGCCTCAGTGGCGTGGTGGCCGAAGCCGTGGCGGCCGAAGTCAGCGCGTGGACCGAAGGCATGCTGGTGTTCCGCCGCGCGCCACTGCGTGAGGTGGTGGCCGAGATCAACCGCTACCGGCGCGGCAAGGTGCTGCTGGGCGAATCCGCATTGGCGCGGGCGCCGGTCAGTGGTCGCTTCCGCATTGATGATCCGGATGCCGCACTGGAGCAGCTCGGGCAGACGCTGTCACTCGGCCTGCGTCGCTTTCCCGGTGGAATTGCCGTCTTGGGGTAAGACCCTGGCTGCGCGCGACGCGCACGCCCGATGCATGCATGAGAGGCCAAGGATGCGCAACGAGACCATCGGTGTGTTGGATCTGCGCCGCAATCTGTCGGCGCTGCTGGAAACCACCCAGCGGCGGCCGCTGATGGTGCACCGCTATGGCGCGCCGTGGGTATGCGTGGTGTCCGACACGCAGTGGCGGCAGCAGGCGGTGCTGCTGGAGTTCGAGCCACAGGACCATCCGTTGGCGATGCTGCTGCGGTTGCAGCGGCAGGCGCTGCCACTTTCGGAATCGGGAATGCTGCCTGCCGCTGCACTGGCACGTGCCTTGTTGCTGATGGCCATGCACGGCATCGAGGGTCTGGCGGCACTTCACGATCACGTGCGCTACCACCGGTTGTGGCACTGGTTCGTGGCCGCCAGCGATGCACAGATGGAGGGATGGCAGCTGCCACTGCTGCAGGCGACGACGGCGGCGCTGCTGGATGACGCGGACGCGATGCACGCGCTGGCGGCATTCGCGCAGCGCAGCGACGTTGCCGTGCTGGCCCGGCGGTGTGGCGGAGAGGCGCCGCGCCTGGACCTGCAAGCCTGCAGGCGGATGACGTTGCGGTGACATTCCCGCGATGCTGCCACGCACTGCTCAACATTGCATTCGTGCTGTCGCTTCGGTTGCCTTGCTGACGTCTTCTGCAGAGTACGACGCTCCCGCGTCGCAGAGCGCAGGCGACGCCGATGAACGACAGTCGCAGGATCAGCATGCTGGAGCTGGACCGCCACCTGAGCCAGTCGTTGGAGCAGGCGCGGCACGTCCCAGTGAATGTGCAGCGCTATGGGCAGCCGTGGGTGTGGATGCTGTCCAGCGATGCCTGGGCCGATGCGGCAAGGTGGTCAGCGCTGGATGTCAGCGGCCATCCGTTGATGCTGCTGCGGCAGGCGCTGGACGCATGCCTGCAGCCGTGGCCTGAAGCGGCCTTGGCCACGCTTGCGCAGGAGAGCGCGGAGGTGCGCATGGTGCAGCGTGCGGTGCTGCTGATCGCGCTGTGCGCCCCTGGCAGCGTGCAGCGCCTGCACGACGATCTTCGCTATCACCAGGTGTACCGGCAATTCATCGGCTTCGATCATGGCATGGCCTGGTCTCCCCTGCAGTGCATGCGCCTGCTGCAGGCGTGTGCCGCGCCACTGCTGCAGCACTGCGTGGAGGAAACGCTTGCGCGCGTTCCGTCGTCGCTGCTGGACGCTGCCTGCGTGGGGAATGCGCGCCGTGTGGGTGATCGGCTGCAGGAACGGCCGATTTCCGCAGGATGTTTATCGTACTGACACATGCGCCGCTGACCATGGGGCGGCGGTCTCTTCCAGGATGATGAGGGCGGAACAATGGCAATGCAGATGGGTGGTCGCAGGGCTCGGCAGCAGGGCTTCAGCCTGATCGAGATCATGGTGGTGGTGGTCATCATCGGCATTCTGGCTGCACTGATCGTGCCCCGGCTGATGGATCGCCCCGACCAGGCCCGCGTGGTGGCGGCACGCCAGGACATCGCCGCACTGATGCAGGCCATGAAGCTGTACCGGCTGGACAATGGCCGTTATCCCAGTGCCGGGCAGGGGCTGCAGGCGCTGCTGAAACCGCCGCAGGGCAGCGGCGCGATGCCGGTCACGCCGTACCTCGACCGCCTGCCGGATGACCCGTGGGGGCACCCCTACCAGTACCAGAACCCCGGCACGCACGGCGATATCGACGTGTTCTCGCTGGGGGCCGACAGCAAGCCCGGCGGTGAGGCCGGCAATGCGGACATCGGCTCCTGGCAGCTGTGAGGCCGGACAATGGCACGCCGGAACATTCCAGGTGCGTTTGCCCGCCAGCAGGGCATGGCGGTGATCGTGGCGATGCTGGTGGTGGCACTGGTGGCGGTGATCGCCACTGCGCTGCTGACCCGCCAGTCGGCACAGCTGCGTGCGGTACGCAGCGACCAGCTGCGCATGCAGGTACGCATGGCGGTGGACGTCACGCTGGAACGCGCGGCGCAGCAGTTGCGTGAGGACGCGCGCGAGCAGTTGACTACCGTTGGCAGTGGACGTTGGGCGCGGCCGGTGCAGCTGCAGGCGCCACTGCCGGTGCACCTGCAGCTGGTGGACGCGCAGTCGAGGTTCAACCTGCGCACGCTGCTGGCTGACGGCCAGCCTGCCGCAGAGGCACTGCGTGCGTTCACTTCGCTGTGTGTGGGGCAGGGGCTGCCCCGCGCGGCCTGTGCCAGCGCCGCAACGCAGGTCCAGTCGCGCCTGCGCGATGGCGATCGGCAGGCGCGTGCACCGTTGCCGCGTGAGTCGCTGATCGAGCAGGTGCTGGCAGGCGCCGATCCGGTGGCGATACAGGCACTGGCGCGGCGTACGGTGGTGCTGCCAGCGCAGACCCTGGTCAACGCCAATACAGGTGACATCGCCGTACTGCAGGCGGTTGCACCCGGGGTGGAAGCCGGGCGCCTGCAGGCGCTGCTGGGCGAGCGTGATCGTGGCCACTGGTTGCTCAACCGCGGTGACATCGCCAACCGGCTGCAGCTGAGCAACGAACAGATGGCGCTGATGCCGCTGGGTATCCACAGCGAGTGGTTCCTGGCGGTAGGGCAGGTACAGGCAGACGGCGCATCGGTGGATTTCCGCGCATTGATCTGGCGCGAGTACCGTGACGACAGCGTGCGTGTGCAACGGGTATGGACAAGGATCGGTGCATGAGCCTGCAGCTGAGAGTGCGCCTGCCGGCGCTGGAACGATTGGATGGGGACAGCGCGGTGGAGTGGGCGCAGCTGCACAAGGACCGCGTGCTGGCCACGGGCAGCGACCCTCTGTCGACGCTGGGCCAGCGCTTTCCGCAGACGAGGGTGCATGCGAGCCTTGACCCGCAGGACCTGATCCTGCTTGAGCTGCAGCTGCCGCCGCTGTCCGGGCGACGCCTGCAGGCGGCCCTGCAGGGTGAAGTGGAAGCGATGCTGCTGGATGATCTGCAGGAGGTGGCGCTGGGACATGGCACCCAGGCGGCCGATGGCACGGTGGCGGTGGCGTGGCTTGGCCTGCAGGCGATTGCGCGCGTACAGCAGCAGCTGCAGGAGTGCGGACTGCAGTTGCAGGCGCTGCACCCAACGCCCTTGCTGCTGCCGTGGGCGGTCGGGCAGGCCACCCTGCAGCTGTGTGGTGAGCAGGTACTGGTCCGCTGTGGCCGTGATCGTGGCTTCGTGCAGTGGTGCGGTGGGCGTGACCTGGCCTCGGTGATGCAGGTACTGGCCGTGCGCTTGCAGCAGGCCGGCGTGCAGGCAGTGCAGTGGATCGATGCCGTGCCGCCCGCTTGGGCCGAGCGTCTGCCGGCCAGCGTGCTGACGCAGGCGGTGCAGTGCAGCGGTCCGCTGCCTGGCTGGTCACTGCCGTTGCCGGCCTCGGGTGCAGGTGCGCCACGCGTGGCCATCGGTCTTGCGCTGGCGGCCGCGGTGCTAGCTGCGCTGGGCCTGCAACTGCAGGTGTCGCGCTGGCACAGCGAGGGTGAAGCCCTGCAGCATGACTTGGCGCGGCAGTTCAGCACGCACTTCCCCGAGATCCACGATGTGGTCGATCCGGTGGTGCAGGCGCGGCGGGCACTGGCGGCGCCGGCAGCGCCACGGGCACTTCCTGCCGTGCAGCAGCAGGTTGCCGGCGTGCTGCAGGCCATCCCCGAGTTGGCTGGCCAGGTTCGCAGCCTGCGCTATCAACCGGGCCAGCTGGACTTGGAACTGGACGCTGACGCGCAGGTGTTGGCCGAGGACGCGCAACGGCTGGAGCGCTGGCAACAGGCGATGCAGGCACAGGGGCTGCAGCTTGCGCACGAAGCCGGTGGCCGCTTGCGGATCAGCAGCGGGACTGCGCCGTGACCACAGCGGAACTACGGCCGGCGGGCTTCGTGCGCGGACTGTCGCAGCGTTGGCAGCGGCTGGCGGCGCGCGAGCGCGCGATGCTGCTGTTGATGGCTGCGGCGATAGCGGCGGCCGCACTGTGGCTGGGCTGGCTGCAGCCGCTGCTTAAGCAGCGCAGCCATTGGCAGGCTGAGCTACCACGGCTGCAGGCGCAGGCGGCAGCACTTGCACCGCTGCTGCGCACCCGTGAACAACAGCAGCAGGCACAAGGCCGGCGGCCGACACTTGCAGGCCTGCGCCAACAGATCACCGCTGCCGGCCTGGCCGGCAGCCTGCATATCGAAACGCGCGACGGGCGCTGGCACCTGCAGGTACGCAGTGTGCCCGCCGATGCGCTCTGGAACTGGCTGCTGCCTCTGCTGGCCGACCCGGCCATCGAACTGCAGCAACTGCAACTGCAACGGACAGGGGACGCGAACATGCCGGCGGCACGGATTTCCGGAAACATCGTGATGGCCGCCCAGGGCGGTGGCCATCCATGAAGGCGATGCGCAGCCTGGGCTGCAGCGCGGCATTGGCACTGGTGGTGGGCCTGGCCCATCTTCCGGCGCCGGTGCAGGCGCAGGACGCCAATGGCGAACCGGTGCAGCTGAACCTGGTGGACACCGACATCGGTGGGGTGCTGCGCATGGCGGCACGCTTCACCGGCCGCCAGTTCCTGGTCGACCCCCGGGTGAGCGGCAAGATGACCGTGGTCTCCGATGGGCCGGTCAGCCGTGTGCAGGCTTACCAGCTGCTGCTGGGTGCATTGCGCATGCGCGGTTTTGCCGTGGTTGAAAGCGGGGGCGTCAGCCGGGTGGTGCCGCAGGCCGATGCCAAGCTGCTGGGCGGCCGCGTTGGTGCCGGTGGTGCGGGCGGCGAGATAGCCACGCGCACGTTTGCCCTGCGCTACGAGAGTGCCGCGGCGCTGGTGGCGGTGCTGCGGCCGATGATCACCGCGGACAATCCGATCACCGCGAACCCCGGCAACAACACGCTGGTCATCACCGACTACGCCGACAACCTGGAGCGCATCGCGCGGGTCATCGCCAGCGTGGATACGCCGGCCGGCATGGACACCGATGTGGTGAAGCTGCAGCAGGGCATTGCCGTGGACGTGGCGGCGATGGTCGCACCGCTGCTGGATGCGCAGGGCGCGGAGCCGGCGCAGAAGGTGGTGGTGATGGCCGACCCGCGCAGCAACAGCGTGCTGCTGCGTTCCAGCAGCCCGGGCCGCACGCGCCTGGCGCGGCAGCTGGTGGAGAAGCTGGACAAGGCCCAGGACGAGTCCGGCAACCTGCATGTGGTGTACCTGCGCAACGCCCAGGCCACCCAGCTGGCCGGGGTGCTGCGGGGCGTGGTGGCAGGGCAGAGCGATGCGCCGGCAATGGGCAGCAGCGACGGCATCACTGCATTGCCGGGCGAGACCAGCCGCAGCGCCAGCCCGCCGCCGCAGCCTGCACAGGGCAAGAACAAAGGCAATGCGCTGGAATCGCCGCGGCTTGATCCCGGCCGTCGCGAACCGATCGATGGCGGCAGCACCGGCTTCAGCCAGAACGGCATTTCGGTGCAGGCCGACATCGCCACCAACACCTTGCTGATCTCTGCCCCGGAGCCGGTGTACCGCAACCTGCGGCGGGTGATCGACCAGCTGGACCAGCGTCGGGCGCAGGTTCTGGTGGAGAGCCTGATCGTGGAGGTCAACCAGACCGACGCCGCCGAGCTGGGCGTGCAATGGATGCTGGGCAACGGCCGCACCTTCGGTGGCACCCACTTCGGCGGCACCACCGGCGGCAGTGGGCTGAACACCACCGCGCGCACCACGCTCGACGTGTTGCCGAAAGACGGGCTGAACATCGGCGTGATCGACGGCACGATCAACCTGCCGGGCGTGGGCCAGATCCTCAACATGAAGGCGCTGGCCAACGCACTGCAGAGCAAAGGCGGCGCCAACATCCTCTCCACGCCGAACCTGATGACGCTGGACAACGAGGCCGCCAGCATCATGGTCGGGCAGACCGTGCCCTTCGTCAGTGGCCGCTATGTGACCGATGGCGGTGGTGGCAGCAACAACCCGTTCCAGACCATCGAACGCGAGGACGTGGGCCTGAAGCTGCGGGTGCGCCCGCAGATTTCCGAGGGCGGCACGGTGAAGCTGGACATCTACCAGGAAGTCAGCAGCATCGATGCGCAGAGCTCGGGCAGCGCCGGCATCATCACCAACAAGCGCGCGCTGGACACCAGCGTGCTGCTCGATGACGGCCAGATCATGGTGCTGGGCGGCCTGCTGGAAGACAGCGTCAGCCATGGCCGCGATGCCGTGCCGGGGCTGGGGAAGATCCCGGTGCTGGGCGCGCTGTTCCGCAGCGATACGCGCAAGCGGGCCAAGACCAACCTGATGGTGTTCCTGCGCCCGCACGTGGTGCGCGACCCGGCCGCCGGACAGCGCCTGACCCGCGACCGCTACGACTACATGCGCAACGCCCAGGCCGCTGCACAGCCGGTACAGAGCTGGGCGTTGCCGGCACTGTCGGCACCGCAGCTGCCGCCGCAGGATCTGTCGGTGCTGGGCCAGGGCAATGCACGTGATGGCCAGGGCCAGCCGCCGCAGAACGGCAGCCTTGCGGCGTTGTATCCGGCCAGCGAGGGCACTGTGCAGGTGGTGCAGTTCGCGCAGGGGCTGGATGCAGCGCGTGCCACGCAGGCCGTGGCACAGGTGCGCGCGCTTGGCCTGCAGGCCTATGCCGAAACCACGCCGGGCGAAACTGGACAGCGACTGCGGGTGCGGGTGGCACGCGACCCGGCCACGCTCGACCCGGCGCTGCAGCAGCTGCGCGGGCTGGGCTACACCCCGGAACTGGTCATCGGCCCATGAGCATGGCCACGCCGCCGCCAGCGCTGCCGTATGCCTGGGTGCGCAGCCACGGCGTGATGCTGGCCGAAGCAGGCGGCGCGCCGGTCCTGCTGGGAACTGCCGAGACCGCCGCCTGGGCGGTGGCCGAACTGCGCCGCCGGCACGGGCCGCTGCCGTTCCAGGTGCTGGATGCGGCGGCCTGGCAGCAGCGGTTGGGCGAGCAGTATCGTGACGGTGGCGATGCCGCTGCACTGGTCGGCGCGGCCGAAAGTGAAGTCGATCTCGACAGGCTGATGCAGGACATGCCCGAGGTGACCGATCTGCTGGATGCACAGGACGACGCGCCGGTGATCCGCATGATCAACGCCCTGCTGGCACAGGCCGCGCGTGACGGTGCAAGCGATCTGCACATCGAACCTTTCGAAACCCATTCGGTGGTGCGCTACCGCGTCGATGGCACCCTGCGTGACATGGTGCAGCCACGACGTGCGTTGCACGCGGCGCTGGTCTCGCGCATCAAGATCATGGCCCACCTGGATATCGCCGAGAAGCGCCTGCCGCAGGATGGGCGCATTGCGATCCGCGTGGGTGGCCGGCCGCTGGATATCCGCGTCTCCACCGTGCCCACCGGGCACGGCGAACGGGCGGTGCTGCGCCTGCTGGAAAAGGATGCCGGGCGGCTGCAGCTGCAACGCCTCGGCATGGCCGACGATACGCTGGCCACCTTCACCGGGTTGATCCGCCAGCCGCATGGCATCGCGCTGGTGACCGGGCCGACCGGCAGCGGCAAGACCACATCGCTGTATGCGGCACTGGGGCAGCTCGACAGCAGCACCAGCAACATCCTCACGGTGGAAGACCCGGTGGAGTACGACTTCGCCGGCATCGGCCAGATCCAGGTCAACGCGCGCATCGGCATGAGCTTCGGCACGGCATTGCGCGCGATCCTGCGCCAGGATCCGGACACCATCATGATCGGCGAGATCCGTGACCTGGAGACGGCGCAGATCGCGGTGCAGTCGTCGCTGACCGGTCACGGCGTGCTGGCATCGCTGCATACCAACGATGCGATTTCGGCGGTGACCCGACTGGCGGACATGGGCGTGGAACCTTTCCTGCTCGCCTCATCGTTGCGTGGCGTGCTGGCGCAGCGGCTGGTGCGCAGGCTGTGCCTGCAGTGTCGGCGTGCCGAAGTGGATGCCGAGGGCCGCACCGTGTGGCGGGCCGTAGGCTGCCCCGCCTGTGCGAACAGCGGCTACCGCGGGCGCACCGGTATCCACGAACTGTTCGTGGTGGATGAGCGCGTGCGGGCACTGATCCATGAAGGGCAGGGCGAACCTGCGCTGCGCGAGGCCGCGCGGCGCGCCGGCATGCGCACCCTGCGCCAGGACGGGCAGCGCTGGGTCGACAGCGGGGTGACTACGCTGGAGGAGATCCTGCGCGTGACCGGCGACGACTGAGGCGCGCATGGCACTGTTCGACTACCAGGCCGCCAACGCGCAGGGGCGCATCGAGAAGGGACAGCTGGACGCCGACAACGCGCGCGGCGTGCGCCAGCAACTGCGCGGGCGTGGGATGACACCGGTACAGGTATCAGCCGCACGCAATGCCGGCAGTGGCTGGGGCGCGCGCAGGCTGTCGGCCAGCGAACTGGCCTGGGCCACGCGGCAACTTGCCAGCCTGCTGGCCGCCAGCCTGCCGCTGGAAAGCGCGTTGAGCGCGGTGATCGAGCAGGCCGAACGCCCGCACATTGCGCAGGCACTCACTGCGGTGCGTGCCGATGTGCGCGCCGGCCAACGGTTGACCGTGGCGCTGGCGGCTCGGCCGCGCGACTTTCCCGCGATCTATCGTGCCCTGGTGGGTGCGGGCGAGGATTCCGGCGATCTGGCGCGGGTAATGGAGCGCCTGGCCGACTACATCGAAGAGCGCAACGCGCTGCAGGCGAAGGTGCTGACGGCGTTCATCTACCCGGCGGCAATCAGCCTGGTGTCGGTGGCGATCGTGATCTTCCTGCTCAGCTACGTGGTTCCCCAAGTAGTGACTGCGTTCGTGCAGGCGCGGCAGACGCTGCCGATGCTGACCCAGGTGATGCTGGTGGCCAGTGCGTTCGTACGCGCATGGGGCATATGGACGGGATTGGGCATCGGCGCGCTGGTGGTGGGCTGGCGGCTGGCACTGCGGCGGCCGGATCTTCGCCTGCGCTGGGACACCCTGCTGCTGCGCGTACCGATGGTGGGGCGCTTCGTGCTGGGCGTGAACAGCGCACGCTTCGCATCGACACTGGCGATCCTGCTTGATGCCGGTGTGCCCTTGCTGCGCGCACTGGACGCCGCACGACAGACACTGGGCAATGCGCTGCTGGCGCGCTGTGCCGATGATGTGGCCGCACGCGTGCGCGAAGGTACTTCGCTTGGCGCTGCGCTGAAGGTGCAGAAAGTGTATCCGCCGATCCTGGTGCATCTGGTGGCCAGTGGCGAGAAGACCGGTTCATTGGCACCGTTGCTCGACCGCGCTGCACAGACCATCTCACGCGAGATTGAACGCCGCGCGATGGCACTCACTGCATTGCTGGAGCCCACGATGATCCTGGTGATGGGGGGCGTGGTGCTGACCATCGTGCTGGCCGTGCTGATGCCGATCATGGAGATGAACCAGCTGGTGCAGTGATGCGCGAAGCGCATCACGGGTAGCGACGGGCCATGCCCGGCGAGCGCGCAGCGCGGCAGGCTTTCGATTCTCCACACAATCCTCCACACCTTTTTTCGATCTTCCACAGGTTTCTTAAGCGGCCTGTCATCGGCGGCGACCAGCATGTCCCTGTCGCCGCAGAGTGGGCTGGGAGGCCCTCGGCGGCAGCAGGCGTGTAGTGACCGTTCCTCCCTTGGTGTTTCACCTTCGCAGTAAACCCTTCAGGAGAAGATCATGACCAAGTACAAGACCCTGGCCGCGCTGGTTGCTACCGCGCTGCTCGCCACTGCTGGTGCCGCGTCGGCCCAGACCGCTGTCACCGGCGGCGGCGCTTCGCTGCCGGCCGACCTCTACAAGGGCCAGGCCGACAGCATCCTGCCGGCCAACTTCAGCTACGCCGTGACCGGTTCGGGCACCGGCAAGAAGGCCTTCCTGGAAAACAACTCGGCGCTGTTCTCGACCACCGGTACCGTGCATTTCGCCGGCAGCGATTCGGTGCTGAGCAGCACCGAGCTGAGCACCTACAACAGCACCTACAACGTGGCTGGCGATGCCAACCGCTTCGGCGCGCTGGTCCAGATCCCGTCGGTCGCCACCTCGGTCACCATCCCGTTCAACAAGGCCGGTTCGGCGGTTGATCTGTCGGTCACCCAGATCTGCGGCATCTTCTCCGGCAAGATCAATGACTGGAGCCAGCTGGCTGGTTCGGGCCGTACCGGTGCCCTGCAGGTTGTCTACCGTGGCGAGAGCAGCGGTACCAGCGAGCTGCTGGCCCGCTTCCTGACCAGCGCCTGCCAGCCGGCGGACGTCTCCGGCACCACCCTGAAGCTGACCAACGGCGTGCCGGCGTTCTCGGTGCAGTCGACCTTCGCCAACCTGTTCACCACCGTGCCGTCGAACTTCATCGCCGCGCCGGCCACCGGTGGCACCTCGCTGTACAACGCGGTGTACGCCGTTGACGGCCGCATCGGCTACGTTGGCCCGGACGTCATCCCGAGCCTGACCGATGCCACCAAGGTGGCCAAGGTCAAGTCCTTCTCGCCGGATGAAGTGAGCGTGCAGGCGACCCTGGAAACCGCTGCGCCGCCGACCGGCGCCGCTGCTGAAAATCCCGCCAACTGGGTGCCGGTGTTCGGCAACCCGAGCGCGGGCTACCCGATCGCTGGCTACACCAACTTCGTGTTCGGCCAGTGCTACAAGAACGCCACTGTCGGCGCCAACGTGCGTGGCTTCCTGACCCGCCATTACGGCAGTGTCGTGGTCGCCGGCGTCGAGCAGGGCCCGAACGATGCGGCCATCCGCGCGCACAAGTTCATCCCGCTGACCAAGGCCTGGCGTGATGCGGTCCGTGCCCGCTTCGCGACTGCCAGCAATGCTGGCGCCGTGAACAACCCGAGCACCTGCGCCAGCATCGGCCGTCCGCTGTAACTGTCTGCAAGGCAACACCTGCTGATCGAAGCGCCGGCCGAAATGCCGGCGCTTTCCTTCGTGGTGGCACCGCATCCGCGCTGAGCTGTCGTCTTCACGCCGCGGCCACCGTCTATCAGGTGCAGGGCATGCGTTACGCAGGCCCCCTTCGTACTCGCCGCGGCCGACGCGGCCCATCAGGTTGACGAGGTCCCCGATGTCGCACCCGCATTCGCCCGCCGCCCGTTTCTCCGCCTCCCTCTGGCGCAGCCACCCGATGGCCTGGGCCGTGGCCGTGGCGCTGGGCAGCGTGGTCGCTCCTGCCAGCCAGGCGCAGCAGGCCTTCAGCCCCGGCTGGTTCGCCGACCGCGGCGCCGCCCAAGGTGCGGCAGCGCAGAGTGGCCGTATGCCCAATGGCGCGCCGATCCAGTTCCAGCTGCCTGCACAACAGCAGGATGCGGCGCGACAGAAGCTGCAGCAGTCGATCGACAACCTCGGCACGGCCGCGCAGGCCATCGCATTGCAGCAGCGCATGCAGGAGCAGGCCCGGCAGGCGCGACGCGAGGCGGGCTTCGTGGTGGCCGATGGGCTGGGTAAGGATGGCCTGAAGGTGGACGAGAATCCGCTGACCCGTGGCTGGATCAATGCCCGCGAAGCGACCCAGTCGCAGGGCGCCGACGGCCGGGTGCAGGTCAGCATCGAGCAGACCGCCGACCAGGCGATCCTGAACTGGGAAACCTTCAACATCGGTGGCAACACCACGCTGAATTTCCTGCAGAACGCTGACTGGGCCGTGTTGAACCGGGTCAATGATCCGGCCGCAAGGCCCAGTCAGATTCTCGGCCAGCTGAAGGCCAATGGCACGGTGTTCGTTGCCAACCGCAACGGCGTGGTGTTCGGCAACAACAGCCAGGTCAACGTCCGCAACCTGGTTGCTGCTGCAGCACGTATCAGCGACGCGCAGTTCCGTGACAACGGTCTGTACAGCGTTGATGCGAACACGTCCGCCCTGACCGATGCGGCGGGCAAGATCATGGTTGAACGTGGTGCGCGCATCACCACGCATGAGCCCACCAGCGCAACGCGCGGCGGTGGCTATGTGCTGCTGGCCGGCCACAGCGTGGAGAATGCGGGCCAGATCGAAACCCGGAGGGGCCAGACCCAGCTGGCGGCCGGCGACAGCTTCGTGATCCGCCGTGGCGCGGGTACGGCGCAGAACACGGCTTCGACCACGCGGGGCAATGAGATCGCGCCGCGCTTCGTCACCGACAGCACGGCCGGCAGCGTTCGCAACAGCGGTCTGATCCAGGCGCGCGAGGGCGACGTCACTCTTGCCGGCCGCACGGTCGAACAGGCCGGCGTGGCGGTGGCCACAACGACGTTGAACCAGCGCGGCACCGTGCATCTGCTGAGTTCGTCCTCCGACAGCAAGGGCAGCGTGACGCTGGCCACGGGTTCGACGACGGCAGTGCTGATCGAAGATGATGGCAAGAGCACCGCGCTTGACAGCCAGCGCGACGCCCTCATCAAGGAATCGACCGAGCAGGACAAGCTTCGTGGCGCCAGCAACAGTGGCACCTTCGACAATCTCTCGCGGCTGCAGGACCGCCGGGAGCAATCACGCATCGAAGTCGTCTCCGGCGGCGATGTGAACTTCCAGGCCGGCTCGCTGGCGGTGGCCACCGGCGGCCAGGTGATCGCCGACGCCAGCCGGCGCAGCTACCTGGATGATGGCGCGCGCGTGGACGTCTCCGGTGCGGTGGGCGTGCAGGTGGCGATGGAGAGCAACAACGTCAAGGTGAAGGTGCAGGGCAACGAGCTGCGCGATTCGCCGGACAACCGTGACAGCGGCAAGCTGATCAGCAGCGAGGTGTGGATCGACCGCCGCCAGTTGATCGAAGTTGCCGCCGGTACCGGTGGCTATGAAGGTACGCGCTGGTATGCCGGCGGCGGCCTGCTGGAAGTGGGTGGCTACCTGGACAATCAGGGGCATTCGATCAGCGAATGGGCGGCGCAGGGCGGCACCGTCCAGCTGGCAGGCAAGGAAGTGGTCAGCCACGCCGGTTCGCGCATCAATCTGGCCGGTGGCAGCCTGGATGTGCAGTCGGGCGTGGTCCAGCAGAGCTGGCTGCGTGGGCGCGATGGCCAGTTGTACCGGCTTGACGATGCGCCGGCGGAGATGCTGTACGACGGTCTGTACCAGGGCTACGAACTGAAGCAGGAGCGTTGGGGGGTCACCGAATCCTTCCGCAATCCACTGGTTGCCCCTGGCCAGCGCTTCGACAATGGCTACACCGTGGGACGCGACGCCGGCCGCCTGTTGATCTCGGCGCCCACGGCCGTCCTGCAGGGCAAGGTGGATACGGTGGCCTTCCAGGGCGTGCAGCAGACGCGCCGCCCAGACCAGGGACAGGACGGGTACGCGCAGGCGCAGACGGCGGCGGCCCGCAACGCCCAGCTTTGGCTTGGGCGTTTCGACAACACCGGGCGCAGTGCAGTGTTCGATTCGCAGGTCCGCATCGGAGAGCTCCAGGCCGACACCCGGCCGTGGACGCTGCAGGCGCCGGTCGGGGAAGCACAGCGCAATACCGTGTGGTTGGACAGTGAGGTCCTGAGCGCCCAGCGTTGGGGGCAGGTGGACCTCGCTTCGGCCGGCCGCATCGATCTGGACGGCACGCTCAGGTTGCAGGAGGGCGGCCGGCTTGGCCTTGCCGCAAGCCGCGTCAGCCTCGGCGGAACGGTGCAGATTGCCGGCGGCCAGGTGGAGGCCGGCAACCTGCTTCTGGTGCTCGGCAGGCCGACGGCCCTGCTGTCCTCCGGGCGCGGCGCGCTCGATGTTGCGGCGGGCGCGCGGATCGATCTTGGCGGCGGCTGGAGCAATGCGCTTGCCGCGCCGGAAGGCGGTCCGGCACAGGCGTGGATCGACGGTGGACAGCTGCGCTTCAACGGCAGCCACGACATCAACGTGGGCGAGGGTGCACGGATTTCGGTGGATGCCGGTGGTGTCATCGATGCCAATGGCAAGGGGCGCGTGGGCAAGGGGGGCAGCGTCAGCCTGCTCGCGGCCAGCACCGAGGTCGCCACCGACGGCAGTGGCCGGCTGCGTATCGGCAAGGACGCACGCTTCAGCGCGCTCGGCAATGGCAGCGGCAACTTCACTTTGGCAACAGGCGGTGCGGTGGCCATCGGCGCGCCTGGCACGGACGCATCGGCGTCGTCGCTGCACTTGCAGGAAGCGCTGTTCAAGAGTGGCTTTGCCGGCTATGACATCGCCGGTCACAACGGCTTGACGGTTGAAGAGGGTACCCAGCTGCAGGTGGAACGACCGGCGCTGCGGCTGGCCGAGGGCGCACAGCAGGCACTGGCCCGCGAGCAGGGTGTGCAGGCCTGGACGCCATCGTTGTATGAGGCCGATCCAGCCAGCGGACGCGTGTCGCAGCGTGGCGGCGCCAGCCTGACACTGCGCGCCGGGCATCTGTTGTCCACGGCCGACCTGCGCGTTGGCAAGGGGGCCAGGATCGAGGTCGACCCGGGCCAGTCGATCGAACTGTTCAGCGCCGGCAACCTGACTGTGGCCGGTAGTCTGAAGGCGGCCGGCGGGCGCATCCGCCTGGACGAGGCATTCGATCCGTCGGGCGTACGCGGCGATGCACGCCGCGAGCGCCAGTGGACGATCACCGATGGCGCACTGCTTGACGTGAGCGGCGACACCGTTTCCCTGCTCGACGCGCGCAGGACGTTGCGCGGGCAGGTGCGCAAGGGCGGAACCATCGAGATCGGGGGGGCGCTGGACTGGGAGGACCAGGACAACGTGCGCCACCTGCCGCCCGATACCTTCGTGGTGGTGGAGCGCGGTGCACGGCTGGATGCGTCCGGTGCTTCGGCGCTGCTCGATATCGATGGCAGCGGGCGTACCCGGGTCGACAGCGATGGCGGCAGCATCGTGCTGCGTGCGGGCAATGCCCTGTACCTGCACGGCGAACTGGATGCAGCGGCGGGCGGCGACGGTGCGCGCGGTGGCACCCTTGGTGTTGCCTTCGGTGGCGGCACCTACGGCAGAACGGCAGACGGTAAGGAGGTGCTGGCGCCGCGGGTGATCTCGCTGACCCAGCACGCCGCGCAGACGGCGAGCCTGCCTGCACGCCTTGAATACGGCCATGCGGCACTGTCGGTGGAGCAAGTCGAGGCCGGTGGTTTCGATCATCTGGCCCTGTTCGGCGATATCCGCGCCCAGGGAGATGTCAATCTGCGCATGGACCAGAGCCTGCGCCTGCAAGGCGTGAACGAGCGATACCTCGGCTTCGTCCCGGGCAACAGCGCGGGCAGCCGCCTGCAACTGGCCGCGCCGTATGTCCGCCTTGCGCAGGGGCGCTGGTGGCAGCCGGCCGGGGAAGGCACGCTGCGCCCGCTGGAGGCACCGTTCGATACCGGCCGGCAGCATCGCCTGGAGGTGGACGCCGATCTGATCGACCTGCGCGACGTCACCTGGCTGGCCGGCTTTGATCAGGTCGGGCTGCGCAGCAGCGGCGACATCCGCATGCTGGCGCCAGTCGCCAGCACTTCACGAATCTCTACGCTGGCAAGCCCGGGTTCGATCGATATCAGCGCCGCACGCCTGTACCCTGCGGCCAGGGCCCAGGGACGCATCGTGGCCGGCGTTCCCGACATCGGTCCCTCGGGCGTGCCGTCCTGGCAGAACCCCGACGCCGTGCTGCGCATCCATGGCATTGCGGGCGGCGCGCAACCGGCACCGGATTCTGCGTTCGGCAGCCTGGAGCTGGTGGCGGCAACGGTGGTGCAGGGCGGCACGGTGCAGGCGCCGTGGGGCCGCGTGCAGCTGGGCGGCAACGAGTTCAACTCGAATCGTGCCAGCCGTGTCGATCTGCTTGCCGGCAGCGTGACCTCCATCAGTGGCGCCGGGCTGGCGCTGCCCTTTGGCGGCACCGTGGACGGTGTGAGCTGGCGCCGCAACGGTGCCGACTTCGATGTACTGGGCCCCGGCTCGATCAGCATCCCAATCGGTATCGACATCGTGGCCAATGCCTTCAGTGGCGCGGCGGGCAGCGTGCTGGATGTGTCCGGCGGAGGCGAGCTGTCCGGTGCCGCGTTCGTGGCAGGGCGCGGTGGCTCGGTGGACATCCTGCGGCATGCGCTGGCGGATGCGAACCCGCGCTACCGCTTCAGCGGCAGTGACAATGCGGTCTACGCGATCATGCCGGGACACTCGGTCACGCAGGCGCCGCTGGGCACCGCTGACGGCAGTGCCGATCCGCGCGTTGGCCAACAGATCGTCATAACCGCCGGCGTTCCCGGCCTTCCGGCGGGAACCTACACGTTGCTGCCGGCCAGCTACGCCCTGCAGAAGGGCGCATTCCGCGTCGAAGTTGGCGCCGAAAGCGCCGTCGGCAGCCGCCAGCCAGTGGCGACCGGCACTGGCTCCTGGCGCGTCAGTGGACACCAGGCGCAGAGCCTGGGCGGTGGTGTCTCACCGCTGCTCACCGATCTGGTGCTGACGCCAGCGGAGGTGGTGCGCCGCCATGCCAGCTACAACGAGACCTCCTACAGCGCGTTCGTGCAGGGCGTGGCCGAGCGGCGTGGCGAAGCGCTGCGCTGGCGGCCGACCGACGCCGGCAACCTCAACCTGGTGTTTGGCGACGGCGCAGGACGTTCGGCCGTGCCGGCCGCGATCTTCCAGGGCCTGTCCCATTTCAACGCCGGCAGCAATGACGGGCGCGGCGGCACGCTTTCGGTCAACCTGCGCACCTCCGATGGCGCGGTGCTGGTGATTGCCACCGAAGGCGACAGCGCCGGCAGCGGCAGCGGTGCAACCATCTTCGACTCCGCGCTCAATGCGTTCCGCCCGGAAACGATGCTGATTGGCGGCGTGCTGCGACGTGACGCGACGACCTATTCGCTGGAAGGCAGCGCGCGGCACATCGTGGTGCGCAACGGCGTCACCCTGACGGCGCAGGAAGTGCTGCTGTCGGCCGCGTTCGGAGGCAAGGGAATCCTGGTGGAGCAGGGCGCTTCGATCGATACCTTGACCGGGGCCGATCCGTCGCGTGTTGCGCAGCCCACGGCGCCCTACCTGGTGTCGGGCGGCCTGCTTGCCGTGTCCAACCAGCGCCTGACGGCGCTCAGTGCACAGGGCGGAGGCGCTGCAGGTCCGGTGGCGATCGACATCGGCGGATGCGTGGTGGACTGCAGCGGCCAGACCCGGTTGCTGTCGGCAGGCAGCATCAACGTGGTCACCGACGGCGCCCTGAACATTGGCGACGCGGTGAGCTACGGCACGCGCCAGCTCGGCCTGGGCATGTCGGCGCTCAATCTCGGCAGCGCCGAGGCCATTGCGGCGGCAGCGGCGGCCGGCGGCCTGCCGGTCGGCATGACCATGAACCAGGAGGTGTTGCAGCGATTGCTGCGCGGAAACACCGCTACCGGCGCGCCGGCGCTGGAAGCCCTCAACCTGACCGCGCGCGATGCCATCAACGTGTTCGGCAGCGTGGACCTGGATACCCGTGAGGGCGCAACCGGCCGCAGCAGCCTGCGCAGCCTGGTGCTGGGCGCACCGGCCATTCACGGTTACGGAACCGCGACCGATCGCGCGCGCATCTTCGCCGATACGCTGGTCTGGGACGGTACGCTGGCCGGCACCACATTGCCCGGCGGAGAGCAGACCCAGCCGGCCGGCGAGGCGATGGTGGGCCGGCTTGGCCAAGGGCAGCTGGAAATCAATGCAAGGGCGCTGGAGCTGGGGCGTGCGCCCTTTACCCGGCCCAGTTCGTCGGTGGCCGCGGATCGCCAGGTGCTCGGCTTCGCCGGCGTTACCCTGGCAGCATCGGATCGCATGTTGTTCTCCGGCAAGGGCAGTCTGGATGTCTTCCAGTGGCAGGGCGATTACGTGGCAGGCAGCGGCTGGCAGTTCAGCGGCGGCGCGCTGGATATCGTTACCCCGCTGCTGACCGGCAGTGCGGGCGCGCAGCTGGCAATCCGCAATGGCGGTACGGTGCAGTTGCGCGGTGCTGCGGCAACCGCGGGCAGCGATGCGTTGGGTGCGGAGTTGTCCATCACGGCCGAACGCGTTGTGATCGACAGCCGGGTGGCGCTGGCGTCCGGCCGGTTCGAAGCCAATGCCCGCCAGGGCGTGGCGCTCGGCAGCAATGCGGTGCTGGACATGGCCGGGCGCAAGGTCAGCCTGTTCGACGTGGACAAGTACAGTTGGGGCGGCGACGTAGCGCTGTCGAGCCGTGACGGTGACATCGTTGCCGACGCGGCGTCGCGCATCGATCTTTCCGCCCGCAACAACCGCGGCGGCCGCTTGACGGTTTCCGCGCTGGGCGCGCAGGGCGGCCGTGTCGATCTGGCGGGTACGTTGCTTGGCGGCGCCAGTGGCCGCTACGACGCCGGTGGCACGGAAGTGCCCTACGACGGCGGCGAACTGGTGCTGCGTGCACGTCAGCTGCAGGATTTCTCCGGACTGAACACA
Organism: Stenotrophomonas sp. 1278; assembly: GCF_029892765.1. Lineage (NCBI taxonomy): Bacteria > Pseudomonadati > Pseudomonadota > Gammaproteobacteria > Lysobacterales > Lysobacteraceae > Stenotrophomonas > Stenotrophomonas sp. 1278. Next base: position 105,867 of record NZ_JARXWD010000001.1, read on the forward strand.
CGGCTTACCGCCGGCGGCATTACCGGTGGCCGGACGTTCCAGTTGAGCGCAGGCGACCTGGTGATCGGCGATGAAGTGAAGGCACGCAACGTTGATGTCAGCGTCGATGGCGGCAGCCTGCAGGTCAATGGTCGCATCGATGCCAGCGGTGAACAGGTTGGCAGCATCCGCCTGTCGGCCCGTGATGTGCTGCGTATCGATGGCACATTGGACGCGCATGGCAGCGCCTTGCGCGTGGACAGCTACGGCAAGATCATCGACAGCCCGAACCGGGCCATGATCGAACTGACCTCGGCCAATGGCAGCGTGCAGCTGGGCGCTGCCTCTTCGATGGACCTGCGCGCCGGCACCTCGGTGGCCGCGGGGAGCGGCCCCGGCCAGAATGATGGCCGCGCACGCGGCAGCGTCAAGCTCAACGTGCCACGCGTGGGCAGCAACGACGCCGCGATCAATGTGGCCAGCGGCATCCGCATCGCCGGTGCCGCCGACGTCCAGGTAAACGCCTTCCGCAGCTATGATTCGGCGCCGCTGGCCAGCGCTCCGGATGTGCATGGCCATCGTCCGCAGGTGATCAACCAGCAATGGCTGGATACGGTGGTGGACCCGGACAACAGCCAGTGGATGAACGCCGCGCTGGTCAATACGGGATTGCAGCAGCGCACTGCCGCCTTGGGCAGCTACCGCCTGCGCCCCGGCGTGCAGATCGTGGCGCGGACCAGCAGTGACAACCCGCGTGGCGATCTGGTCGTGGCCGGCGATATCGATCTGTCCGGCTATCGCTACGGACCGCAGTCGAACCGGCTCGATCCTGCGCGCCGCGGCTTCGGTGAATCGGCCGCGCTGGTGCTGCGTGCCGAGGGCGATATCAATGTCTATGGCAGCATCAACGACGGCTTCGCGCCGCCGCCCGCCAATCCCGATGAGGACGGCTGGGTGTTGCTGGAAGGGCGCAGTAGCGGTACGCCCAACACCGCGTTCGGCGGCGACCTGATCGTGCCCGGCGAAGGTGTCCAGCTGCAGCGCGGCACCGAGTTCCGTGCTGGCGCCACGCTGAACTATGCACTGCCATTCGAGGCCGTAACCTTGCCGGCGGGAACCGTGCTGCCGGCGGAGATGGTGTTGTCCGGGCCGCTGCTGCTGCCCGCCGGTACCGTTCTGGGCGCGGCCGTGACGACAGGCAGCGGACAGGTGATGGCGGCCGGTACCGTGCTGGCACAGGCGCTGGCTTTGCAGTCCGGTGCCCGCCTGGGCGCTGGCTTCCGCCTGCGCACGCCGGCGCCGGTGGCCGCACAGGTGTGGCCGGCCGGTGTCGCCCTGCCCATGGCAATGAAGCTTTCCGGCGCACTGGACCTGCATGCCGGTGCGATCATCCCGTCGATGACCAAGGTGGAGCTGGCCGGCGATGCGCCGGTGAAGCTGCGAACGGCCGATGCCAGCGGGCGCCAAGGGCGCAACTGGGCGCTGGCGGCGATGCTGCCCGACGGCACCACCTCGTGGGATCTGACCGCGGTGGCCGGTGCGGATACGGCGGCTGCCGATCCGCGGACCCGCCGTTGGGGTAGCGATGGCAGCATCGTGCTGGCCGACAGCCACTACAGCACCATCGGCACTGTCACCACGACGACGGAATGGAAGGGTGATCGCATCGTCAATCTGGAGGGTTCTCTGTACTGGTGGGGCGATGAGAGTCTGGCCGGAAAGTCACCTGCCGAGGTGGCCGAGATCATCGGGACCACCGAGGCGGAGATCTGTGGTGCAGGCTCCTTCTGCGGCCCCGCGCCGCGCCTGGTGGACAAGGAAGGCTCGCTGGCATGGTGGGGCGATGAATCCTGGGTCGGCCGCCCGGCTTCGGAACTGGGTGCCGAGATGGGCATGTCGGAGGAAGAGATCTGCGCGGCAATGGGCTACTGCTATGGCGGCGGCACGCTGACGGAAGTCACGACCTATGGCAAGCGGCTGGGGGCACCGGCCTGGAGCGTGCTGCGTACCGGCAAGGGTGATCTGGCACTGCTGGCCGCGCAGGACGTTCGCATGAAGTCCGGCTTCGGCGTGTACACCGCAGGTGCGCCGACGTTGTTGGGCGATGGCAACGACGCGCGCTTCAACGCGGCACGTGCGCCGAAACCGATGAACACCGCGCTGCTCGGCGCGACGCAGGCCTCCGGATCCTATGACGCGGCCATCGCCGGCTACCAGGCGTGGTACCCGGACCAGGGCGGCAATCTGCGTGTTGAAGCGGGGCGGGACATCATCGGCGATGTCTGGACCGGCCGCTCCGAATCGGGCACGGCGCAACGTGACCAGGCCGGGCATTCCAGTGCCGCGGTGGGAAGCTGGCTGTGGCGGCAGGGTTCGGGCACGACGGAAGGTGTGCAGACCACAGCAACCAGCTGGTGGATCAACTTCGGCACCTACAGCACCGTCGGCGCCGAACTGGACGCGACGCCCCGCATGGTCGGCTTCACCGGCTTCGGCACGTTGGGTGGGGGCAATCTGTCCCTGGAAGCAGGCCGCCACTCGGGCGTGATCTCGCCGATGGGCAATGCCCTGGGCTTGTTGACGGCGCCCCATTCCAGCGCGATCGTCGCTGCGGTCGGATCGACCGGACGCGTCAGCGACGGTGAGCTGCATCTGACGGGGGGCGGCGACCTGACGCTGCGAAGCGGCGGAGCGCTCAACCCCGGCCTGCGCGCGAGCGCGCAGCAGCCCGAAGGTTTCCTGCAGGATCTGGATCTCAATGGCGCCGTGACCAATCTACGCGGCAGCACACTGCTGCAGGCGGCGCACATTGGTGGTGTCAGTGCGATACAGAGCAGCTACGGAACGTTGGGGCTGAAGAATCCGTTCGTGGCCGACGCCCCGGTGGCGATGGCGGGGCCGGTGCTCATCCTGGGTGATTCCACCGCGCTGGTGCAGGCGCGCGGCGATGTGGTGCTGGGCAGTGCGGCCGACCCCGGGCGGGTGCCGGTGGCCAATTTCAACGATATCCTGCTGGACGATGGCAGCCACGCGTCGGGCTCGAGCTGGTTCTCGCTGTGGACACAACGCACCGCACTGGACCTGTTCTCGGCAGGCGGGAACCTTTCGCCGGGCCTGGTCGGCACGCAGCATGTCAGCGGAAGCAACCAGGGCAGGGAGGTAATAGACATCAGCCCCAGCGATGGTGACGTCATCCTCAACTACTGGTTGTATCCGTCCCGGTTCAGCGCCGTGGCGGCCTCCGGCAACATCAATCTCGCCAGTCTGCGGGCGAGCGGCGCCACCCTCGGTGCCCAGGATGTCATCCTGCTGGCGCCCTCGGCGTCGGGTCGACTGGAGGTGCTGGCAGGAGGTTCCATCCTGGCTGCCGAACAGGCCACCCAGATTGTGCGCTCCAGCAGTGATGCCCGCGTTCCGGGCCCGTTCGATCCGGGCTTCATCGCGCGGGGGCCGGGAAATGCCGGAACCGTGCGCAGCAACGTATCCGTGGACGGGGGCAGGGCCGACCCTGAGGCCGTGCTGCCGTATTTCGCGTTCGGTCCCAATACAGCGCTCGGCGCGCTGCTACCAACTACCCCAACTGTAGCCAGCAGATTCTATGCCGTGGCCGGCGACATCATCGGGCTGGGCAGCGGCAGTAGGCGGCAGTTGTCGCGCGATACGGGGAACAACGGGCGCACCGTGTTCGACTGGTACGAAGCGGGCTCGGCAGTACAGCTGCGCGCCGGTCGCGATGTCATCAATGCAAACGTTACCGCGCTCAACACCAGCAGTACCGATATCAGTGGGATCGACGCGGGCCGCGACATCATCCGCAGCAATCTGACGGTGGCCGGCCCCGGCAATGTCGAGGTCAGCGCCGGCCGCCAGCTGCGCCAGGAAGAGGCGGGAAGCATCGTCAGCCTCGGCGGTATCGTGCAGGCTGACACCCGGCCGGGTGCGAGCATTGCGGTGACCGCAGGCAACCAGCATCTTGATTTCGATGCACTGCGCGCACGCTATCTGGATCCGGCCGCGCTCGCCGATCCGGCGCAGTCGCTGGCATCGCAGCCCGGCAAGGCGGTGAAGATCTATGACAAGGAACTGAAGCAGTGGCTGCAGCAGCGCTTCGGTCTGGCTGCCGATGGCGCCGGGGCGCTGGCCGTGTTCGACGCATTGCCGAAGGAGCAGCAGCGCATCTTCCTGCGCCAGGTCTACTACGCTGAACTGCGCGAAGGTGGTCGTGAGTACACCAATGCAGAAGGGCCGCGCTTCGGTTCCTACCTGCGCGGGCGCGAAGCGATCGCCACGCTGATGCCGGACAAGGATGCCAATGGCGCAACGATCAACCGTACTGGCGATGTCGTGATGTATGGCGGCTCCGGTGTGCGCACCGAAGCGGGTGGCAACATCGAGCTGATGGCGCCAGGCGGGCAGATCGTGGTGGGCGTGCAGGGCGTGGTACCTCCGGCCAGCGCGGGCCTGGTCACCCAGGGCCAGGGCGACATCCGTCTGTTCAGCCAGGACAGCGTGCTGCTGGGCCTGTCGCGGGTGATGACCACCTTTGGTGGTGACATCCTGGCGTGGTCCGAGCAGGGCGACATCAACGCCGGCCGTGGCTCGCAGACCACGCTGCTGTACACCCCACCGCGTCGGGTCTACGACACCTGGGGCAACGTCATCCTGTCGCCGCAGGCACCGGCCAGCGGCGCCGGCATCGCAACGTTGAACCCGATCGCCGAAGTGGCGCCGGGCGATGTCGACCTGATCGCGCCGCTGGGCACCATCGATGCCGGCGAGGCGGGTATCCGCGTGTCGGGCAACATCAACCTGGCGGCACTGCAGGTGCTCAACGCCGCCAATATCCAGGTGCAGGGCGACAGCAAGGGCCTGCCGGTACTGGCCTCGGTGAACGTCAACGCGCTCGCGTCGGCAAGCGCTGCGGCCAACAGCGCCAGCCAGGCCGCACAGGACGTGATGCGCAAGAGCCAGGACGATGCGCGGCGCAACCAGCCGTCGGTGATCAGCGTGCAGATCCTGGGCTTCGGCAGTGCCAGCAGCAGCATCGACCCGCCAACGCGCGGAAACACGGCCGCCGCCACGGGCTACGACGTCAACAGCGCCTTCCAGTTCCCGCAGGCGCGCGCAGACGCGGGCAAGCAGCAGGTGCAGTAGACCGACGCCATACGTGAATGGAGGAGCGGTGCGGGCCAAGGTCCGCACCCACCACGCGCAGAACAGAGGATCGGGCCAGCTGCCAGGGAACGGTGGCGGCCCCAGCCAGGACGGCACCGAGGGCAAGGAGCAGCCATCAGCGGTGAGGACCACCGACACGGCGCCGCCGGGCGCGGGACAGCGCCCGGCGGCAGGAGGGCGGTAGATCCACGCCATGCGTGGATGCCTCTCAGTAGATCCACGCCACGCGTGGATGCAGTCCAGTAGATCCACGCCATGCGTGGATGCAGTCCAGTAGATCCACGCCATGCGTGGATGCTCCTCTCAGAGCGCCACCACCCGCCGGTAATTCAACGGCCCGCGCCCATCACGCAACCCCAACCGCAACTCCAGACCGGTAGCCGGCAATACCTCGCCCTGGCTCGGCAGCATCGCCCAACCCACCCCTGGCTGCCACGCCCGCACCTCGAAGCGCTGCACATCACGTGCCACCAGCAACCCGCGCGTTGGCTCGGGCGCCGGCAGCGGATAATGATCGGAAGGCGTACCGCTGGCACGCCACAACGTGCTGCCTTGCCGCCACCAGCGAACGCGCTGCCACTGCAGCCCATCACTACCGACGCTGCGGGTGATCTCCAGCGTGAAGCCACCATCGGGGTGGCGCTCACTGGTCAACGACGGCGGCAGCAGCCGCGCGGGTTGATCGGCCGGGCGCACCGCGCCGTTCATCAGCGCATCGTCAGCGCGCATCTCGATATCGCGCTGGAACTGCTGCAGCACCCGCATCGCCGTGCTGGTCTCGGCATCGGCCTGGCGCAGGCGCTGGTCCGTATTGGCCACGCTGTCCAGGGCGCGCCAGCAGATCACCGCCAGCACGCCCATGATGGTGATGGCGATCATCACCTCGATCAGGGTGAAACCGCCCGCCGCGCGTTTCATGGCGCCGCCGTCCACGGCAACTGCAGGCGCGTCAGCGATTGTTTCGGTGCATCTTCGGCCACCACGCTCAACTCCAGCTGCGGTTGTCCGTCGGCGCCATTGCCCAGGTGCTGCTGCACCAGGAAGCGGGTGCGCCCCTGCAGGCACAGCAGACGTGCATCGCCGGGAGGCTGTGCGGACAGACGCAGCTCCTGCCAGCGGTCCTGCGCGCACAACAGGGCCAGCCGACGGTCACGCAGACGCGACTGGTCATCGGTCGCCACCGCCACCGAGCGCATCACCGCCGCCAATGCGATGGCCACGATGGCCAACGCGATCAGCACCTCAATCAGGGTGAATCCGTGTTGCTGCCGTTTCACTGCAGGACCTGCAATTGTCCGCTGCCATCATCACGAAGACGCAGTCGACGACCGTCCAGCGACAACGCCAGCTCCCACGGCACACCAATCCATTCGGGGCTCAGCTCGATGGCAGCCGTGGGTTGCACGGTGATGCCACGGGTCTGCCACTGCTGGGGGCGCAGCAGGTCATCACGCCGCAGCTCGACCCAGCCCTGGCTGTCGCGGCGGCTGAAGCGGTAACCCTCTGCAGTGGCCTGCCAGCGGATCGGCCGACCATCAATGCGCGCTTCATCGCGAGCGACCTGCAGGCGCTGCGCCAGCCGCTCCGATTCCTGGCGCAGCTGCCGCGCGGGGTCGAGCAGGCTGCCCAGGCCGAGGCCGATACCCGCCGTGCAGATGCCGATGATGACCAGCACCACCATCAGTTCAATCAGGGTGAAACCGCGTGGTCTGCGTTGCATCGGACATCGCCTCCCGTCCTTGCCGATACCTGCCAGCGTAGGCGCGGATGATGAAACAAAAGCGTCAGCGTCAGCTGCTAGCGTGGCCGCACAGGAACCTGGCGAAGGTGCGGAACATGGACGGCAGGCGTTGGGATCGCAATCGCACGTTGACCCTGCTGGCGGCCATGCTGCTGCTGACCGTGGCGGGATACTGGGGCATGGCCCTGTTCATGGCGCCGGTTCGCATTGGCACCGCCACAGTGCAGGTCGCCGTACCCGCTGCCCCGGCCTTCGACGACGCTGCGAGCGCACCGCTGGTGCGGCTGCTTTCGCCAGGTGCAGTACAGACCGACGTGACCGTGCTGGGCGTAATGGCCGGGCAGCAGGCGCCGCTGGCGCTGCTGTCGGTGGATGGTGCGCCTGCCCAGGCCTATGCACCGGGCCAGCGTCTCGGCCCATCCACGGTCCTGGCAGCAATCAGCGCGAACGCGGTTGAACTGCAACAGGCAGGCCAGCCGCGCTCGCTGCCCGTGCCCGAACTGCCGCCGCTGCCCACCGATGGCATCGTTCCCGCCGCGCTGGGGCGGCACTGAACACGGCTCAGCGCGCTGGACGCTGCGGCACCACCGAACGCCCGAACGCATCGCCCATGCGCTGCCGCGTGCCCTCCAGGTTGTACTGCAGCAACTGGTTGCCGGGCTTGCGCATCAAGCGCTCGGCCTCGGGAAGATTGGGATGGAGGGCGTTGTTCTCTGCCGGCGCCAGCTTGCGTTGCAGGCAGTCCCAGGCGGGGATGCGCTCGCCATTGACCTGTACTTCGATGCATGGCGCTGCATCTGCCTGTTTGGCAGCCTGGTCGGCCCGCGCCCAGGGCGAAGCCAGAGCCAGAACCAACGTCAGGCAGAGGGCAGGGCGGTTTGGCGTAAGCAGAGTGGTGTGCATCCTGAATCACCCGAGGCAGCAAGCGCTTTGCAATGAAGACGTGTGCCAGGCGAAGTGTCCGCCTGCGCCTGTTTCAGCATCGTCAACAGATGACAGTGCTGTCACAAAACTGTTGGCGGTTTTGACGCGGCCTGCACGTCCTGTTGGTAGACCCACGCGCCGCTCCCTGGCCATTCCCTTCGATACGACGCGATGCCTTCGATGACTCCCGTTCCGTGCCGTGCCGTTCGCCTTCCGCTGCGCCTGCATCCCTTGCTGCTGGCCCTGGCGTCGCTGCCGTCTCCAGCGTTCGCGCAGGACGCCGCGCCAGCGCCCACGGTGAACATCAACGAGTACATCGTGCGCGGCAACACCGTGCTCGATGCGCGCCAGATCGAACGCGCGGTCGAACCGTTCCTCGGCCCCGGCAAAACGCTCGCCGATGTCGAGAAGGCGCGCGATGCAGTCAACGCGCTGTACCAGCAGGCCGGCTACCAATCGGTCTATGTGGAGCTGCCCGAGCAGCAGGTCAACGCGGGCGTGGTGCTGCTGAAGGTGCAGCAGACGCCCATTGGCCAGCTGCGCGTGGTCGGTGCCCGCCATGACTCACCCGAGCGCATCCGCGAGCGGGTGCCGTCGTTGGCTGAAGGGCGCGTGCCCGATTTCGACCAGGCACAGAAGGAACTGACGGCGCTGAACGAAGGGGGCCGCCGCCAGGTGATGCCATTGGTGCGCGAAGGCCAGGTGCCGGGCACCATGGATGTGGACCTGCAGGTGGAAGAGAAGTCGCCCTGGCGTGCCAGTGCGGCGCTCAACAACGACCACAGCGCCGATACCGAGAAGCTGCGCCTGAGTGCATCGCTGGCCCACGACAACCTGTGGCGGCGCGGCCACAGTGCGAGCATCGGCGTGTTCATCGCGCCGGAAGACACCCACCAGGCAAAGGTGTTCTCCGCCTCCTACACCGTTCCCTTCGAGGGCACGCCGTGGAGTCTTGAGGCATCGGGCTACACGTCCGACAGCCGCGTACTCAATGCCGGCGGACAAGGCGGCGCAGGCACGGGCACCGGCACCAACGTGATCGGCAACGGTCATTCCATTGGTCTCAAGCTCAACTACCGCCTGCCGGGCAGCAGCGCTTGGTGGCGCCAGCTCAGCCTCGGCGTGGACTTCAAGGACACCGAAGAAGACACGCAGATGGGCAAGGACAGCCTGAAGACGCCCTTGAAGTACGCACCGGTCACGCTGGCCTTCGTCGGCGTGCGCCAGGGCGAGCACGATCAGCTGAGCATCAACACGCAGCTGGTGGCGGGAACCCGGCGTCTGTTCGGTTACGGCAGCAACGCCACCGATTTCGGTCAGAAGCGCTACTGGGCCGATCCGAGTTTCGTGGAGTTCAAGGCCGATGTCTCCAACACGCACACCTTCGGCAACGACTGGCAGTGGTATGCGCGTGGCTCGCTGCAGGCGACCGATGCACCGCTGGTCTCGGCCGAACAGTTCGCCGCCGGCGGCATGTACACCGTGCGCGGCTACCTGTCGGCCGAAGCGATCGGCGACTACGGTGGCCTGGCCAACCTGGAATGGCGCACCCCGGCGTGGTCGCTGTGGAGCGGTACCGACCTGCGGCTGTACAGCTTCGCCGACGCGGCCTACCTGCGCCTGCGTCAGCCGCTGCCGGAACAGCGCGACAAGTACAACCTGGCGTCGGTCGGGCTGGGCGCGCAGCTGCGCCTGGGCGAACACCTGCAGCTGCGCCTGGACTACGCCTGGCCCTACGCCGATGGCCCGGTTACGCGCAAGGACGACCCGCGGCTGCATTTCAACATCAGCACCAGCTACTGACCCTTCCCTTGAGATGCGTTCTCTGGAGACCTTTTGCATGGACCGTCTGCTTTCCCGAATGTTGCTGCTGTTGGCTGCGCTGATCGCGCTGCCCGCGGCCGCGGCCGATGCCAACTGGTGGCAGGCCGAATGGAAGTACCGCAAGCCGATCACCGTCGATGCAGGCCCACAGGGCGCGGGGTTGGCCGGCAACCCCGGGCGTACGCCGCTGCTGCTGCGCCTGCATACCGGCAACTTCGGTTTTGATGGCACCCAGGAGGGTGGCAACGACCTGCGTTTCGTTTCTGCCGACGGGCGTACGGTGCTGGCCCATCAGATCGAGCAGTTCGACCCGAACCTGGGCCTGGCCCTGGTCTGGGTGGACGTTCCGGCACTGACCGCCAGCGCGCCGCAGACGATCTGGATGTACTACGGCAATGCGAAGGCACCAGCCAGCGGCAACGGCCAGCAGGTGTTCGATCCGGACTACACGCTGGTCTACCACTTTGCCGAAGCCAATGCGCCGGCGCGTGATACCACGGCCTACGGCAACACGGCCGGTGCGGTAGTGCCTGCGGCGGAAAGCACGGTGATCGGGCGTGGCGTGCAGCTGGGCGCTGGTCCACTGCCGCTGCCGGCCAGTGCTTCGCTGGCACAGGAAGCGGGTGCGCCGCTCACTGTTTCTGCCTGGATCAAACCGGGCGCGCTGACCACCGCGCAGGCGATCTACGCCCGGCGCGATGGCAGCGCAGAGCTGGTGGTGGGCATCGACAACCGGGTGCCGTTCGTGCAGCTCAACGGTCAACGCAGCACGCCGGCGCAGCCGATTCCGGAAGGGCAGTGGGCGCATGTTGCGGTTACCGCCGAGAAGGGGTCGCTGCAGCTGTATCTGAACGGTCGCGTGGTGGCCCAGCTCAGTGGTGAGCTGCCGGCACTGACCACCGCAGCGGTAGTGGGTGCCGATGCGCCGGGCGCGGCGCAACCGCTGGCCAACTTCGATGGCGCGCTGGATGAACTGCGCATCTCACGCGTAGCACGCCCGGCGGCGCTGCTGCTGGCAGATGCCACCGCGCAGGGCGCCGATTCGCGCCTGATCAGCTACGGCGCCGACGAGCAGTCGGCCGGGCAGAGCCACTTCGCCTTCATCCTCAAGGCGATGCCGTTCGATGCCTGGGTGGTGGTCGCCATCCTCGGCCTGATGATGCTGTTGTCGTGGGCGATCATGATCGCCAAGAGCCGTCATTTCGGCCGCACCAGCAAGGCCAATGCGGTGTTCACCGAGAGCTTCAGCAAGCTCTCCGGCGTGCCGCTGCGCACGTTGTCCGAGATGGACCGGCAGGGCAAGGTACCGACGGCGATGCACGACGGCTCGCTGTGGCGTATCTACCAGGTGGCCATCGATGAGATGCAGCAGCGTCATCAGCGCGATGGCAACTCCGGCTACCTGAGTGCGGCCACCATCGCCGCCATCCGCGCGTCGATGGATGCGGTGATGGTGCGCGAACAGGAAGCGATGGCGAGGCGCATGAACTGGCTGTCGACCACCATCGAGGGCGCACCGTATGTCGGTCTGTTCGGCACCGTGATCGGCATCATGCTGGTGTTCGTGGTGGCGGCGATGGCCGGTGCGGTGGACATCAACTCGGTGGCCCCGGGCATGGCGGCAGCGCTGCTGTGTACCGCCGCCGGCCTGGGCGTCGCGATTCCTGCGCTGTTCGGCTACAACTGGCTGGGAGCACGCGCCGAAGCGATCGGCGCCGACATGGCGGTGTTCATCGACGAGTTCGCCGCACGCCTGGCCGAAGAGCAGGACGGGCGCGGCCCGGCCGTGGTCCAGGGCTGAGGGGCCGGCCATGGGCTACAAGGCGAAGTTCGGCATCAAGAAGCGCGAGAAGGGCATCAACGTGACGCCCTTCGTCGACGTGCTGCTGGTGGTGTTGGTGATCTTCATCCTGACCAGCAACGCCTCCATTCCCGGCATCGAGGTCAACCTGCCGAAGGCCAGCAACAGCACCGCACTGGAGAAGCCCAAGACCAAGGCGATCACCATCGATCCCAGTGGCCAGGTGTTCCTGGATGCCTACCCGGTGACGATGACCGAGCTGGAGGACCGCCTGCGTACCGAACGGGCAACCTCGCCGGATTTCCCGGTGATCGTGCGCGGTGATGCGCAGGTGCAGTACGCGCGCGTGGTCGAGGTGCTGGATCTGCTGCGCCGGCTGGAGCTGGCCCAGGTCGGCCTGGTCACCGGCAAGGCGCAGGGCTGAGGCATGGCCGGTCATCGACCACCCCTGCAGGAGCCCGGTACGCGCGGACGCCAGTTGCTGGTGACGATCGCGCTGGTGCTGGCGGCGCTGCTGGTACTGGGTGTTGCCGTGTGGTGGCTGCTGTTCAAGGACACCGCCAGCACCCGCCGGCCGGTGGTGCAGCCGCCGATGCTGGCGTTGCCACCACCGCCGCCGCCTCCACCACCACCACCGGAAAAGCCGCCTGAGCCGGAGACGCCGCCGGAAGAGACCGTGCCCGAGCCGGAGCCGCTGGAACAGCGAACGCCGGCCGAAGAACCGACGCCGACGCCGGACAACGCCGACCCGGTGACCATGGACGCTGATGCACAGGCCGGTGGAGACAACTTCGGCATCCAGTCGGGCAGCGGCGGTGGCTCGTCCGGCGTTGGCCGCGGCGGTGCCGGCAACGCCAGCTATGGCCGCTACCTGGGCTATCTGATGCAGCAGGCGATTTCGCGCGATGCGCGGGTCAAGCGCCTGGCGTTCCAGCTGCAGGTGAATGTCTGGCTGGCGCCCGATGGCCGGCTGGAGAAGGTCGAGCTGGTGCGTGGCAGCGGCAACGAAGAGGCCGACGTGGCCGTGCTTGAAGCACTGCGACAGATCGGCAAGGTCGACCAGATGCCACCGGCGTCGCTGGATTTCCCCGCGCGCGTGCTGATCCAGGGGCGCCGTCCCGGCGCCTGACCGATGACTTCCGTGATTTCCCTTCTTTCGATGAGAACCGTGATGAACGACCACGACCGCGCTCGAACCGCATCCCGCCGCCCACGGCCGGCCCGACGGGCGTTGCTGTGCTGCGCCGTACTGCTCAGCCTGGCCGCGCCGGCCGGTGCGATGGCTGCCGAAACCACCATGGTCAAGTTGATCAAGGGGCTGATCGCCAGCGGCGCGCTCAAGCCCGAAGACGGCCAGGCCCTGTTGGTGCAGGCCGAAGCAGAAGCGGCGGCTGCGCAACGCGGCACCGCGGTCAGCACAGCCAGCAGCGGCGGCGTGGCGCTGGAAGCCGGCGACGTACGTGTGCCGTACGTGCCGCAGAGCGTGCGCGATGGCATCCGTGATGAGGTACGCCAGGACGTGATGGCGCAGGCCAAAGCCGAGGGCTGGGCCGCGCCGAACGAGGTGGCCGAGTGGACCAAGCGCATCAAGGTCAGCGGTGACATGCGTGTGCGCAGCGAATCGCGCTTCTACTCCGAGCGCAACAGTGACATCGAGACCAACTGGGCCTCGGTGAACGCCGGCAACGGCTTCGATACCAACAACAACACCAACCTGCAGCTGCCGCCGCTGCTCAACACCCGCCAGGACCGCCGCAATCTGTGGCGCATCCGCGCACGGCTGGGCATCGAAGCGACGATCGGCCAGCACACCACCGCAGGCGTGCGCCTGGCCAGCGGCAGCAGCAACGGGCCGGTGTCCACCACCGAACAGCTTGGCGGTGGCCTGGGCAAGAAGGACGTGTGGCTGGACCAGGCATGGCTGGCCTACAGCCCGGCCGACTGGGTGACGGTGCGCGGCGGACGCTTCGGCAATCCGTTCTGGACCAGCGACACGCTGTTCTCCAACGATCTGAACTTCGACGGCCTGGCGGCCAATCTCAGCTACGACCTCGCCGAGGACGTCGGCCTGTTCGGCAACCTGGCGGTGGTGCCGTTGGAGTACACTTCCGACAGCGCGCCCAGCCAGAGCCGGGTGAAGACGCCCAACGAGAACAAGTGGCTGTCCGGTGCGCAGGTGGGGGTGAACTGGCGCTTCAACGATGACAACAGCCTGCGTGCGGCGCTGGGCTACTACGATTTCAAGAACATCAGTGGTCGCCTGTCGTCTCCCTGCGCGCTGTACGCCGGCGCGGTCGGTTGCGATACCGACTGGTCGCGGCCGGCGTTCATGCAGAAGGGCAACACCCTGATGCTGATCCGCGACATCGCCCGCAACCCGTTGGATCCGGCCAACACGCCCACGCCGCAGTACGTGGGCCTGGCTTCTGCCTTCCGCCTTGCGACCTTCAACCTGCGCTGGGATACACAGCTTGCGCAGGACATCGGCATGCGCCTGGATGCGGACTACATCCGCAACCTGGCCTATGACAAGCAGGCCATGTTCGCGCGGGCCAACAACGGCATCGTCAACAACTACGGTGCCGGTGGCAGTGCCAGCATCGACACCTTCCGCAGTGGCGACACCGCCTGGATGCTGCAAGCCACCATCGGCGCCACCGAACTGAAGGAGAAGGGGCAGTGGCAGGCCCTGCTGGGCTACAAGCGGATCGAGGCCGATGCACTGCCCGATGCCTACAACGATCCGAACTTCCACCTGGGCGGCACCAATGCGCGCGGCTACTACGTGGGCGGCGCCTATGCGCTGGACGCGCGCAGCTGGATCAGCGGCAAGTGGATGGCGGCCAAGGAAGTGTCGGGCCCGCCGTTGTCGATCGATGTGTTCCAGCTGGAGTTCAATACCGGTTTCTGATCGGACAGCGTGATCGCAGTCACGACACGTGTGGCGGGGGTGCGGCAATGCGCCCGTCTAGGAAAGGAGACCACGCGTTGCACAAAGGAGGAGTGGATGAGCCGTCGCAAACTGTTCGAGAGTTCCGAGCCCGCCGCGCAGGCACTGGGCATCGGGCCGGCCTATGTCTCGGTGGAGGGGTTGCGCCAGCACCTGGCCGAATTCCTGCTGTATGCGGGGCGGCCGGTCGTCATCATGCGCGGGCGCAGCGAGGTCGGCTATTTCCTGCCGGCACGCTGCTGGCGCCAGCGCGAGGATGATCCGCTGGCTGCCGCCGCGGCCGATCAGCTGCTCGATGCCGCCGGCTTCCAGGTCGAAGACATCCAGCAGGTCGAACAGGAGTTCAACGCCATGCGCCAGCGAACCGTGCTGCATTCGCGGCGTTGAAACCAGGGCCGCGGGGCATGGCCCGGCGCTACCTGATGGCGCCAGGCTCCTCCGGTAGCGCCGGGCCATGCCCGGCGATCAGGCAGCAGCCCCGCGCTCGCTGGTGATCCGTGCACCTTCGCGCATCACCAGCGTCACCGGGGTCTTTTCCACCACCTCCAGCAAGCGCTGCCACTGCGCATCGCTCAGCTCGGCGGTGGCATGCAGCACGCGGTGCACATGGAAGCGTCCATCCGCATCACGTTCGGAACGCAGCTCGGCGTGGAACTCGCCCAGCTCCCAGCCCTTGCGCTGCGCGTACATGCGCAGGGTGATGGCGGTACACGCGGCCAGCGAGGCCAGGTACAGGTCGAACGGGGCGAAGCCCTTGCCCTGGCCGCCGAGCGAAGCGGGTTCATCGGCCGCGACATCGAAATGGCCGTTGCTGATGTGGTGCAGGTAGTTGTCGGCGGTCGAAACAATGCGTGCGTAGGCCATGGGAATTCCCGGTGGTAGGGCCGAGCCATGCTCGGTTGCAGGAAAAGGCGGCGCCAGCCGGAGCCGGAGCCGCCAAGGAATCACTCGGTATGATCGTACGAGAACTGGATGCCGGCCGTGCCACCGGTTTCGATGAAGAGATTCATGAAGGCCGGCACGGTCTCCGCCCGTACCCAGTCGCGCTGCAGTTCGCAGAACAGCTGCGTCACGCTGATCAACTGGCCGCCGGCCTGTTCGATGCGGCGCAGCGCGGCATCATGCGCGGCCAGCGACGTGCCGCCCACCGCGTCGACCACCACGTAGACCTCATAGCCTTCCTTCAGCGCATCCAGCGCGGGGAAGGTCAGGCAGGCTTCGGTCCACAGCGCGGTCATGATCAGTTTCCTGCGGCCGGTGGCCTCCACCGCCTTGCGGAACTCGACATCTTCCCAGGAGTTGATGGTGGTGCGGTCGTAGGTCGGGTAGTCGCCCAGCACCTTGCGCAGCTGCGCGATCGGCGGCTTGTTCAGGCCGGTCTGCACGTTCACGGTCGAATGCACGATCGGCAGGCCGTAGGCGACCGCCGCCTTGGCAGTGCCGACGATGTTGTTGACCAGCAGCTGGCGGTCCATCGAGGCGATGGAGTTCACCTGTACCGGCTGGTAGTCGATGATGATGAAGGCGGAATTCTGCGGGGTCAGCAGGTGGTCGCTGACGGGGTCACGGATCGGTTCGCTGGCCATGGGGGTGTCCTGGTCGGGGTTGGCTTGCGGTGGTGCCGGCGGCGTGCCGGCAGGCGGAAATCGCCGTGGATGCAGCGGCTCAGCTACGCTGCGAATCCAGCTGCTCGTGGTTCCTCTGCACGTCCTGCGCTTTCTGGTAGCTCTCGATCAGCAGCTGGTAGTTGGGGAAGATCTGCGTGTAGATCGCGGCCCAGTGCTGGGCGTCCTCGCGGTTCCAGGTGCGCTGGATTTCCGAGGCGACCGCAGCGGTATCCATCGGCACCACACCGGCCTGCACCACGCGCGCCAGGGTGATTTCCTCGGCCATCTTCGAATAGGTGCCGGAGGCATCGACCACAGCGAACACCTGGTAGCCGTCGGCGACGGCGGCAATCGAGGGGAAGGCCATGCAGACGCTGGTGATGGTGCCGGCAATGATCAGCTGGCTGCGGCCGGTGGCCTTCACCGCGGCGACGAATTCGGGGTTGTCCCAGGCGTTGATCTCGCCGCGTCGCGCTACGTATTGCGCATGCGGTGCGGCGTCATGGATCTCCGGGATCAGCGGGCCGTTCGGCCCCTGCGGTACCGACGCGGTGGTGATCACCGGCATCTTCGCCAGCGTGGCCATCTTCGCCAGGGCGGTGGCGTGCGCGCGTACTGAAGTGAACGGCATGTCACCGATGGTCTGGAACAGGCCACTCTGGTGGTCGATCAGCAGCATCGCGGCGTTGTCCGGGTCGATCACCGGGCGGGCGCCGTTGAAGTTGGCGGGGGCACTCATGGTCAGTCTCCTGGGGAGGGGGCGAAGGCCCGGAATGCGGCGGGTGGTTGCCCGCCGCAATGCAGTGGATCAGTGCGCGATCTGGCCGAAGCGGCCGCCGTTGAAATCGCTGACGGCCTGGCTGATCTCGGCCTGGGTGTTCATCACGAACGGGCCATAGCCCACCACCGGCTCGTCGATGGGTTCGCCGCTGAGCAGCAGTACGGTGGCGTCGCTGTCGGCGTCGATGAACACGTCTTCGCCGCTGCGGTCGAAGGTCACCAGCTGTGCTTCGCCGACCGCCTGGCCACCGTTGATCCGCACCGTGCCCTTCAACACCACCAGCGCCAGGGTGCGGCCGTTGGCCACCGGCAGCTCGGCGTGCTGGCCCTGCAGCAGGCGGATGTCCCACACGTCCATCGGGGTATGCGTGCGGGCCGGGCCGGCATGGCCATCGAATGTCCCGGCGATGACGCGTACGCGGCTGGCACCGTCGGGCAAGGCCACTGAAGGAATCTGCGCATCGAGCAGGGTCTGGTAGCCCGGTGCGCCCATCTTGTCCTTGGCCGGCAGGTTCACCCACAGCTGCACCATGTCCAGGGTGCCGCCGCGCTTGCTGAACTCCGGCGTGTGGAATTCTTCATGGAGGATGCCGGAGGCAGCGGTCATCCACTGCACGTCACCCGGGCCGATGGTGCCGCCGGCACCGGTCGAGTCGCGGTGGGCCACCTCGCCTTCGTAGACGATGGTGACCGTCTCGAAGCCGCGATGCGGATGCTGGCCGACCCCGCGCGGGGTCTCGCTGGGCGGGAAACTGTACGGCCCGGCGTAGTCCAGCAGCAGGAACGGGCTCAGGTGCTGGCCGTGGGTGTTGTAGGAGAACATCGAGCGGGCGGGGAAGCCGTCGCCCACCCAGTGCGGGCGGGGGGCGCTGTAGGTACCGGTGACACGCTTCATGGCGATCTCCTGACCGGGGCAACCGGTCGCTGTTTTTCGTTGCGGAGACGATATCGACGTGACAATGGCCCCGGTAGTCGGCAGAATTTGCCGTCATAGTCCTATTTCGTGAACGATGCAGGCCCGGCAAGGGCCGCAGGAGATCGTCCCGTGTTCATCGCCGACATCCGCCGCTGCGATCTGAACGACCTGTTCTACTTCGCCATGGTGGTCGAGCATGGCGGCTTCTCGCAGGCCGGGCGCGCGCTGGCGATGCCCAAGTCCAAGCTCAGCCGCCGCATCGCCCTGCTGGAGGAACGGCTGGGTGTCCGCCTGATCCAACGTTCCACCCGCCGCTTCTCGGTCACCGAGATCGGCCAGGACTACTACCGGCACTGCAAGGCGATGCTGGTGGAGGCCGAAGCGGCCGAGGAGGCCATCGCGCTGTCGCGTGCCGAGCCACGGGGCACCCTGCGGCTGGCCTGTCCGATCGCACTGCTGCACGCGCGCATTGGCGCCATGCTGGCTGACTTCCTGGCCCTGCATCCGCAGGTGATCCTGCAGCTGGATGCCACCAACCGGCGCGTGGACGTGGTGGGCGAGGGCGTGGATGTGGCCATCCGCGTGCGCCCGCCACCGCTGGAGGACAGCGATCTGGTGGTGCGTGTGCTGGCCCGCCGCATCTGGTGCACCGCTGCCAGCCCGGCCTTGCTCAAGCGCATGGGTACGCCGAAAGTGCCGGCTGATCTGGCGATGATGCCGACCGTGGACCTGGCATCGCCCGCCCAGGTGCATGCCTGGGAATACGCCGGGCCTGAGCAGGTGCAGGCCAGCGTGCACCACCGCCCGCGGCTGGTCAGTGATGACATGATCGCCCTGCGCAGTGCGGCGGTGGCAGGTGTCGGCGTGCTGATGCTGCCGCGGATGATGATCACCGACGAACTGGCCAGCGGCGCGCTGGTGCCGATCCTGCCGCAGTGGCAGCCCAGGCACGGCATCGTGCATGCGGTGTTCCCGTCGCGGCGCGGCCTGCTGCCGGCGGTACGCGCGTTGATCGACTATCTGGCCGAGCGTTTCGAGGCGCTGGAAGAGCCGTAGATCCATGCCGTGCGTGCAGCGTGGCGGATGACCGGGGGTGCAGGATCGGCGGTTGCCGCCTACACTCCCGGTCCGGACCGTCGCCATCACGCCCATCATTCCCCGGTCCGGCCTTGGCACTTATGTCTCCCAATGCCCTGGCGCTGATCGAGCTGTTGATCCGCGAGCGCCGTGCGTTGTCCCGCTTCATTGCCCGCTACCTCGACCCGGCCAGTACCGAGGACACCCTGCAGAACCTTTATCTGAAGGCCAGCAGCGTGCCCGGCGATCCGCCGATCCTGGAACCGCGCGGGTACCTGTACCGCATGGCCTACCACCACGCGCTCAATCGCAGCCAGGCCGACGCACGCGAACGGCGGGCGATGGCGGAGTACGCCAGCGACCTGGCCGATGCCAGCACTGATGGCCAGGCGCAGGCGCTGGACCAGGCCCAGCTGCGCGAGATCAGCCAGACCATCCTGGCGCTGCCGCCGCAGGTGCGCGAGTGCTTCGTGCTCAACCGCTACCTGGGGCTGAGCGAACGCGAGATCGCCGAGCGCCTGGGTATTTCCAAGAGCGTGGTGGGCAAGTACGTGCTGCGCGCGGCCCTGCTCATCCAGCAGCACCAGCGGGGAAGCCGCGCATGACCGGCATGTGCCGTGGGCAGATGCCGCTCGCCGTTGTCTCAACTGTAAGGCGCACCCGTTGGTGGTGCCGCAGGCCACAATCATGACTACGTCCATACCCTCGCCGCGTCAGGCCAGGCAGGCGTTGCGCTGGGTGATACGGTGCAATGCGGGCCGGTTGCCGGAGCGCCAGCAACGCGCCCTGCAACGCTGGCTGCAGGCCGATCCCCGGCATGCCGATGCCTGGCGCCAGCAACAGGCCTTCTGGCAAGGCCTGGATGCCGCCGGCCCGGATGTCCTGGCTGCGCTTCCGGAGCTGACCGCCGAACCCGCGCTGCGGCCGCTGCAGCCGCGGCGTCGGCTGCCTTGGCTGCTGGCCAGTGCGGCGGTGCTGCTGCTTTCGATGACGGTGGCGCCGCACGCGTGGCTGCTGGTCCGCAGCGATGTGCGCAGCGACAACGCGCCGCGCACGGTGCAGCTGCAGGATGGCAGTACTGCCATATTGGATGCAGGCAGTGCGCTGGCGCTTGATTTCAGCGCCGGCCAGCGCCGCCTGCAGTTGCTGCGTGGCAGGGCCTGGTTCCAGGTGGCGCACGAAGCACGACCGTTCCGGGTGGAGGCCGGCGGTGGCGAGATCCGTGACATCGGCACGGCGTTCAGCGTTGCACTGCAGGATGCCGTGGTGACCACCGAGGTCAGCCAGGGCGAAGTGGAGATCAGGCCGGGTCATGTCGCCGCGCAGCGGCTGCAGGCGGGGCAGGCACGCGCGTTCCGTGATGGCCGTTGGCTGCAGCCGTTGCAGCTGGCCGATGTGGAGGCCATCGCACCGTGGCGACGCGGCGAGATCGTCATTGATGATCTGCCTGCGCAACAGGCGATCGAGCGCCTTGCCCGCTATCGGCGTGCGCCGGTCTGGGTTCTGCACGGTCAGGGCGCGCAGGTGGCGGTGAGTGGGTTGTTCCACCTGCAGCAGCCGGATGCGGCGATTGCCGCAGTGGCCCAGCAGGCCGGTCTGCGCAGCCAGCGCTTGCCGGGCGGCGCGTTGTTGGTGTGGTGATGCCACCGGGGTAGCGGGTGGGTTCATCCACGCATGGCGTGGATCTACTGGCGTGATTCGTGTTCATCCACGCATGGCGTGGATCTACTCGGGGGCATGGTAGATCCACGCCATGCGTGGATGATCTGTCGATCAACGAAAAAAACCGTGGGCAGATCCGATCCCACCTTGTCTCTAGTGGTATAGCCAGAGCGAAACCGCGTTTCTTCTCAAGCCAACCGAGCCGCGTGCACCCGAAGTGCGCACGGTCCCGCCACCTTGAGGAGTCACCGTTCATGCCGTTCCCGGCATCCGCCCGTCATCGCCGCGCCACCATCCTCGCCCTGGCCATCGCCACGGCACTGGTTCCCTTCGCTTGGGCGCCGACCGCCCGCGCCCAGGCCGCTACCGCCTCCGTGCGCGCGTATGCCATCCCCGAACAAGCCCTGGCCGACGCAGTGCGCAGCTTCGGTCGCCAGTCGCAGGTGCAGGTGGTGTTCCGCAGCGATCTGGTGGAAGGGCGGCGCTCGCGCGCAGTGCAGGGCCAGTACAGCCCGGCCGAGGCACTGGGCCAGTTGCTGCAGGGCAGTGGCCTGCGCGCGCAGCAGGAGCCGGGCGGTACCTGGACCCTGCAGGCCACCGCCGATGGCGGCGGGGTGGTGGTCACCGACACGCTGAAGGTGGGCGGGCGCCTGCAGGCCGACGGCGGCGAAACACGTGATCGTTGGGGATACGACGACGTGTTCGCGCTCGACCTGAGCACGGCCTATTCCGGTCGCGACCGGGTGGAGCGCTATCGCGGCGCCAACCCGGCCGACGTGGTCAAGGACCTGGTCGGTGTGTTCAGCGGCGACGCCCGCAACAGCGGCGCGCTGGACCTCAACATCCGCGGCATCCAGGGGCCGGGGCGGGTGCCGGTCAGCATCGACGGCGGCGAGCAGGCACTGACCGTATGGCGGGGCTACAACGGCGTCAGCAACCGCAACTACATCGATCCCAACCTGATTGGTGGCATCCAGGTCATCAAGGGGCCAGCGTTGGTGCGCGATGTACACAGCGGTATCGGCGGAGCGATGGTCATCAAGACCCTCGACGTCGACGACATCGTGCCGGCCGGCGAGCGCTTCGGCGGGGAGCTGAAGATCGAAGGCAGCAGCAATGCGGTCTCGCCGCGCCTGCCACGGCTGCACACCGGCGAGGACTACCGCACGGTGGAGGGGTTTCCGCAGTCATCGCCGGCCTCGCCCTATGCTGACCGCACCCTGGTGGTGCCAGTGAAATCGCGCAGTGGTGACAACCCGTTCGATGGCGATGACCAGGCCTGGCGCCTGGCGCTGGGCTGGCGCGGTGAGCGGGTGGACGTGATGGGCGCCTACGCGTGGCGCAAGCGCGGCAACTATTTCTCCGGCAGCAAGGGCAGTGCGTACTACGACCAGGACCCGCGCGAGCAGTACGAATACCAGGGCATCGACTACATCACCACGCTGGCGCGCTACTTCAAGCCGGGTGATGAAGTGCCCAACACGTCCAGCGAACAGGAGTCGTGGCTGCTGAAGGCCACCTGGCAGATCACCGACGACCAGCAGCTCAAGGCCACCTGGCGGCACACGCTTTCGCACTATGGCGAGATCATGCCCTCGCGCATCCTGTCCGCACCGGATTACGGGCGCATCCAGTGGCCGCTCAGCCGGGTTGATTCCGATGCCTGGAACCTGGAATACCGCTGGCAGCCGGCCGGCAGTCGTTGGCTCGACCTGCGCGCCAACCTGTGGCGAACTGAAACCAACAGCGATACCTACACCGCTGGTGGCTTCCCCAACTTCGCCTCGGGCAACCCCGATTGGGATTCCAGCCGCAGTCCGATCCTGCGCAACACCGCCCTGGCCAATGCCCGCAACGACCGTACCGGGCTGACCCTGAGCAACCGCTTCGGCCTGCATTCCACGCTTGACCTGACCGTGGGTGGCAACTGGCAGTACGAAACACTGCGCTCGGGCGATCCGTACTTCGGCGTAACCGACGGCTGGCGCATGTACCCACGCGCCGGTCGGCGCCAGGAAGGCGAGGGCTACCTGAGCCTGGAATGGCGGCCGGTCGAGTTCCTTACCCTCAACGCCGGTGTGCGCTACAGCCGCTACTGGGCGTTCGACGACTTCCTGCAGGCGCATCCGGAGCTGCTGACCCGCAGTGTCAGCAGCAAGGAGGCGCGCTACAGGGTCAATGAGCTGCCACCACGCCCCGCCAGCCTGCAGGGAGAGATCGATGCGATCGAATCGGAGCGTGAGTTCTGGGAAAGCATCGGCATGGGCTCGCTGGTCGACGACCTGCTGAAGAACCTGCTGAGCAAGTACGAAACGCCGGTGCCGGTGGAGCACAGCATCGCCTGGGCAGCGGATGCCGATGGCAATTACACGCGAGCCAGCAACCCGTGCCTCAACGGCCAGGTGGCCGCCATCCCCGGGTTGCTGCCGATGGTGCTCGGTACCGACCAGACCTGCCGGGTGCAGAACGCCGTGCAGGGGCAGGCCGTGCAGGCGCACAACAGCCGCCGCCGCGACCATGCCTGGCTGCCCACGTTCGCGGCCACCGTGCATTTCTCGCCTGCTGCGCGCCTGTATGCCCGCTACACCGAGGTCAAGCGCTTCCCCAGCATGTTCGAAAGCACCATCGCGTTTTCCAGCAGCCTCAATCCGCTGTATCCGCTCAAGCCCGAACACGCTTACAACTACGAGCTGGGTTATGTGCACAACCTCTCTGCGCTGTTCGACGGCACCGCCGATGCGGACGTAAAGCTCAGCTACTACGTACAGAAAACCCGCGATGTGATCGAGCGCGATGCGTATTTCCTGTTCGACAACATCGACAAGCAGACCCTGCGCGGCATTGAGCTGCAGGCGCGCTTCGACAACCGTCGCTTCTTCAGCGACCTGGGCATCGCCCGCACCCTTGAAAACAAAGTGTGCGACGAAAGCACCGCAGTGCAGCTGGATGCCAACCGTGGCCTGGTGCCCAACTGCGTGCAGGATGGCTTCATCGGTGGTTACTTGCTGACCCAGGCCGTGCCGAAGCTGTCGGTGAACCTGTCGCTGGGCACCCGCCTGTTCGACGAGCGGCTGGAACTGGGCAGCCGCATCGTGCACTACCGGCGTCACCACAACCCGGACCTGCAGGCCTACCGCGACCGCTTGCTGGCCGGCGGTAGCAGCCTGCTGTGGCAGAACGTGCCGTTCACCTGGGGAAACATCACCACGGTGGATGCCTATGCGCGCTGGCGCTTCAACGACCACGCCAGCGTCGAACTGGTCGGCAGCAATCTCGGCAACCGCTACTACGTCGACCCGGCCACGCGCTCCACGCTGCCGGCGCCCGGTCGCACCCTCAAGCTCGCAGTCACCGCGCGCTTCTGACGCCTCACCAATTCAAGCGTTGTACCTGTAGTTCCCTCAATCCAAGGAGTTTTTCCATGAAAATGTTCTCCCGCTCCCTGCTCACCGTGGCCGCCACCCTGGCCCTGGCCGGTGCCGCCCACGCTGCCGATATCGTCGGCGCCGCCAGCGCCGTCACCGATCCGCAGTTGAACGTCAACGTCGGCGAATCGCAGGTCAACGGTGGCCCGCACGTCGCTGGCAAGGCCGGCATCGGCGTCGGCACCGTGTCCGGTGGCACCCGCGTGGACTTCCAGGGCCTGAGCGCCTATTCGGCACCCACCACCGTCAACGGCACCACCGTGCGCACCCTGGCCATGCCGATCACCGGCACCCCGGGCAATCACGCCGGCATGGGCCACTTCAACTTCGTCAAGGTGGGCAGCGGCGATGTCTGGTTTGGTGAATGGTCCAAGGATGGCACCGCCGGTGGCTTCAACAACCGCCAGGTCTATTTCGCTGGTGACCGTGCAGGCACCACGTTGCCGGCAGGCGTGGCCACCTACAGCGTGGCGGGCCTGAACAAGTTCAACGGCAGCAACCTGCTGACCGGTGCGTTCCGCGCCGACTTCGGTGCCGGCACCCTGCGCGGCCAGATCGCCGGTGGCGGCCTGACCGTGGGCGTCAACGCTGCCATCAACAGCGCCAATGCGTCCTTCGCAGGCACGGCCGTGGCCAACGGCTCGGTGTCGGGCAGCACCCAGGGCCAGTTCTTCGGTGCCAACGCCGCCACCCTGGCCGGCATCGCCACCTTCGCCGGCAACAGCCAGTACGACACCGCCTTCGGCGGCAGCAAGAACTGATCGCCACGCCCCTGACGGGGCAGGGCAGGGACAAGCCGCGATCCGCCAGTCCCTGCTTCGGCCCGCGATAGTGCTTCAACCGGATCGAACATGCGCCACCTTCTCTTTCTTGTCGTCCTGCTGCTGGTCTGGCCGCTCAACGTTGCCCACGCGCAGCAGGATGACCTGCGCCGTGTGCTCGAGCAGGGCAGCGAGCTGCGTCATCAACAGCAGGACCAGCAGCGCCTGCGCCAGGCCGAACACGAGCGACCGACCATCACCCTCGACGGCCAGCAGTACCGCGTGGAGCGCACTGTCGACGACCTCGGCCAGGCGCTCTATCTCGCGCTGCAGCACCAGCAATGGCAGGCCGCGGCCGCCTTCCTTGCCGAGTACATCGTGCTGCCTGGCAACGATCCGCTGCTGCGCCACTACGCGCAGGGTGCGCTGGCGCGCGTGGGTGGCCAGCACGGCAAGGCCGCGGCTGAATACGAGGCCGTGCTCGCCGCGCAGCCGGACTTCCTGCCGGCGCGGCTGGAACTGGCGCGTGTGTATGCCGAAGACCAGCGCGACCGCGATGCCATCGCCCTGTTCGAGGCGATCGCAGCCGGCATCGATGGCGGCGACCCTGCAACGGCGGGCGTGCGTACGCGGGTGGACGGGTACCTGCAGGCCCTGCATGCACGCCAGCGCTGGAAGGGTGGCATCGCCGCCGGCCCCGCCTGGAGCGACAACGTCAACCGCAGTTCGGCCAGCCGCACCTGCCTGTTTGGTGACGGCACCACCTGCTTCATCGAACGCCGGTTGCCCGATGCACAGGCAGCGTTCGGCCTGGACTACGACGCCAGCCTGGAACGACGCCTGCCGTTGGCCGGCCACCATGGGCTGTACCTGCGCGGGCTGGCGTTCGGCCAGGCATGGCGTGGGCACAGCGACTACAACGAACTCAATGCCAGCGTGCAGGCCGGCTACAGCTGGCGCAGCGCACGGCATACCTTGCTGCTGGCGCCCAGCTACGATTACCAGGGACTCGGCAACCACGCGCTGCAGGGCGGTGCCGGCATGCATGGCGAATGGCAGTTCGCCGCAGATGCGCGCAGCCTGCTGAAACTGGAAGCCGACTGGAAACGCCAGCGCTATCGACAGCAGGGCGTGGCCAGCAACTACGACGGTGAACTGGCGGCGATCTATGCCACCTGGTTCCGCGCGCTCAACCCGCGCTGGACGGTGTTTGCCGGGGTCGACCTGAGTGACAGCAGCGCCGCCGATCCCGCCAATGGCTATCGGCAGCGCGGCCTGCGCCTGGGCGCAGCGCGCCAGTGGAGCGGCACCACGGCCACGGTGTTCGTCTCGCTGCGTGAGCGTGACTACGATGCCTGGAGCCCGTTGCTGGAGGCGCGTCGGCAGGACAGCGAGCAGAACCTGATCGCCATCGTGCGCAGCGAGCGCCTGGCCGTGGCTGGGCTGGTCCCCAGCCTGAGCCTGCGTTACGCACGCATCGACAGCAACGTGGACTGGCTGTACAGCCACGACCGCAGTCTGCTGAGCCTGAAATGGGAACGCGCGTTCTGAGCCGTCGGGCGGGGCGCAAAGGGGGGGAAGTCCATTAATCCCCAATTTGGCCAAATTGGGTATAGTGGCCACATATCCTTCCGCTGGAGCCGTGCCATGACCCTCCCGCTCGACTTGCCCGGCCTCGACAAGGCCCCGGCATCCTCGGTCAAGACCCGTGGCTGGCCCAGCCTGATGCGTACCGTGCGCGAGAAGCAGGCGCTGGTCATCACCAACCACAATCACCCCGAGGCGGTGATCGTGGACATCAAGACCTACCAGGAGCTGTTGGCCAGGGCCAGCGGCAGCGACAGCGAGGAGCGCAGCGACGTGCTGTCGCGCCTGCGCAGCGAGTTCGACCAGGCGCTGGCCGGGCTGCAGCAGGGTGATGGGCTGGGCAAGGTGATGGGCAAGCCGATCCGCCGCGGCCACAAGGTCGCGCTCGGCCGTCCGCTCTGAATCATGGGGCGGATCCTGGCGTTGGCCGGCGTCAACGGCGCCGGCAAGAGTTCGCTGCTCGGTACCTGGCTGGAGGCCGACGGCCTGGGTTGGTACAACCCGGACAGCTTCACCCGGCGCCTGGTGGAGGCGGGCTGGCCGTTGGCCGACGCCAACGCTGAAGCGTGGCAGGAGGGTGCACGACGGCTGCGCCAGGCGATCGCCGACGGCAGTGACTTCGCCTTTGAAACCACCCTGGGTGGCAACACCATTCCGCGCCTGTTGCGCGAGGCCTGCAGCCAGCATGACGTGGCGATCTGGTTCTGCGGGTTGGCCACCGTCGAACTGCATGTTGCTCGCGTGGCGGCCCGCGTTGCCGCCGGTGGCCACGACATCCCGCAGGACAAGATCCGCGCACGCTTCGATTCCGCACGCGAGAACCTGTTGGCATTGATGCCGCACCTGGCCGAACTGCATGTATATGACAACAGCGCGCCGGCCGATCGCTATGGACGTGTTGCCCCCTTGCCGGTGCTGGCGCTGGATCGCCAGGGTCTGCAGTATCCGGTGTCGGTGGTGGAGCTGCTGCACACCCCGGACTGGGCCAAGCCCATCGTCATGCGCGCGATGGAACTGCATGCCGACAGTACGCCGCTTGCCGGCCCGCCTGTGCGATGATCCGAGCCCGCAGATTCATTGATCAAGGAACACGGATGTACGAGCGGAAGCACTGGCAGGCCACTGGCCTGCGCGCGCTGGTGGCGGCCATGGCATTGACGGTGGCGGCACCGCTGCTGGCCCAGGATGCAACGCCGGCCGATGCCAAGGTCGAGGCGCCGAACGAGCCGATGAGCTACGACAAGGCACGCCGCACCGCCGAGGCATCGCTGCGCCTGCACCCGGGCACCGACAGCCAGTACGACTACCGCCCGCTGTGGGCCGGCAATGCCGACCTCGATGGCGACGGCCGCCCGGAGATCGTCTATCTCTACACCGCGACCCAGACCGGCAGCGCGATGCAGCTCAACGAGCTGGTGGTGATGACCCCGCTGGCCGAAGGCGATGCACGGGGCCAGGCCACGTCACCCGGCAAATCCGCCTATGACGACGAAACCTACGCGTTGATCCGCGCCTCGGGCTACGCCGATGACGCCAGCGTGCATATCCCCGGCGAAATGGAAACGATCACCATGGACGGTGACCGCATCCGCGTGACCTTCAACAGCACCCGCAGTTCGAAGCTGTGCGTGCGAGGCAAGGTGGCCTGCCCGCCGGAAGGTCAGCATGCCTGGGTGTATCGCTGGAGCCCGGGCAAGCTGACCCGCGCCGACTAGCCCTGCGCTGACGGCAGCGCCAGGCAATGCCCGGCGCTGCCTCAGCGAACTCAGGCCGGGGTCACCTGTTCCGGTTCGGCCACGTCCGGCAACGGCGGCAGGGCGCGGTCCACCGTGACCGGTGCATCGCTCTTCAACAGCGCGGCCGCCTCCTTGTCGCAGCCCACGGCCGGCGGCGAACCGCGCAGCGGCAGGCCGGCGGTTTCCTTCACGAAGATCATCGTGATCAGGCCGATCACCGCCGCGCCCATCAGGTAGTAGGCCGGTACCAGCGGATCGCCCGTGCGTTCCACCAGCCAGGCGGTCACCAGCGGCGTGGTGCCACCAAACAGCGACACCGACACGTTGAACGCAATGGACAGCGCGCTGTAGCGCACCGGCGTATAGAACAGCGCCGGCAGCGTGGACGGCATCGAACTGGTGAAGCACACCAGCGCCAGGCCCAGCAGCATCAGGCCAAGGAAGATCAGCCCGTCGTTGCCGCTGCCCACCAGCAGCAGGCTCGGCACCGCCAGCACCAGCAGCGCGATGCAGGCGCCGATGATCATCGGCCGCCGGCCCAGCTTGTCGCTGAAAAGGCCACCCACGATGTTCAACGGCATCATCACCAGCATCACGATGATGATCAGCAGCAGGCCCTTGCTCTCCGCATATCCCATGGTCACGCTCAGGTAGCTGGGCATGTAGGTCAGCAGCATGTAGTCGGTCACGTTGAACACCAGCACCAGGCCCATGCAGACGATCAGCTGGCGGCCGTGCACGCGGAACAGGTCGACCAGGCCGGGGCGCTCATGGTCGCGCTTCTCGGCCTCTTCGGCGAAGGCGCGGAACGCTGGCGTTTCCTCCAGCCGCATGCGCATGTACAGGCCCAGCAGGCCGAGTGGGCCGGCCACCAGGAACGGAATGCGCCAGCCCCAGTCCAGCATCTGCTCGCTGCTCAACAGCATGTGCAGTGCAGTCACCGTGCCGGCACCGGCGATATAGCCGCCCAGCGTGCCGAACTCCAGCCAGCTGCCCATCAGGCCGCGGTTGCGGTCGGTGGAGTACTCGGCGATGAAGGTCGCCGCGCCGCCGTACTCGCCGCCGGTGGAAAAGCCCTGCACCACGCGGGCGAGCAGCAACAGCACCGGCGCCCAGATGCCGATGCGTTCATAGGAGGGAATCAGGCCGATGGCGAACGTACCCAGTGCCATCATGATCATGGTGAAGGCCAGTACCTTCTGGCGCCCGTAGCGGTCGCCCAGTGGCCCGAAGACCATGCCGCCCAGCGGGCGTACCAGGAAGGCCACAGTGAACGTGGCGAATGCGGCGATCACCTGCGCGGTGGGGTTGCTGGACGGGAAGAACACCTGGCCGATGGTGACGGCAAGATAGCCATAGACACCGAAGTCGAACCATTCCATCGCATTGCCCAGTGCAGCGGCGCCGACGGCGCGCTTGAGCATGGGTTTGTCGACAACGGTGATCTCGTCGACCTTCAGATGGCGGCGGCGTTTGAACCAGCCGAAATGGGCATGGGCATCGGAGTTGTCCTGCATGGGGACTCCCTTGGAAGAATGGAAATGGCGTTGGAATGGGCGGTACGAATGTCCCGGAATTCGGAAACGGCGATGCTGGCGCAGCAGGCGCAGGGGCATCGGATGGAAGACCCGGAAGGGGGCGAAAGGTGTGTGCGATGAAACGCCGCGCGCGCAACACGCATTGCCCGCTGCCAGAACGCAGAGCGACATGCGGGACGAACGGATGGGTCCGATTACGTGTCAGCGCACGCGCGGGTGGGGCAGGCGCAGGGAACAGGCGGGGCAGGGCCCGCAGGCGTCATCCGCCGGGATCCAGCGCGAGGCGATGGAAAGGCGAGGGAGAGGCAATGATGGAAAGCGAAGCGCCGGTCGGCAGTGCTTCCCGCAGGCCAGCAACAGGCGCTGACGTGCAGTGGGTCGTGTCGATCATGCGTTCATGATAACGGTTACAGTGTGAGCGTGCCGAGAATCGCGCCAGTACGAACGCAGCGTTCCATGATGCCTGTTCATGCACATGACCCACGCACATCGAATGAACATGTTGTGCTCGCCTCGCTCACGCCACGGCTTTTACGGTGGTCGCGAACCAACGCAAGGAGTAACGCATGACCCGTCGCATTCCCGAAGGCACCCTGGTTATCGTCGCCGATGGTGGCTCGGCCCGCGTGTTCACCAACGTCGGCAACGAGCACAAGCTCACCCTTAAACAGGAAGGCGAGCTGCGCCTGCAGGACATCAGCGAACAGGGTGTGTCCGGTCAGGGGCCATCCGGTGCGGTGCCCAAGGACATGTCGATCTCGCAGCTCAACGAGGCGACCTTCGCCAAGCAGGTGGCCGAGCAGCTCAATGAAGACGCGCTCAACAACCGTTATGCGCATCTGGTGCTGATTGCCGATCCCACCACGCTGGGCCGCATCCGTCCGTTGCTGCACAAGGAGACGCAGGCGCGCTTGCTGGCCGACATCGCCAAGGATCTTACCAACGCGCCGCTGGAAGACATCCAGCGCACGCTGCAGGCGTAACCGGCATGCCCTTCATGCGTGACCATGTGGCAGCCGAGCCGGCCCGCGCGGAGGTGGATGCGCAGGCCGGTTGGCTGTTGCTGGAATTCGGTGCACCGTGGTGCGGCCACTGCCAGGCTGCACAACCGGTATTGCAGGCCTTCGTCGAGGCACATGATCTGCCGCACTGGAAAATCGAAGACGGCAAGGGCAAGCCGCTGGGCCGCTCGTTCCAGGTGAAGCTGTGGCCGACCGTGATCCTGCTGCGTGATGGCACGGAAGTTGCGCGCGTGGTGCGGCCGGTGGATGCGGCGGATCTGGCCACACTTGAAGGCGCGCTGCCGGATTGACCGGCTCCTGTAGAGCCGAGCTCATGCTCGGCTTGCTCCGTCACCAACCGTAGTGCTCGATCACACCAGAGTCGAGCATGGGCTCGGCTCTACACGCGTCAATGCAGTGTCACCCGCACATGCTGCTCGCGCAGTTCATGCAGCAACCGCCGACCATGCTGGCTCAGCGCCATCATCGCAACCGTGATCTTCTGCAGGTTGTAGCCCGGGCGCAGATGCGCCTGTGGGTCTTCCGGTTCGTTCTCGCCGATCATCATCGCCATGCCCTCGGCGGTGTCCAGGGCGTGCTCGATGCGGAAGAACAGGGATTCCATTTCCGGGGTCAGGATGGGCGGTTCATGCGACATGCGATGGCTCCTTGAAGGACGTGGCCACCGGAAGGGTGGCGGGCGGTGCGGGGTTGGAACTTCGGCTGAGCTTTGGGAAAAGCCGGAGGGCCATGCGGCCGCCGCGCACCGCCCGCCGCAGTCACGGCAAGCAGCTCCCAAAGCTCATTTCGGGGTTCCACACCCGGCAGCGGCGTTAGCGCTGCGCGGACATCCTGCACACGCCAGCCAGCGCAGTTCCAGTAGATTTTTCATGCCGAGATTTCTCCAACTGAAGCGCGGGGATCCGCATGTCGCCCGCGGCCGAACCAACGGCCTGATAGCGACGCAACACGGCGCGCCATGCACGTTTCACAAGGTCGAGCGCGCTCGCAGGTGCAAACGAAAAAACAGGAAGGGCAGCCCCGCATGCGTGCCGGGGCTGCCCTCACAAGGCCAGAAACGCCTTACCAGTTGTAGCTCATGCCCACCTGCACGCTGGTCTGGTGATAGCCGCTGGCGTTCTGCAGCGACAGCCCACCCCACGCGCCGATGCCGTTGGCGAATTTCAGCGACGCACCGCCACTGAATTCACCGCGGTTGCGCGGCACCCGCACATCCACCACCTCGTCATTCATGCGTACCTGCGAGTTGTCGCGGGCGTGCAGCCAGTTGGCCGCGAGGTACGGCTGCACTTCGGCCACGCCGTTGCCCCAGCGGGTGACCCCGGAAAGACGCAGGCCAGCACGGCCGTACATGCCGTTGGCATCGTCGGTGTTCACCACCGTGCCGTTGGCTTCGGTATGGCGGTTGCCATCCCAGCGGTTGTAGCCCACCTGCAGCTGCGGTTCCAGATAGATGCCGCCATTGCTTGCGCCGCCCACGCGGAACGCATACCCGGTCTCGATAGCACCCTGCCAGGCGCGGCTGTCGTAGCGTTCCTCGGCCAGGCCGACGCCCTGCACGCGGTTGCGGAACTGGGCGCGCTGCACCGAGCCATCCACATAGAAGCCGGCATAAGGGTCGCCATCGTTGCCACCGCGCCAGGTGCCGTACAGACCCAGCGCCTCGCCCTTCACCTTGCCACGGGCGTAGTAGTCGGTCAGTTCATTGATGGTCGTACTGCTGGCGTTGCCGGTGGACAGCATCACACCGACGTTGCTGCCCGAATCGTGACGCCACACATCGGCGCCCACTGTCAGCGCCTGATTGTTGCCACGGATGTCCAGCGTCGGGTTGGTGGCGTCCAAGCCGATGCGCGAACCGTCCACGCGAGCCCAGGCGCGCCCGCTGTTCTGGCCGGCGTGGCGGTCGTGGTAACCCAGGCGGAACATGGTCTGGGCGGCGTGCAGGTTGGCCAGGTAGGCGCCGGCTTCGGGGCGCAGCACCGGCTCCAGTTCGGGATCAGGCTCAGGACCCGGACCCGGCCCCGGGCCGGGTCCAACGGCCTGGCACTCGGGCAGGGTGGGGTCGGTCACGCACGGGTCCGGCACGGTCGACAGCGCCGAACGCAGGTACCAGTTGCCATCGGCGCCGGTGCCCTTGTGCAGGAAGTACTCGTACTGGCCACCCACGGCGCGACCGGCCAGATTGAACTGGCCGTTGGACGCACCACCCACCTGGATCAGCTCGATACCCTGGGTGGTCTGCGCACCGGCACCGCCGATATTGTTGACGCGCACGTTCGCGCTGCCGCTGGTGTCGCCGCCGATGATCAGCTTGTCGGTGGCCGCGTTGTCGCCGGCCAGCACGGTGTTGAAGGCGAGCGTGCCGCCGTTGCCGGTGAAGTTGCCGGCAACGTTGAGAGTGTGGAAGGCCGTGCCATCGCCCAGCGCGATCTCGCCGCCGCTGCCCAGCGACAACGTACCGGTGCTGCTGTTGCCGCTCAGCTGCCAGCGCGCATTGTCTACCGCCATCGAGGTGATGTTCTGGGTGCTGCCGAGCAGGGTGGCGTTGTTGGTCACTGCCACGTTCACGGTGCTGCCCGCGGTATTGACAATGTTTCCCGTCAGGCGGGAGTTGTCGATGGAGAGGCCTACGCTGGCAGCAGCTGCGTCCACCCTCAACAACGTACCGTCGCCACCTACAAGCTGAGCACCATTTCGGAACACGAACTGCGTATTGACATCGCCGGTGCTCGGTCGTGGATCAGCTACCAGAATGCCAGGCCCAGTCCGCCCCTCGACGCGCGAAGCATCAATGGTGACAGTTGAGCGCTCGCCCAGCCCTGTGCCGCCCGTATAGCTTTCCTGCGCATATATTCCGTGGGCGTCGCCAATAATCAGGCTTCTATTCTCAGCAAGTAAATCGACACGGCCGAGTAGAACGAGGCCATTTCCTGAGTTCAAGAGCGAGTTGTCTCGCGCTCGACCTTCGACGGTGGTGTTGTTGAGGTTGACGACATTGGTTGGTGTTGAATTGTAGGTTGACACACTCAGGCCCAGGCCAGAGCCTGTAATCCTGCTGCGAGCAATTGAGACGGTCGACCCGGGAAGATTGCTGCCCGAAAGATCAAATTCGCCGATGACCAAGGCCCTCGCACCGCTGTTCTCGATAACGCTGTCCGCCATTGTCAGGGTGCTGGACTGGATCTCGACAATTCGATTTCCTGAATTTCCAAGAATCTCCGCCCCCTGCATGTTGAGCGTAGACAAATTCGTCGCCAGTACGCGAATGGCGGCGCTTCCCGGCGTCATCGTCAGTGTTGCACCGTTGAGCCGCCAATCTTCAGGAGTTTCGCCTGGGTTGGCCGTGCCGCTCTGGCCCGGATTGAGATTTACGATGGCGTGGGCGGGAGCGGCGGAGAAAAGACAGACCGCCAAGGCGGTGGAAAGAGCATGACGAACTACGATCTGCATGACGGAACTCCTGTGGGAATCAAACTTCAGGAAAGAAACCGCATTCACTTCGTCGGCGTGAATGAAACGCCCTGATGGCGTGAAGACAAAGTGATACGGGAGCCTTTTCCTGCCCGAGCGCTACAAGATGTGACGGTGGTCCCATTGCGACCGGGAATGGCGTCAGGGGCTTTGTCGCGCCGTTATGGGCTCGAACTCATTCTGGTGACACACAGGCGGCCGAACCATACAATTAGTTGCATAGGAAATCGGACAACTTTTGTCGCCTTTGGATTCATTCAGCTGCGCCGCAACATGCGGCGCCTGACACCCGGTGCTAGCATCCGGCCATCACCTGAATCGATCCAAATGCCGATGCCCACGCTGGACCGTCGCCTCCTGATCGCCTTCGCCGCCACCGCCATGCTTGCCTCCGGTGCCGCCCTGGCCGCCACGCCGAAAACCGCTGCCGAACGTGCCTATGCGTCGGTCGATCCCTTCATCGGCACCGGCGGTGAGGGGCATACCTACCCCGGCGCGACGGTGCCGTTCGGCATGGTCCAGCTCAGCCCGGACACGCGCATCCAGCCGCGCGAGAAGGCTTACGGCTGGGCGGCGGGCTACCGTTACGACGACAGCAGCATCGTCGGTTTCTCGCACACGCACTTTTCCGGCACCGGTCATTCCGATTTGGGCGATATCCTGCTGATGCCGTTCACCGGCAACCCTGGCCTGGAGCGCGGCGACCCCGAAAAGCCACGCAGCGGTTACGCCTCGCGCTTCCGCCACGATGACGAGAAGGCCGAGCCGGGCTACTACGCGGTCACCCTGGACGACTACAAGGTGCGCGCCGAGCTGACCACCAGCGCACGCGTGGGCGTGCATCGCTACGCCTTCCCCAAGGGCACCGATGCCAAGGTGCTGCTGGACATGCGCACCAGCATGTATGACTACCCGGGCAAGATCCTGTGGTCGCGGGTACGCGTGCGTGGCGATGGCACCATCACCGGCTTCCGCGAGACGCGTGGCTGGGCCGCCGGCCGCCAGCTGTATTTCGCGATGCGCTTCTCGCGGCCGCTGGCCAGCCACGCGCTGCACAACACCGAACAGGACATCGTCTACAAGGGCTTTGCGCCCCCGGGTGAGAAGGACCCGGCGCAGCGCGCGCAGATCGAGGGGCGGCAGCTGGTGGGCACCTTCGACTTCGGCAAGCTGGATGCACCGCTGGTGGTGAAGGTGGCCATTTCGCCGGTCAGCGAGGCGGGCGCCATCGCCAACCTCGATGCCGAAGTGGCCGACTTCGATTTCGACCGTGTGCGCGCGCAGGCGCGGCAGGAATGGACGCAGGCGTTGTCGGTGCTGGATATCGATGCACCCGAACACGCGCGTCGCAGCGCGTACACCGCGCTGTACCACACGATGCTGGGGCCGACGCTGTTCATGGATGCCGACGGCCAGTACCGCGGCGCGGACAATGCCGTGCACAAGGCCCAGGGCTACACGAACTATTCGACGTTCTCGCTGTGGGATACCTACCGGGCGCTGCACCCGCTGCTGACCCTGGTGCAGCCGGAGAAGCGCAACAGCGATTTCGTCAATTCCATGCTGGCCCATCATGAGCACAGCCCTTACGGCATGCTGCCGGTGTGGTCGTTCCATGGCCTGGAAGACTGGTGCATGATCGGCTACCACGCGGTGCCGGTGATCGCCGATGCCTACGTGAAAGGCATTCGTGGCTTCGACGCGGACAAGGCGCTGAAGGCGATGGTGCAGACCGCCAACTACGGCCCTTACGATGGCATCGCCCAGTACCGTGAGCTGGGCTACGTGCCGATCGACGAGGAGGGCGAAGCAGCCAGCAAGACGCTGGAATACGCGTTCGATGACTGGACCATCGCGCGCATGGCGCAGGCGATGGGCAAGACCGATGTGGCCGCAACCTTCGACAAGCGCGCGGGCAACTGGCGCAACGCCTTCGACAAGGACACCGGCTTCATGCGTGCGCGCAAGCGCGATGGCAGCTTCCGTACGCCGTTCGACCCCAGCGCCAGTGGCTACGGCACCGACTACACCGAAGGCAATGCCTGGCAGTACTCATGGTACGTGCCGCAGGATGTGGCCGGCCTTGCCGCAGCGCATGGTGGCAGCGACAAACTGCTGGCGCGCCTGGATGAAGTGTTCAACGCGAAGGTCGATCCGGCCATCTTCGAGCACATGGAAGACATCACCGGCCTGATCGGCTGGTACGCGCATGGCAACGAGCCCAGCCACCACGTGGCCTACCTGTACTCGCATGCCGGCCAGCCGTGGCGCACGCAGGCACGCCTGAAGCAGATCATGGACACGCAGTATGCCGATCGGCCCGATGGCCTGGCCGGCAACGATGACGTGGGCCAGATGTCGGCGTGGTACGTGTTCACCGCGCTGGGTTTCTACCCGGTAGCGCCGGGCTCGGGCGAGTACATCCTCGGCCGCCCGTTCCTGCCGAAGACCGCAATGCGGCTGCCCAACGGCAAGACCTTCACCATCGTGGCCGAAGGGCTGGACGACAAGCACACCTATGTCGGCAGCGTGACCCTCAACGGCACGCCGTTGCAGCGCACGTTCCTGCGCCATGATGAGATCCTGGCCGGTGGCGAGCTGCACTTCACCATGCAGGCCGAACCGAACAAGGACTGGCCGGGGCAGGGCGCGCAGGCACCGTATTCGATGACCCGGTAACACCCACGGTAGCGCCGGGCCATGCCCGGCGGTTGAGGGGTGGCGCCAACCAAGGTTGGCGTCTACCGGAACTGCGCACACCGCATTGAGGCGCCCTTGGTAGATGCCAACCTTGGTTGGCATGCCGCGCGCCCACCAAGGTGGGCGACTACCGATGTGGCGTGATCTGGTAGGTGCCAACCTTGGTTGGCACGCCGCTACACCATCCCACCATTGGCCCGCAGCACCTGGCCATTGATCCAGCCGCCATCGGCACCGGCCAGGAACGCCACCGCGCCGGCGATGTCTTCCGGCGTACCCAGCCGCTCCAACGGATTCATCTTCGCCAGCCGATCGATCAGTTCCGGCGACTTCCCGTCCAGGAACAGATCGGTGGCGGTCGGCCCGGGCGCCACCGCGTTCACGGTGATGCCGCGCCCACGCAGTTCCTTGCTGAGAATCGCGCCCATGGTCTCCACCGCGGCCTTGCTGGCGGCATACACGCCGTAGTTTTCCAGCTTGATGCCAACCACGCTGGTGGACAGGGTGACGATGCGACCACCGTCGCGCACGCGCCGCGCGGCCTCGCGCAGCACATTGAATGCACCCTTGAGGTTGATGCCGATCACACGGTCGAACAGGGCATCATCGCTGTCGGCCAGTGCGGCCAACTGCAGCACGCCGGCACTGTTGACCACCACATCGATGCCACCGAAGCGTGCATCGATGGCGTCGAACAGCGC
This sequence comes from Stenotrophomonas sp. 1278, assembly GCF_029892765.1. Classification (NCBI taxonomy): domain Bacteria; kingdom Pseudomonadati; phylum Pseudomonadota; class Gammaproteobacteria; order Lysobacterales; family Lysobacteraceae; genus Stenotrophomonas; species Stenotrophomonas sp. 1278. The sequence goes on from NZ_JARXWD010000001.1 coordinate 143,247, forward strand.
GTGCACGGCCTGCGGGTCGGCGACATCGGCCTGCAGGGCGATGGCGTGCCCTCCGCTGGCGGTCAATTCGGCAGCCAGTGTTTCGGCCTCATCACGGCGCCCGGCATAGTTGATCACCACGGCATGGCCGTCGGCGGCCAGACGGCGCGAGATGGCCGCGCCGATGCCACGGGAGCCCCCGGTGACGAGGGCGACAGAGCGGGAAGCAGAGGAGGTCATGGCAGATTCCAGAAGGGCGCGCCGGCATGGCGCACGGCCATCTTCGTCTCTCCGCCGTCGCGGATAATCATGGATAATCCGGAAACATCATCCGGCCATCCGAACAATGGACAGATTCACCGCCCTGCGTGCGTTCGTGCGGATCGTCGAGCGCCGCAGCTTCAGCCGTGCCGCCGAAGACCTGGGGCTGCCGCGGGCCACGGTGACCGACGCGATCAAAGCACTGGAGCAGCGTCTGGGCGTGCGCCTGCTGCACCGGACCACGCGCGTGGTGGTGCCGACGCTGGAAGGCGAGGCCTTCTACGGCCGCTGTCTGCGCCTGATCGCGGACATGGACGATGCCGAAGCTGCGTTCCGTGACGTGCCGCCACGCGGGCCGCTGCGCATCGAGGTGCACGGTACGCTGGGGCGCCACCTGTTGTTTCCGCATCTGCCGGATTTCCTGCAGCGGTACCCGGACATCGAACTGGAGGTCAGCGAGGGCGACCGCTATGTCGACCTGCTGCGCGAGGGGGTGGACGGGGCCATCCGCGTGGGCACCCTGGCCGACAGCGATCTGGCCGCGCGGCGCCTGGCGTTGCTGCGCGAGGTCACGGTGGCGTCGCCCCCTTACGTACAGGCACACGGGCGGCCGGAAAGCATCGCGTCGCTGGCGGCGGGACACCAGATGGTCGGCTACCGTTCCAGCGCCACCGGCCAGCTCATTCCGCTGGAGTTCCAGCAGGGCGGGCAGGTTCGCCACGTGCCGCTGCCGGCACGCGTGCGGGTGTCCGGTGCCGACGCCTTCCTCGGTGCCGCGTTGGCCGGGTTGGGCATCATCCAGGCACCGCGCTACCGGATGGACCCTTACATCGCGCGCGGGCAGTTGCTGGAGCTGTTGCCCGGGATGCCACCCACACCGAGCCCGGTCAGCCTGGTCTATCTGCGCAACCGTACGCCATCGCCGCGGCTGCGGGTGTTCATCGACTGGGTGGCGGCTGTGTTCGAGCACGCAGGCTGACGCCGACCTGCCGCTCAACCCAGGCCGGGCAGCGGCGCATGCGATGACACCAGCTGGCGGTCGCGCAATGCCTGCCAGAACGCGGTGGGAATCGTCGCCCCGGCCAACGCCAGGTTCTCGGCGATGCGCTCGGGACGGCTTGCACCGGGAATCGCCGCTGCCACTGCCGGGTGCGCCAGCGAGAACTGCAGGGCGGCGGCGCGCAGGTCCACCTGGTGTTCTGCCGCAACGTCGCGCAATGCCTGCACGCGGGCCAGCACCTCTGGCGTGGCGGTCTGGTATTCGTAATGCGCGCCGCCGGCAAGGATGCCGGAGTTGTACGGCCCGCCGACCACGATGCCGACGCCACGTGCAACGCTGTCCGGCATCAACCGCTGCAGGGCCTCTTCGTGGTCGAGCAGGGTGTAGCGCCCGGCAATCAGGAAGCCATCCGGGTCGGCCTGCTGCAGCGCCATCTCGCAGGGCTGCACGCGGTTGACGCCCAGACCCCAGGCCTTGATGACACCTTCCTCGCGCAGGCGGGTGAGCGCCACGGCGGCGCCGTCCATCGCCTGCTGGAAGACCTCCTTCCAGGCATCGCCATGGAAGTCACGCGCCGGATCGTGGATCCAGACGATGTCCAGGCGATCGGTACGCAGGCGCTGCAGGCTCTCCTCGATCGCGCGCAGGGTGCCGTCAGCGCTGTAGTCGTAGACGATGCGGTTGGGCAGGCCATGCTCGAACAGGCCGCCTTTCTCACCAAGGTCACGCCGGGTGGTGTCTTCCACCTCGTCCAGCACACGGCGGCCGACCTTGCTGCTCAGTACATAGGCATCACGGTCGTGATGCTGCAGGGCCTCGCCCAGGCGCAGTTCGGCCAGGCCAGCGCCGTACAGCGGTGCGGCGTCGAAGTAGCGGATGCCCTGCTGCCAGGCTGCCTCGACGGTATCCAGCGCCTCCTGCTGGGGAATGTTGCGGTACATGTTGCCCAACGGTGCGGTGCCGAAGCCGATGGGCGAGGGAATGGAAAGTCGCATGGGAATCTCGTGGGGAAGGGACATTCAGTCGTGCGGGGGCAGCGCCTGCAGCGTGCCTTGCATGCGGTGGAAGCGGCCGTCGGTGGCGGTGAACCACGCCAGCGAATGGCCGTGCGGGAAGTCATCGACGTGCACCACGGTGGCACCGTCGGCTTCCTGCCAGGAAATGGCATAGATGCCCTCGGCAACCTGCCGCCACTCGCAGCTGGCTTCGCCGTGGGCACCGGCATAGGTACCGGAGACGATGGCGTAGTGCACGCGATGGCCATCAGCGCTGTAGCGATTGTCGGCGGCCAGGCCGTCATAGCTGACCCGGAACCGGCGACCGGCAAACATCGGCGGGGCGTCGCTCATCGGATCGCCACCGGGTTGATGTTGACCTGGGTGGAGCCGACGTACAGCGGCTGGCCGAGCACGAACAGGAATTCCCACGCCTTGTCGCGCACCAGCGCGCGGCTGTCGATCAGTTCCAGGTTGTAGATGCCGCGCTTGGCCAGCATGTACTGGTTCACCGGGAACTCGTCGGCGCCGTGCGGATTGGGGTAGACCTCCGAGGCCCAGGTGTCACCGCCGAAGGCGACGATGCCCTGGTCGGCCAGCCACTTCGCCGCGTCCATGCCGATGCCCGGCTCGACCTCCAGGAACTGCGCGTTGTCCTTGCCGATCAGCTCCAGCCAGCCGGTGTTGAACAGCACCACATCGCCCTTGCGCAGGGTCAGGTGCTGCTGCTTCAGCACGGCCTGGATGTGGGCGACGCTGAACTCGGTGCCGCCGGGCACGATGGCCTTGCCGTAGTACGCGGTCATGTCCAGCACCACGCCGCGTGTGACCAGCGGCGGCACCTTCTCCACGCCCAGCCTGCGCACGCCATCGACGCTGACGAAGTCGGCGGCCTTGTTGCCGTTGTAGTAGACGTTGTCGATGCCGATGTGGCCAATGCCGTTGAGCTGGGTGCCGACACCGGTCCAGGCGTTCACCAGTTCATCGTTGAAGGTGAATCTGTTCGGGCCCAATGACTTGCCGGCCTGTTGCCCGACCTGCACGTTGTACAGGCGGAAGCTGCGATGGCGAAAGGCGGGCAGGTTCTTGTCCACCGGTACCGCCAGCGGATACGTCTTGCCGGTCTTCACCAGCGACACCGCCTGCTTGACCACATCGGCGGTGAGCAGGTTGGCCGCGCCGATCTCATCGTTGGCGCCGTATACCGAGGGATACCAGTCCGCAGCGAGAGCGGCGGAGGGCAGCGGGAGCGAGGCCAGTGCAAGCAGGGCCAGGGAGGTGATGTTCATTGCGGGGCTCCAGTGCCGGTCACGCATGCGCCGCGAACTGCGGCAACACGTACTCGGCGATTTCGTGGAAGGTGTCGGCCAAAGGCCGTTCGTTGCGGCGGAACTGCAGGCCGATGTGGTCGACGCCGGCGGCCCGCATCGCCTGCAGTTCGGCCAGCAGCGCATTGCGGCCGCCGCGCAGGCCGAAGCGCCAACGCTGCAGCGGTGCCTCGGCCCGTTCCAGCAGATCCAGGTGGATGAAGCTTGCATAGGGTTTGTTGCCGGCCACCGCGCGCCACGCCGCCACGCGGTGGGCGTGTTCCTGGGGCGTGCCGGGGTAAGCCAGGCAGCCGTCCATATGCGCGCCGATCCAGGTTGGCTGCTGCTGCGCCAGGCCGGCCACCAGCAGCGGCAGCGTCGGACCATCGGCAGGCAGTACTTCCAACCCCTGCGGCAGCCGTGCAGCGGTGCCTTCGCGCAGCAGCCCGATCTGCTCGCGGAAGCGCGTGCCACGGGTGTCGAAGTCGCGGCCGAACAGCGGGTACTCCACCGGCCGGTCGCCGCTGGCAACGCCCAGCAGCAGGCGATCGCCACTGAGCTGCTGTACGCTGCGTGCCGACTTCAACGTCAGCAGAGGTTCGCGGATCGGCAGCACCACCGCGCCGGTCCCCAGCAGGATCTCCTCGGTGATGCCGGCCAGGTAGCCGAGATAGGTGAACACTTCGAACACCTGCGCGGCATCGCCGAATGCCGGGTCGTACACCGGCACGTCGCGCACCCACAGCGCACGGAAGCCGAGGCGGTCGGCCAGCCGGGCAAGGTCGGCGTGCTGCTGCAGGTCCGGTTCGCCCGGCAGGCGGCGCGCAATGCGTCGTGCCTGTTCGCCCCGCGGCGTCCAGTCGTTGTCCAGCGGCGCTTCAATGCCAATGCTGAAGCCGCCCGCCTGCAGTCGTGTCAACGCAGTAGCCATCAGCGCGTGCTCCTCAGTCCCAGGCAGGCGCCAGGCCCGGCGGGTCGACTTCGCGGCCGTTGCGTTCAAGTGCGGCGATCGCAGCCATGTCTTCGGCATCCAGCTGCAGCTCGCGGGCAAGCAGGTTGCTGGCCAGGTTTTCGCGCTTGGTCGAGGAAGGAATGACGGCGTAACCCAGCTGCAGCGCCCAGGCCAGTGCGACCTGCGCCACCGTGGCCTGGTGCTTGTCGGCGATGGCGGCCAGCACCGGGTCCTTCAGTACCTTGCCGTAGGCCAGGGTCATGTAGGAGGTCACCGCGATGCCCTGTTCCTGCAGGAAAGCGGTCAATGCCGGGTTCTGCAGATACGGGCTGAGTTCAATCTGGTTGGTGGCGATCTGGCCCTGGCCAACTACGGCGATGGCCTGGCGGGTCAGTTCGATGTTGAAGTTGGATACGCCGATCTGCCGGGTCAGGCCCAGCGTCTTCGCTTCGGCCAGCGCGGTCATGTACTCGCGCAGCGCGACCGCGCTGCCCGGTGCCGGCCAGTGGATCAGCAGCAGGTCGACATGGTCGGTGCGCAGCTTGGCCAGGCTCTCGCGCAGGCTCGGCAGCAGTCTGTCGGCGGCATGGTTGTCGACCCAGATCTTGGTGGTGATGAACAGTTCGTCGCGCGGTACACCGGATTCGGCGATTGCCTGGCCGACCTCGGCTTCATTGCCGTAGATCTGCGCGGTGTCGATGGCGCGATAGCCGAGCTCGAGGGCGTTGCGCACTGAATCGATGACGGTCTGGCCGGTCAGGCGGAACGTGCCGACGCCAAAGGAAGGAAGGCTCATGGAAACTCCAGCTGGGTAGGGAGCGGTGTGCTCCGATGGGGGCCAGTCTGGTCGCTTTACATTTGCAGATTAAGCCGTGTATACGGGAAATGCTTTTGCGTCGAGGTAAAGAATGAAAACGACCCTGGATGAGCTGAAGGCGTTTGTCGCCGTGGTCGACAGCGGCTCGATCACCGCCGCCGCCGAAGCGCTGGGACTGACCATCTCGGCCACCAGCCGCACTCTGGCGCGCTTGGAGGACAAGCTGCAGACCACGCTGCTGCGGCGGACGACGCGGCGGCTGGAGCTGACCGAAGAGGGCGCGGCATTTCTGGAATACGCGCGCACGATCCTGGCCACGGTGGACGAAGCCGAGGAACAGATGGCGGCGCGCCGGCAGCAACCGGTAGGGCGGTTGCGGGTGGATGCGGCCACGCCGTTCATGCTGCACGTGATCGTGCCGCTGCTGGCCGGCTTCCGCGAGCGCTATCCGCAGGTGCAGTTGGAGCTGAACTCCAACGAGGGCATCACCGACCTGATCGAGAAACGCACCGACGTGGCGTTCCGCATCGGCGTGCTGCGCGATTCCACCCTGCATGCGCGGCCGATCGGCCACAGCCGCATCCGCGTGGTCGCCAGCCCGGAGTACCTGCGGCAGTACGGTACGCCCACCCGCATCGCGCAGCTGCGCGCGCACGCGCTGCTGGGTTTCACCCATCCGGGTTCACTCAACGAGTGGCCGCTGCCCGACGCCGATGGCGGTCCATTGGTGATCCAGCCGGCCATTGCATCTTCCAGCGGAGAAACGCTGCGGCAGATGGCGGTGAACGGGCTGGGCATCGCCTGCCTGTCCGATTTCCTGACCCGCCAGGACCGGCGCGGAGGGCGCCTGGTACAGCTGTTCGCCAAGCAGACCCAAGAGGTCCGCCAGCCGATCAACGCGGTGTACTACCGCAACACCGCGCTGGCCGCGCGCATCACCTGTTTCGTCGACCACGTGACGCAGACGCTGGGTCAACGTCCGTTCGACGAATAGCGTCCTGGCGGCCGGTGCCTTGCGCGGCCCAGATGCTGGGCGTGCAACCGACCATGCGCTGGAAGGCCGCCGCGAACTTGCTGGGATTGGCGTAGCCGCAGGCCAGCGCGACCTCGGTGACGCGCTGCCCCTTGGACAGTGCGTACTGCGCCCAGTGCATCCGGCGCTGGGTCAGGTAGGCATACGGTGGCATGCCGGTAGCGGCGCGCAGGGCGCGGCTGAACGTGGTCGGTTCCATGCCGAGTACGTCTGCCAGCGCTGCGACATCCAGCGACTGGGAACGGTGTTCATCGATGAAGTCCTGCAGCTGGCGCAGTTGCCGCGATGACAGCGGTGCAGCCATCCGCGGCCGGGCGGGCGGTTGGCCGGCAAGCTGCGCCAACCGCCGCACCACGACTTCTGCGCCGCACTGCAGGAAGCCGGGAACGCTGGCGTCAGCCTGCGCGCTGGACCACAGCGCGTGCAGTACGGAAGCGATGACCGGGTCGCGATGCAGCCGCAGGGAAAGGGCGTGGATGTCCGGGAAGCCGCCAGGCGCATCACGCCACTGCGCGGTATCGATGGCCATTCCCAGCAGCTCCACGGCTGGGCTGGCGTAGTGTCCACGATCGCCGGGCAGTACCACGTTGAACTGGCCCGGATGCCAAGGCGCCTGCAGTACCCCGGCAGTGGTGCGTTGATACAGGTTGCCGCCACCGGCCAGCGCCAGGCCCAGCCGCAGCTGGTGCGGGTTGCCCATGGGGCCTTCGCTGGCCTGGAAGCCATGGCGCAGCAGAACGATCGCGCCGTCCTCGCTGGTCACGGTGCCATCACTGGGCAGGGCGGCTTCCCGGTGCAACTGGTCGGCGAGGGCGGGCATGGCAGGTCCAGGAATGGAGCAGCGCTGACCGCAATGGAGTGGCGGCGAGCGCGGAATGTTACAGGATAACAGTTTGCGCCAGCTGGCCCGCCAAGCGCGTTTCCGTTCCTCATGAGGTCTACCTTGAAATCCCCCGTTTCCTCCGTTGCCCTTGTCGCAGCGTCGTTGCTGGTTCCTGTTGTTCCTGCCCACGCGCAGTCCGCCGATGCCACCACCCTTGATGGGGTGGTGGTCACAGGCTCCAAGCGCGACACGCCCTACCTGAAGAGCGACCTGTCGGTGACCGTGCTTGATCGGCAGGCACTGAAGGAAGCCGGTGTCACCGAGTTCCGCGACCTGGACAAGCTGGCGCCCAACGTGAAGTTCAACGTGATGGGCCAGCTGAGCAACATGTTCATTTCCATCCGCGGCATCGAATCCAATCCCTTCCTGGTCAACCGCGCGTCGGTGTACATCGATGGCATTCCGTTCCGTGAGCTGAGCAACGCAGTACTCAACCAGGTTGAATCGGTTGAGGTGCTGCGGGGGCCGCAGGGAACCCTGTACGGCGCCAACAGCGAATCCGGGCTGGTGCTGGTGCGCACGCGCGGCCCGGCCGATACCCGCGAGGGTGAGGTGAACGTGCGCAACACCTGGTTCGGCAACGGCAACGGTACGGCCGTGGATGGTTTCCTGGCTGGCCCGCTGGGCAAGGACGGCACGCTGTCGGGCTCGGTGGCATTCATGGGCTCCGACGAGGATGCCTATTTGAAGAACCTGACCCCGTACGGTGCGCGCGGCGAAGTGAAAGAGGGCTACCTGCAGGGCAAGCTGCGCTGGCGTCCCAGCGATTACGTGACCGTCAACGCCTTGGCCTATCACCTGCGCACGCGCGCACCGGGCATGTTCGAGTACGAGTACCTGCCGCTGGATACCGGCCTGTACAACCGCACCTATGGCGACCGCCTCAATGGTGGCCGCCATGCAGGTGACTTCACCTACATCAACGACGCGCCAAAGCGCACCGAAAAGGACGAGACCGTCGCAGGCCTGAGCGCGCAGTGGCAACTGCAGGCCGGCACCCTGGATGTGGCCGCCTCGTACCGCAGCGAGGAAGCCAACTCGGCCGGCTACGACTTCGACATGACCGCCAGCTCCGCGCTGGCCGGGTACATACATGACAAGAAGAATGCCTGGAATGCCGAGGCGCGCTTCAGCTCGCCCAGCGACCAGGCGTTGACCTGGATGGCCGGTGTATCGACCTACCGCATCGACAAGGATTCGATCCAGGGCACCTTCGTCGGCCCGGCGCTGCGGGGCCTGGACAGTTACAACCTGGCGCCGCGGCAGACCTCCAAGGGTGAGGACTACAGTGTTTTCGCGACCGCCAGCTACACGCTGCCGGCATTGCCGAAATTGACCGCCAGCCTCGGCATTCGCCACGAACAGGCCCGGCGTTCCACCGAGCAGCGTGCCGGATTCCTCGACCTGGGCGCGGGAGGCCTGGTGCGCTACCGCGACGCGGCCCTGGCGCATACGTTCTCGGCCACGTTGCCCCGCGTCTCGCTGCGCTATGACGCCAGCGATGATCTGTCGTTCTATGCGGCCTCGGCCAAGGGCTACATCCCCGGCGGCTTCAACCTGGCCGCCGCGCAGAGCGATGTGATCAACGACAAAGTGCTGCGCTACGAATCCGAACGCATGTGGAGCCATGAGGTGGGTTTCAAGATGAACCTGGCTGGCGGCCGTGGCCATATCGGTGGTGCCCTGTTCCACATCAGCTCGGACAACTGGCAGGAAATCCAGGTGGCCACCGATGCCAACGGCCGGCCGATCTCGTCCGACTACGTGGGCTCGGATGCCTCGATACGATCGCGCGGTGCAGAACTGGAAGGTGTGTTTGAAGTCGCGCCGGGGTTTACGGTGATGGCCAACGTCGGCTATGTCGATGCGACGTACACCAAGCTCTGGGTAAGCCCGCAGGAGAACCTCCACGGCAAGCGGGTCAAGCTGACGCCGCACTACACCGGCTACCTGGCAGCGCGGTATCAGTTCGACTCCGGCATATATGCCCGGGTGGAATCGCAGTTCACCGGCTCCAGCGCGCTGGACGAGCGCAACCGCGCGTTCCAGCCGGCCGTGGCTGTGCTCGGCGTGCAACTGGGCTATGAGCGCGGGCCGTGGAGCACGCGCGTGTTCGTGCAGAACCTGACCGACAAGCGCCGCATCAATGGCCTGATCTTCGACAACCTGGCCTTCGGCCGCGACGGCAACTACTACGGACCGGTGGACAGCCCGCGCATTGTCGGCGCCGAGGTCGGCTACCGGTTCTGAGCGGGTATCAGCCGGCGGGCCGCAGGGCCCGCCGGTTGCGCAGATGTGCGGTGGCCAGCATCACCCCGCCGCAGGCGGTGGCAGCGCCGTGCCAGAGCAGCGATTCCTTCAACGGCAGGTACAGCGAGGCGGACAGCAACAGGATCGCGCCTGCCAGGGCCACGCACAGCGGCAGGATGCGTCGATGGCGGCGCTGGCCGGCGGCGGTGCTGAGCAGGGCGATCGACGAGGCCAGCAGCGCGAACAGCCATTCCCAGCGCGACATCACCAGCAGTGCGGTCATCGCGCCATGGCCAGGGTGCTGGAACGAGCGCAGCGCCATCATCGCCGCCGGCGTGAAGGCCAGCAGCAGGGGCAGGGCCACGCAATGCACGGCACAGGCCAGCGACAGCCATGCGCCTGCCAGATCGAAACGGGGATGCCAGCGTGCCGAAGCTGGCGGTTGGGTGCGGGCCCTTGCGGGCGAGATCGGGATGTGGTCCATAATGTTACATAGTAACAATACGGAGCCCCTCGATGAAACGTTCTGCCGCCCTTCTGCTGCTGCTTGCTGCCCATTCTGCGAACGCCCACGACGTGCGCCATCACGGTGCTCATGTCCATGGCCAGGCCGATGTCGATCTGGCCGTGGACCAGGGAACGCTGGAACTGGCACTGCGTGCGCCAGGCATCGGCATCCTCGATTTCGAGCGACCGCCGGCCGACAGCCGCGAACAGGCCGCATTGGCGCGGGCGCGATCGATCCTGCAGAGCGGCAGCTGGGTCACGTTGCCGACCGCTGCGCAGTGCCGGTTGGACCATGCCGAGGCGACGGCGGAGGGCTTTGCGCCAGTGGCTGTGGGAGCGCAGCCAGGCCAGCACACGCACGCTGGATTCACCGCCGCACTGCGCTACCACTGCGCCAACCCGGCAGCACTGCGCGGGCTGGCATTGCCGCTGCCTACGCTGTTTCCGGGGCTGCACGAGGTGATCGTCAACACCGCAACGCCGACCGGGCAAGGCCGCAGCGTGGTTACTGCTGACAGCCTGCGGGTGCCGCTGGCGCCATGAACGACAATGCCATCATCGACCTGCAGGGCGTGCAGTTCGGCTACGCAGGGCGTGCGGTGCTGGACATCGCACAGCTGCAGGTGCGCGCAGGCAGCAGCGTGCTGCTGCGCGGGACCAGCGGTTCGGGCAAGAGCACGCTGCTGGGCCTGCTGGCGGGCATTCTGCTGCCGGCCAGCGGCAGCATCCGCGTTGCCGGCCATCGGGTGAACACGCTCGGTGCCGCCGCGCGCGATCGTTTCCGTGCCGACCAGCTGGGCGTGATCTTCCAGCAGTTCAACCTGCTGCCATTCCTGAGCGTGCGCAACAACATCGCTTTGGGCGTGCGCTTTTCGCCATTGCGCAACGCGCGCATTGAAGGTGGGCTGGACGCGGAAATCGCGCGCCTGCTGCGTGCGCTGCAGCTGGATCCGGCACTGATGCCGCGCGCGGCGGGCACGCTCAGCGTCGGCCAGCAGCAGCGCGTTGCCGCTGCCCGTGCCCTGATCGGTCGCCCGGCGGTACTGCTGGCCGACGAACCGACCTCGGCGCTGGACCCCGAAGCAGCCACGGCGTTCGTGCAGCTGATGTCCGCGCAGTGCCGCGCCGCTGGCACCACCGCGCTGGTGGTCAGCCACGATGATCGCCTGCAGCCGTTGTTCGACCAGGTGTTGTCGCTGGGTGATCTGAACCGGGCAGGGGGTGCACATGGTTGAGTTGGCCTGGGCCAGCCTGCGCAGCCGCGCCTTGAGCGTGAGCCTGACCGTGCTGGTCATCACCCTGAGCGTGGTCCTGCTGCTGGGCGTGGAGCGCATCCGCACGCAGGCCCACGAAGGCTTTGCCAGCACTGTCTCGGGTACGGACCTGATCGTGGGCGCACGCTCGGGGCCGGTGAACCTGCTGCTGTACTCGGTGTTCCACATCGGCGACCCGACCAACAACGTGTCCTGGCAGTCCTACCAGGAACTGTCCACGCTGCCGCAGGTGAAATGGGCGGTGCCGCTGTCGCTGGGCGATTCCTGGCGTGGCTATCGGGTGATCGGCACCACCGCCGGTTATTTCGAACATTACCGGCATGGCGCAGGGCATGCGCTGGCATTCGCGCAGGGCCAGCCGTTCGACGACCTGTATGACGCGGTGGTCGGCGCTGAAGTCGCGCAGGCCGCGCACATCGGCCTGGGCACTGAGATCGTGCTGGCCCATGGCACCGGTGTAGTAACGCTGGCCACGCATGCCGACAAGCCGTTCCGCGTGGTCGGCATCCTGGAGCGTACCGGCACGCCGGTGGATTCGTCCGTGCTGGTGTCACTGCCGGCGATCGAAGCGATCCATGTCGATTGGCGCTCCGGCGTGCAGCTGCGCAGCCAGCATGTCAGCGCAGAACAGGCACGGCAGCTTGACCTGACCCCGACCAGCATCACCGCCTTCATGCTCGGGCTGAACTCGCGCATCGCCACCTTCGGCGTGCAGCGCAGCATCAATGAGTATCCAGACGAAGCACTGCAGGCGATCCTGCCCGGCGTGACGTTGCAGCAGCTGTGGCAGTCGCTGGGCACTGCCGAGCGCGCGCTGCAGCTGATCAGTGCGATGGTGGTGCTGCTGGGCATGGTGTCACTGATGGCGCTGCTCGTATCGACGCTGCAGGAACGCCGCCGTGAGATGGCGGTGCTGCGCGCCACCGGTGCGCGCCCGGCCTATGTGGCCTGCCTGCTGGTCGTTGAGGCCGTGGCCACTGCAGCAATGGCCTGCGCGTTGGCGCTGGCGGTGCTGACCTGTGCCAGCGCGGCCGGGCGCAGCTGGGCGCTGGCCAATTTCGGTCTGTCGATCACCCACGTCTGGCCGGACGCGCGCGAACTGGCCTGGGTGGGCGGCGTGCTGCTGATCAGCGCGGTTGCCGGCCTGCTGCCTGCGCTGCTGGCCTACCGGCGCACCCTGGCCGATGGCCTGGCGCCTGCGTCGTGAGCGCGGGCGTGCGCTGGCTGCTGCTGGCTGCGGCAATGCTGCTGGTTGCCTGTACGCGGCCGACCGATACCGGTGTGCAGGCACTGCCGCCGTCGCCGGTACAGAGCAATGCTGGCACGCAAAGCGAGCAGGAACTGGACTGGCTGCAGATGCTGCCCAGCGATGAACTGGCAGCACTCGAGCGCGGTGAGGGGCCGGAGGTGCAGCACAACGGCAACCGGCGCATGGCCCAGTTCGGTACGTTCCGTACGGTGGACGCGGTACTGGATCGCGCAGTGCGGTTGCCGGGCTACGTGGTGCCTTTGGCCAACGCGGCAGATGGCCGACTGGTCGAATTCCTGTTCGTGCCGTACTACGGCGCGTGCATCCACGTGCCACCGCCGCCACCGAACCAGATCGTGCATGTGGTGCTGCCGCGGCCGATCGCCATGCCCGACATGTACTCGCCGTTCTTCCTGGCAGGCGTGCTGCGCGCCGAGCGGGTGGACGATGATCTTGCCGGCTCCGCCTACAGCATGGCCGACGCCGAACTGAGGCCTTATGAACCGTAGCGCGAAGCTGCTTGGCGGTGTGCTTGCCGCTGTACTGCTGGCCAGTTGTGGCCGGCCCGCCGTGGACGCCCCACCGCCACAGGCCAACAATGCTGCTGCGTCGCCGGTGGCGGCGTCTGCAGTGATCGATCGCTGGGACGCGCTGATGCCCGAAGAGGACAGCTTCCAGCGTCCACCGCCGCAGATCGGGCTGTCACGTGGCAATGGCATTGACGGGGTGGGGGGCTTGATCGACGATACGGGTTCGGGCTCGCTGCCTGGGCAGGCCATCGATCACTCCAGCCCGCTACGCGCGCAGCAGTTCGGCTCGTCGGCGGTGGTCGATGGCGTGGACGGACGTGCGCTGGACCTGGATGGCTATGTGGTGCCGCTGGCGATGAACGACGCCGGGCAGGTGGACGAACTGCTGTTCGTGCCGTTCTATGGCGCGTGCATCCACGTACCGCCGCCACCACCGAACCAGATCATCCATGTCACCCTGGCCAGCCCCATCACGATGGGCGCGCTGTGGGATCCCTACCGGCTGTCAGGGCGCCTGCAGGTGAAGCACTTCGAGGCGGATATCGCCAGCGCCTCCTATGACGCTGCCGCAGCGACGCTTTCCGCGATCAACCGATGACGAGCACACGATGACGAGGCTCCGCGCACGCACCGTCGCGCTGCTGATGGCGGTGTTGCTGCTGGCAGGCACCGGGGTGGCGCTGCTGTGGAACGCAACGCACGCGCCCTCGCCACCGGCCGTTGCATTTCCCGCACCAGTGGCGGAAGCGCAGGCACGCATCGAACATCACCTGGCTGCCGACAAGGCCTTTCGTGATGACCTGCTGTTCCTGCTGGTGGCGACGCTGCGCGACCGCTGCGAACCCGCGCAGGCGGGAGTGCTGGCGCGCATGGCCAATCGTGCGTCGCTGCCGGTGCTGGCGGCGGTCAGCGCCGTGACCGCGCAGGATGCGAGCCTGGACAGACCCATCTACCAGTACATCCAACACCGCGCCGACGCCACCGGCTGCGGTCAGCCACTGCGCGTGCCGGCAGGCGAAGGCGGCACTATCGAGGTGGACATTGAACAGTACGCGCGCACCTTCCCGGACAGCTATTTCGATCCGCAGCGCAGCAGTGTGCCGCGTGACTTCGGCGCGCGTCCGCTGGCGGAACGCGCCGGCAACGCCTGCAACAGCGTGGTCTATTCAGTGCTGCCGCTGGGAGGGGTCGATTGGCGCTGCAGCACGCTGCGCAGCAACGCGCGCGCGCAGGTGCGGGCGCTGTGCGAAGAGGAGATGCAGCGCCAGCACGGCCATCTGCAGGGGGAGCTGGATGCCGCGGTGGGACGCGCCATGCAGGACCCGATCGTGCAGGCGGTCGCTGCCTTGCCTGCGGAGTGCAGGTAGGCCCCGGGTCATGAGGCAGGGAGCATTGCGCCTCCCGGCAGCTGAATGGGTCTCACTGGCAGCCTCATAACTATACAGGATGTCCTGTATAGTTATGAATGTACTCCTTCCCCATCCAGGTTCCCATGGCTCTCTCCCAGCCCTTGGACGGTGCTCCGTCCCTGTCGCGCGCCCGACGCTGGTCGCTGCTGTTCACCGTTGCCGCCGGCCTGCTGCTGGTCACGCTGGACAACTCGGTGCTGTATACCGCGCTGCCGACCCTGACCGAGGAGCTGTCCGCCAGTGCCGGGCAGGCGCTGTGGATCATCAACGCCTACCCGCTGGTGATGGCCGGCCTGCTGCTGGGGGCGGGCACCCTGGGCGACCGCATCGGCCATCGCCGGATGTTCCTGGTCGGGCTGGTGGTGTTCGGCATCGCCTCGTTGGCAGCGGCGTTCTCTGCAACCGCAGGGCAGCTGATCGCCGCGCGTGCCTTCCTCGCCGTGGGTGCGGCGGCGATGATGCCGGCCACGCTGGCCTTGATCGGGCTCAGCTTCCATGAAGAACGCGAGCGCAACATCGCCATCGCGATCTGGGGTTCGGTGGCCATCGTCGGTGCGGCGCTGGGGCCGATCATCGGTGGCTTGCTGCTGCAGCACTTCTGGTGGGGCTCGGTGTTCCTCATCAATGTGCCGGTGGTGGTGGTCGCTTTCATCGCGACCCTGCTGCTGGCGCCGGAAGGGCAGCGCGACAGCACCCGCCCATGGGACCTGCTGTCCTCGCTGCTTGCACTGGCCGCGCTGTCGGGCCTGGTACTGGCGATCAAGTCGCTGATCGCCACGCCGCCTTCGTACAGCGTGGGCGCGGTCTCGCTGCTGCTGGCGGTCATCTCCGGCATCGCCTTCAGCCGCCGCCAGCAGCAGTTGCCGTATCCGCTGCTGGATTTCGCCATCTTCCGCAATCCGGCCTTCCTTGCCGGCACCCTGTCGGCGGTGTTCACCCTGTTTGCGATGGCCGGGCTGCAGCTGCTCACCACCCAGCGTTTCCAGCTGGTGGCCGGCCTCAGCCCGTTGCAGGCCGGCCTGCTGGTATCGGTGGCGGCGCTGGGCAGCCTGCCCAGCGCGTTGCTGGGCGGCAGCGTGCTGCATCGCGTCGGCCTGCGTCCGCTGATCTGCGGCGGTCTTGCGGCCGGCGCGGTAGGTGTGGGCGTGGTGGCGCTGGGCTTCCCGCATGGGCTGGGCTGGGTGGTGGCCGGCATGGCGATCACCGGCTTCGGCATGGGTGCTGCCATCTCGGTTGCGTCCACCGCCATCCTCAACAACGTGCCGCCGCATCGTGCGGGCATGGCCTCGTCGGTGGAGGAAGTGTCCTACGAGTTCGGCGGTCTGCTGGCCGTCGCGCTGCTGGGCAGCCTGAGCGCTGCGATGTACGGCGCTTTCCTGCCGGAGTCGGCGGGTATTCCTTCCGCCGCGCGCGAGGGCTTCACCCAAGCGCTGCACGTGGCGCGTGAGGTGGGGCAGGGCGAGTGGTTCGCGCTGGCCACCGCGGCCTACGATCGCGGTTACCAGATCGTGCTGCTGGTGATCAGTGCGGTGCTGGCGGCCGGCGCGGTGATCATCGCGCGCCTGCTGCGTGGACGCGCCGGTGGCCGCGACGGCGCCGCCGATCGCGTAAAATAACGGCATGAGAACCAGCAAGCGCGAGCGCATCCTCGACGCCGCCGTCAGCGTGATCAACCGCGACGGGGTGCGTGCGGTCACCTTTGAATCGGTGGCGGCCGAGGCGCAGTTGACCCGTGGCGGCCTGCTATACCACTTTCCTTCGCGCGAAGCGTTGCTGCGCGGCATCGACGAGCACCTGGTGCAGAGCTGGGAAGCATCGATGGAGGCGCTGCTGGGCAAGTCGGCCGGCGAGGCCACTGCGTTGGAGCGCTACCAGACCTTCGTGCGTGTGTCGACGCAGAGTGCCACCCGTGCCGAGCTGATGTTCATGCTGGACTCGGTGGACCCCGAATTCCCCAGCGAGCGGCCGTGGGCACCGGTGGTGCAGCGCTGGGCGCCTTCGCCACCGGCCGCCGGCAGCGACGATCCGGCGGCGCTGGATAATTTCGTGGCGCGGCTGGCGGCCGATGGCCTGTGGATCTACGAGGCCATGTACGAAGGCCAGCTGGACGAGAACGTGCGCGCACAGGTGACCGAACGGATCGGCGGGCTGCTCTCTCCCGAGCGGTCGCGCAAGGCGTAGCAGCCAGTCCATCCGCTGAGGGCACCCGTCAGGCAGGCGGATGCCCGTGCAGGCCATCCCCCTGCAGGCGCTCCGGGTGGGTATACACGTTGAAGCCTTCTTCGCGGGCGAAGCCCACCAGGCACAGGCCGGCACTGCGGGCCAGATCAATGGCGAGCGCAGTGGGGGCCGAGACGGCGGCCAGTACGCTGGCACCGGCGCGCGCTGCCTTGCTGGCCATTTCGTAGCTGGCACGGCTGGATACCACCAGCAGGCCGCCATCGATGCTGTGTTCGTTGTGGTGCAGTGCACCGATCAGCTTGTCCAGCGCATTGTGGCGGCCGACGTCTTCGCGCACCCAGCCGATGCGGCCACTGGCATCGGCCCAGGCCGCTGCATGGGTCGAACCACTGGCAGCATTCATCGGCTGGCGTAGGGCCAGCCCAGCCAATGCCCGCTGCAGTGCAGCCGTCTGATACGTGCGGCGGTCCTTTACCGGAGGCAGCGGACGCAGCACGTCCTCCAGCTGGCGCGCACCGCACAACCCACAGCCGCCGCGACCCGGCAGCAGGCGCCCGTTGTCAGGATCCAGTGCGGCGCCGGGGGCGTCGGCGGACACGCTCATATTCAGCTCGATGCCCTCCAGTTGTGGTTGCAGCTGGATGGACAGCAACTGGTCAGGACGCTCGATCAACCCTTCGCTGAGCGAGAAGCCCAGCGCGAAATCCTCCAGGTCGCATGGCGTGGCCATCATCACCGCGAAGGCCGCGCCGTTGTAACGCATCGCCACCGGTACTTCTTCGGCGATCGTATCGACCCGTTGCTCCTGCCCCGTGCTGCGCCAGCGCTGCAGCGTGCGCAGGGCCGTGCCGGCGGGCGGGGGCGAAGGCAACGTCGATCCGGGCATGCGGCACATCCTGGGCAAAGCAGAAGGGCAGGCTACGCCCGGAGGATAGCGCAGCCATCCAGTGAAGACGCGGCGGTAACCGTTGCCATGGCAGCCTGCTGTACCCGGGCCGGGCCATGGTGCTGGGGTTGCCGGTGTGCTTGACTGGCCACGGCAGCCGGGCGCGAGCCCGGCACTGCAGGCAGGCATTCCACCAACGCAGGTTCCCGACCATGTCCGAACAGAAGCCGCCGCGTTACAAGCCTTACAACCAACCGGCAGGCGGCTGGGGGGCCGCCGGTGCGACCGCCAAGGTGCTGCTGCAGCAGAGCGTGATCGGCAAAGGATCCAAGGCACTGCTGGCGATGAACCAGCCGGGCGGATTCAAATGCCCCAGCTGCGCCTTCCCCGATGCCGACCACCGCAAGAAGCTGGAATTCTGCGAGAACGGTGCCAAGGCCCTGGCCTGGGAAGCGACCCAGCACCGGGTGACCCGTGAGCTGTTCGCCCAGCACACCGTCACCGAGCTGATGGCGCAGACCGATTACTGGTTGGAGCAGCAGGGCCGGCTGACCGAGCCGATGCGCTACGACGCCGCCACCGATCACTACGTGCCCTGCGAATGGGACGAGGCGTTTGCACTCATCGGTCGTCATCTGCAGGCGCTGGACAACCCCGACCAGGCCGAGTTCTACACCTCCGGCCGCACGCCCAACGAGGCGGCGTTCCTGTATTCGATCTTCGTGCGCGAGTTCGGTACCAACAACTTCCCGGACTGCTCGAACATGTGCCACGAGCCGACCAGCCGCGGCTTGCCGCCGGCGATCGGCGTGGGCAAGGGCACCATCGTGCTGGACGACTTCGAACACGCCGAGGCGATCTTCGTGATGGGCCAGAACACCGGCACCAACTCGCCGCGGATGATGAGCAACCTGGTGGAAGCGCGCAAGCGCGGCGTGCCGATCGTGGCGGTCAACCCGATGCCGGAGCGTGCCCTGATCCGCTTCACCGAACCGCAGGACGTGGTGCAGATGGCCACGTTCGGTTCCACCGAGATCACCAGCGAGTTCGTGCACGTCCGCATCGGCGGCGACCTTGCGCTGATCAAGGGCATGATGAAGGTGATGTTCGAGCGCGAAGCCCAGGGTGAGCCAGTGCTGGATCATGCTTTCCTGGCCGAACACACCCTTGGCCTGGAGGCGCTGCGCGAGGACGTGCTGGCGCAGGACTGGGATGAGATCGTGCGGGTGTCGGGCATCGCACAGGAACAGATCCGGCGCTGCGCGGAAATCTACATCCGTTCGCAGGCGACGGTCATCTGCTATGGCATGGGCCTGACCCAGCACCAGCAGGGGTCGCGGCTGCTGCAGCAGGTGGCCAACCTGTTGTTGCTGCGCGGTAATTTCGGCAAGCCGGGCGCGGGTATCGGTCCGATCCGTGGCCATTCCAACGTGCAGGGCGACCGCACCGTCGGCATCGATGAGAAGCCCACGGCGCGCTACTTGGATCGCGTGCAGCAGGTGTTTGGTTTCGATCCGCCGCGCGAGCACGGCCACCATGTGGTCGAGTCGATCGCGGCGATGCTCGATGGCAGTGCCAAGGTGTTCATCGGCATGGGCGGCAACTTCATCCATGCCGTGCCCGATACCGAGCGCGCCTACCAGGCCATGCGCAGACTGGAACTGACCGTGGGCATCGCCACCAAGCTCAACCGGGGGCATCTTGTGCACGGTCGCGACGCGCTGATCCTGCCGGTGGTGGCGCGCTCGGAGTGGATCCGCACGCCGAAGGGCGAGCAGTTCGTCACCATCGAAGATGCGATGTCCAACGTGACGGCGTCGCGCGGCGTGCTGGAGCCGGCCAGCGACCAGGTGCTGCCGGAGGTGGAGATCGTCTGCCGGATGGCGATGGCAACGTTGCCGGGCAGCAAGGTGGACTGGGCCGCGTACATGCACGATTACGGCCCGATCCGCGACCTGATCGCCGCCGTCTACCCGGACATCTATGCCGGCTTCAACGAGCGCATCCAGGCACTGCACGGTTTCCACCTGGATATTCCGCCGCGCAGGCGCGTGTGGCCGACGCCGAACGGCAAGGCCAACATCCTCGTCATGCCGGGCCTGGAAGTGAACACGGTAGTCGATGACCCGGAGATGCTGCGGCTGGCCACGGTGCGTTCGCACGACCAGTACAACACCACCATCTACAGCTACAACGACCGCTACCGGGGCGTGTACAACGACCGCATGGTGGTGTTCATGAACATCGAGGACCGTCTGGCGCGCGGGCTCGGCAAGGAAGCCCTGGTAAGCCTGGAAACGATCAGCGACGACGGCGTGACGCGGCGTATCGAAGGCCTGACCGTGCTTGATTACCCGATGCCGCGCGGGGCGCTGGCGGGCTACTACCCGGAGCTCAACCCCCTGCTGCCGCTGGACTACTACGATCGGATCAGCGGTACGCCAGCGGCGAAATCCATTCCGGTACGGATGCGCGCGCAGGTCGACGTGCCCGCGTAGGCGCCGATCCTACAATTGCTCGTTGTCGCTCAGCACGATGCTGCCATCCAGCAGCACCGGCACCATCTGGGTCCAGCCCTTGGCGTTGTAGTCGAGGCTGACCAGGTACACCCAGCCGCGCGCTGCGTCCTCGCTCTGCGGCGCAGCGCCGGCGGTGAACCGCTGCAGGCTCACCTCGGAGACCACGAAGTCATCGCCGGGATAACGCAGGCGCGCGTGGACCAGTGCTGCCGCCGCAGCTTGATGCACCGACAGCGGCGGCTCGGCGCGTGCCGGGTCGAACGCGGGAAGCGTTCGCAACCGCGTCCCGCTTACCTGCCAGCGCTCACGGGTGTGGTCACCATCGCCGCTGGACAGCACGGTCCATTGGTGTTCGCCTGCCATGGCCGGAAGGCTCAGCAACGCCGACAGCAGGAGGGCAGCAGAGGCGAAGCGGGCAGGCATGGAAAGGCTCCAATGAACGTCATGCATGATGACAGCAGGCAGCGGCGACGGGCGCATCGTGCGTCGGCTATCATCAGCCCGTGGATATATCCGGCCTGCTGCTGCGACTGATGCTGCTCCTGACCCTGGTGCTCAATGCACCGGCGCTGGCGCTTGCCTCGGCCGGCATCAACGGTCAGTCCGGCGGTGGTCATTGCGATGGCCCCCACGAGATCGCCGACGCTGCGATCTCTGTCACGCCCGCCTGCTGCGATGAACGGAGCGCAGCCGCGTGCAGCAGCGAGGGTTGCGAGTGCGTGCCGGCGAGTGTGGCCATGCTGCCGACAGCGGCAATCCTCGCTGCATGGCCACTGCGTGCAATGCCCGGCGACGCGCTGCCGCCGGCTCATCCCGCGCCTGCGCTGCCTCACCTGATTCGTCCGCCGATCGCCTGATTGCGCGCAGGTTGCGTACCTGCCGTCCTGCAATACCCCTCATCTACTTGACCCACGCGCATCCGTCGCGTGGATGGCAGGCGCTCGCGCCTGCGATTGCAAAGGAAAACCTGATCCATGAACCGCATTCTTTCCCTGAGCCTGTTGCTCACCCCCGTTCTGCTGGCCACCGCCTGCGCGCGTGCCTCCGAAGAGGCCGAGTCCTCGCCCGCAACCGCAACCGCCTCGGCGGTCGAGGCGACGGCCGGAGCGACGATCGACCGGGAGCTTCCGTTGGCCATCGTGCACAAGACGGCCAGTTGCGGTTGCTGTGGCGTGTGGGCCGACCACCTGAAGGCTGCCGGCTTCGCGGTTAAGATACGCGATACCGATGACCTGCATCCGGTCAAGCAACGGCTCGGCGTACCGGCCGGCAAGGCGTCCTGCCATACCGCCGAGATCGGTGGCTATGTGGTTGAAGGCCATATTCCGGCCAGCGACATCAAGCGCCTGCTGAAGGAAAGGCCGACGGCACGTGGCCTGGTGCTGCCGGGAATGCCGGCTGGATCACCGGGCATGGAAATGCCTGATGGCCATGTGCAGCCGTATACCGTGGAGCTGGTGCTGGCCGATGGCAGCACCCAGCCCTTCGCACAGCACGGGCAGGGTGGCTGACAAGGTGTAGCGGGCGCGGCGGCGGATCGCCGCCGCGCCTGGTCAACGCTGCTTTTCGCGTTGCTTCTTCAACTGCGCGTCGAAATTGCGTTCGGCCGTGTCGGCGTAGTCCTGGCAGGTCATTGCCTTGGCTCCTGCCGATGTGCCCGCTGCGTAGTTCCAGCCGCTGGCGCCGGGATGCGGGGTCAGCAGGACGTCGCAGGGCAGGGCGCGCACTGTGGCGAAGCTGCGGCGATAGTCCTCGATCAGGTGCGGGTAGCGCGGGTTGGCCTGCAGCTGATAGCCCGGCGCACTCAAACTGTCGGCGTAGACCATGCGCACCGGCTTGCCGCCCCGGGTGTCGGTCCAGGTCCAGGCGGTGCTGCCCGGGGTATGGCCGGGCACGAAGTGCGCGGTGAAGTCGACGCCACCGAGCGAGACCACCTCGCCGTCCATGATGATCCTGTCCGCCGTTGCCGGCGGATAGGTGATGTCGTCGCCGAAGTGCAGGTCGTTGCTGCCGCCACGTGCCAGCAGCACCGCAGATTCGGCATTTGCGACGATCTGCGCAGCGGTACTGCGCTTGAGCGCAGCAACCGGGCCGGCGTGATCGGCGTGGGCATGGCTGAGCAGGATCAGGCGCAGATCCTGCGGCGCAACGCCGCGCGCTTTCATGTTGCGCAGCAGGTGGTCGGCCATCTGCGGCATGCCGCCATCGAGCAGCACCGCGCCCTGCGACGTCTGCACCAGCAGTGCGGTCAGGTCTTCGGTGCCGATCTGCCAGGTGTGATCGGCAATCTGCAGCGGCGCCATCGGCTGCAGCCAGGAGGCATCAACGGTGTAGGCACGCAGTTGCGGCAGCGCTGGTTCGGCGGCAGAGGCCGCAGCGGGAAGCAGGGCAGCGAGCGTGATGGCGAGGGTCTGCAAGCGCATGGGAGGGCACCGATGAAGGAGGCCCAGAAACTAGCATGGGCCTCCTTCGTCGCGTCACGCATAGAATTCATGGCACCCATAAGGGCGCCGCAGCTCAGTAGCGGTACTGCTAGCCCAGCGTAAGCGCCCGCCGGCCCCCGGCGGCGGTCAATGGCATTGTTCGCCGCCCCGGGAAGGTGATTCCATGATCCCCCTCTGCAGCGCATACTCCGCCGCAGATAGGATGCACTGCACTATCCGGGAGAGTGACCATGCACGTGCTTCTGGTGATCGTCGGCGGGTTCCTGCTGCTGGCCGTCTTCGCGCTGTTCGGCAGGCTCTGGAGCACAAGCAGCCCTCAGCTGCCAACGGCGCTGCTGGCCTTCATCGGCACCTGGCTGCTGGTATCGGTGGCCAACATGTGGGTGGGGGTCAGCCGCGCAGGCTATACGGTGCGCGAGGAGTTGCCGATCCTGCTGCTGGTGTTTGCCGTGCCGGCGCTGGTGGCCGGTGTCATCTTCTGGCGGCTGGGCCGCTGAACCGAGGATCCGTGATGCCGGCAACGCCCCGTCTTCCTGCCCTGCGTCGTCGCGACGGCCATCATGCACGGGTGACCTACGAAGAACTGTTCTTCGACCTGGTCTATGTGTTCGCGGTCACCCAGCTCAGCCACCACCTGCTGCACCACCTGGGCCTGCTGGGCGTGCTGCAGACGCTGGTGTTGTGGTTTGCGGTCTGGCTTGGCTGGCAGTACGCGTGCTGGGTCAGCAACTGGTTCGACCCGGAGGCGCCGCGTATCCGTGGCCTGTTGTTCGTCACGATGCTGCTGGCGTTGCTGATGTCTTCGTCCATCCCGGAAGCCTTTGCCGGTCGCGCCTGGATGTTCGCCGGTGCCTACGCCACGATGCAGGTAGGGCGGACGCTGTTTGTGCTGCTGGAAGTAGGGCGCTCGCACCCGCTGGCCGCCAACTTCAGGCGCATGCTGGCCTGGGTCAGCGTTTCGGCCTGCTTCTGGCTGGCCGGTGCATCGGTCGAGGGCAATGCGCGGCTGGCATTGTGGGCGGTGGCTGTCGCCTGCGAGTACATCTCGCCGATGTTCGGCTTCGCGTTTCCGGGCCTTGGCCGTTCGCGTACCCGCGAGTGGACCATCGAAGGTGGGCACCTGGCCGAGCGCTGCCAGTTGTTCGTGATCGTCGCATTGGGTGAGACGTTGCTGGCAACCGGCGGCGTGCTGAGCGAGGTGGAGCACTGGAGTGGCGCGGTGGTGTCGGCAGTGCTGGCGACCTTTGCCGGTACGATCGCAATGTGGTGGCTGTACTTCGGCATCTCCAGCCGCGACGCCACCGACACCATCACCCGTTCCGACGACCCGGGCCGCATCGGCGCCTACTTCCACTACGTGCACGCGCTGCTGATCGCCGGCATCATCGCTACCGCCGTTGGCAACGACCTGGTGATGGACGAACCGGAGGCGAGGGTGACCCTGGCGTATGCCGCGATGCTGGCAGCAGGGCCGCTCATCTACCTGCTGGGCAGCGCACTGTACAAGCGGGCGGTCTACGGCCGCGTGCCGCGCTCGCACCTGGTGGGGGCAGGGGTTCTGGTCGTGCTCGGCTTCGTGCTGCCATGGATGCACCTGCTGGCGGCAGGGTGGCTGACCAGCATCGTGCTGCTGGTGGTGGGGCTGGCCGATACACGGTTGAAGCGAAGCATTGCAGCGACGCGCAGTTAGGGGGCTGCCCGGCAGGCCTGAGCTCAGCGCAGCTCCGCAGCCATCGCCGCCAGTCGGCTCACGGTGTTGATGTTGCGGCCGGTTCCGTTTGCTGCGAAGGGGATGCGCAGGCGCGAACCGGCCATGCCATCGCCGTAGTGGATGAACAGCTCGCGCTTGCCGAGAGCGAGCTGTTCTTCGCCAATACCCGTCACGCCCTGCAGCGGGTCCTTCGGCAGCGCCGCATCGATGAACAGGGCGACGACACGGTTGCCGGCGGCGTCCTTGAACGGGTTGCGGGCGACCACTTCGGCCATCTCAGCAGCGGTGCGCACCATCACGCCGACCGGCTTGCCCGCATAAGCATGCAGGCTTTTCGCCAAACTGCCGCGCACACCCGCTTCGTCGAGCGCACTGCTGAACACGGCATTGCCGCTGGCGATATAGGTGCGGACGTCCCGGAATCCGGCGTTCTCGCACATCCGCACCAGCTCGGTCATCGGTAGCTTGCCGGTGCCGCCGACATTGACCGCGCGCAGCAGGGCCACGTAGGCGGTCATGGCGCAGCGGCCTGCAGCCGGTCATACATGCGCACCAGATCGACCAGCGTGCGTGCTTCCATCTTGCGCATGACCTGCGCGCGACGCACCTTCACGGTGATCTCGCTGACACCCAGGTCGGCGGCGATCTGCTTGTTCAGGCGCCCGCGCACCACGCCGGCAACCACCTCGCGCTCGCCGGCGTTCAAGGTGCGCCAGCGCAGCTGCAATGCCCCCAGCGCGTCACCCTCGCGGCGTTGCAGGCGATTGAGCTCGATGCCCCTGTGGATCGCGTCCAGCAATTCCTGGTCGCGGAACGGCTTGGTCAGGAATTCGATGGCGCCGTCCTTGATCGCATTGACGCCCATGGCGATATCGCCGTGGCCGGTGATGAACACCACCGGCAGGTGCAGATCGTGGCTGGCCATGCTGCGATGGAAATCCAGTCCGCTCTGCCCGGGCATGCGCACGTCCAGCACCAGGCATGACGGAGCGTCGTCCCGCGGGTGGGCAAGGAATTCCCCGGTGGAGGCGAAGGCCCGCACCTGCAGGCCCATCGAGGCCAGCAGGTCCTCCAGCGCGGCGCGCACCGAGGCGTCGTCGTCGATCACGTAGACGATCGGTGACGGTTCCATAGGTGTTGTGGTGGGCTTACGCATGCGCAGCCTCCGTGGCCGTGGGCAGCTCGAAGATGAAGCAGGCGCCGCCACCGGCCGGTCGTTCGGCGCGGATATGGCCGCCGTTGGCCTCGATCATGGAGCGGCTCAGGCTGAGGCCCAGGCCGAGGCCGTTCGCCTTGGTGGTCCAGAATGCATCGAATACGCGGTCAATCTGCTCCGAGGGCAGGCCGACACCACGATCGCGCACGCTCAGGCTGACGTGGCCGCGGCCATCGTACGCTGTTACCAGGGACAGCCTGCGCTCGCTTACGGGCGTGTCCGACATCGCATCGACGGCGTTGAGGATGAGGTTGCCGATCACCTGCTGCACCTGCACGCGATCGGCGTGGGCGGGTGGCAGGTCGCTGCCCAGCACCAGCGCCACCGTCACACCATGCTGTTCCAGTTCGCTGCGCGAGAGTGCCAGCATTTCCTCCACGGCCAGGTTGAGGTCGAAGGCCTGGCGCTCTGGCGCGGCGCCTTGGGTCAGGCCACGGATGCGGGCAATCACGTCACTGGCGCGATGGGCGTCGGCGACGATGCGGGCGATGGTCTGGCGCGCCTTGTCCAGGTTCGGCGGTTCCTGGGCCAACCAGCGCTGGCTGGCTTCGGCGCTGCTGGCGATGGCCGCCAGCGGCTGGTTCACTTCATGTGCGATGGAGGTGGTCAGCTCGCCGACGGTGGAGGCGCGGGCCACCCGCAGCAGGCGCGCCTGTGCATCCTGCACCGCGGCCTTGGCCGCTTCCATCTTCAATGCCAGGTAGGTGGTGATGCCGATCACCAGCATGCCGATCGCTGAATTGACCAGGCCGATGCGGTAGGTGCCGAAGCGGGTCAGGAAGAAGCTGAGGCCGGTCAATGCGATGCAGACTGCCGCAAGGGCGATGAGGCCGCGCGCGGGAAGCCGCCGCGACGCTGCGAGGATGACGGCAGCGTAGAAGCAGGCAGCGGCAACGGCGTAGTCGGTAACCGTATCGACCAGGAAGATGGCCGCCATCACGATGATCAGGGCCAGCACGACCAGTGGGCGGCGGGGCGACAGCGATGGCATCGGGATAGCTCCCTGGCGTGGGTGGAAAGGATAGCAAAGCGCTGTTCAGTAGATGCCGACCTTGGTCGGCATGCCCCAGAGAGATGCAGGGTAGTGCCGGCCGCTGGCCGGCATCTGCAGGGTGTTCCCGCAGTTCATGAGGTTGCCGGCCAGCGGCCGGCACTACTCTTCCAGGCTGGCGTTCCAGAATCCCTGGAGCACGCCCGGCGTGGCGGCCAGCGTTGCCAGCACTGCATCCAGTTCAGCGCCATCGACCGTGGTGGCGTACAAAACCGCTTCGATCTCGACATCGCGCTCGCCGAACGGCCGCTGGTCGACCGCGCGTACCGGGTACTGCGCCTGCTCCAGCAACAGCAGCAGCCGGTCCAGCACCTCGGCCTGCTGCTCACGCTGACAGACCACGTTGATGGCATAGGTGGCCTCGCTGAACGCCTCCGGCAGCGGTTGCCGCTGGATGCGGTTCACCACCGGCCGCAGCAGGGTGTTGGCAGCCAGCACGAACACCGCAGCCAGTACCGCTTCAGGCAGCAGCTTGATGCCGGCGCAGGCGCCGACCGCCGCCGAGCCCCACAGCGTGGCGGCGGTGTTCAGGCCCGACACCTGGGCGCCATCCTTCATGATCGCGCCGGCACCGAGGAAGCCGACGCCGGAGATCACGTAGGCCACCACGTGCAGTGGTGACGGTGGCCCGCCGTACAGGTCGTGGAAGCGCACGGCCAGGTCGACGAACACCGCTGCGCCCACCGCTACCAGCGTATTGGTGCGCAGGCCGGCGGTGCGCTGGCGGAACTGCCGCTCCAGGCCGATCAGTGCACCCAACACGAAGGCGACGGACAGGCTGATCAGCGAGCTGAGGGTGGCGCCCGCGTTGAACGCGGGCAGGTGGGGGTTGAAGTCCATGAGGGTTCTCCCTGCGCCGATGCGCTTACTGCCAGCCGTAGCGACGGATGTAGAGCTTCTTCAGCGCGGTGGTCAGCACCGCATAGCCGAACAGGATCGCCACCAGGAACGGCCAGTAGCCGGCCGGCAATGCTTGCAGCTTGAAGTAGCCGGCCAGCGGGCTCATCGGCAGGATCACGCCGATGGCCATGATCGCCCCGGTCATCAGCAGCAGCGGCGGCGCGGCGATGCTCTGCAGGAACGGTACCTTGGGCGTGCGGATCATGTGCACGATCAGCGTCTGGGTCAGCAGCCCGACCACGAACCAGCCCGACTGGAACAGGCCCTGGTCGGCCGGCGTGCGTGCATCGAACACGTACCACATCAGGGCGAAGCAGCTGAGGTCGAAGATCGAGCTGATCGGACCGAAGAACGCCATGAAGCGGCCGATGTCCGCCGGGTTCCACTTCAGCGGCCTGCGCACCAGCTCCTCATCCACGTTGTCGAACGGAATGGCGATCTGCGAGATGTCATACAGCAGGTTCTGCACCAGCAGCTGCAGCGGCAACATCGGCAGGAAGGGCAGGAACGCCGAGGCCACCAGCACCGAGAACACGTTGCCGAAATTGGAGCTGGCGGTCATGCGGATGTACTTGAGCATGTTGCTGAAGGTGCGCCGCCCCTGGATGACACCTTCCTCCAGCACCATCAGGTTCTTTTCCAGCAGGATGATGTCGGCGGCCTCCTTGGCGATGTCCACCGCACTGTCCACGCTGATGCCGATATCGGCGGCGCGCAGTGCGGGAGCATCGTTGATGCCATCGCCGAGAAAGCCGACCACCTTGCCCTGCGCGCGCAGCTCGCGCACCAGCCGTTCCTTGTGCAGGGGCGTGAGGCGGGCGAACACGCGGTGCTCCTGCAGTGCACGCGCCACGGCAGCGTCGTCCATGCGCTCGATCTGCGGGCCGGTCACGATCGTGTCGGCGTCCAGGCCGACCTGGGCGCATATCCTCGCGGTGACCAGTTCGTTGTCGCCGGTGAACACTTTCACTTCCACACCATGCGCGGCCAGCGCCTGCAGTGCTTGAGCAGCGGATTCCTTCGGCGGATCGAGGAAGGCCACATAGCCCACCAGGGTCAGATCCCGCTCGTCGGCCTGCGAGTAGACCGTCTGGCTGGCGGAGGTTTCTTTCATCGCCACCGCCACCACGCGCAGGCCCTGTTCGTTCAGTTCCTCGGTGGTCTGCCGCACCCGGGCCAGGCGCTGCGCGTCCAGCGGCATGTCCCGGCCGTTCTCGCGCACGGTGCTGCACACCGCCAGCATCTCCTCCACCGCGCCCTTGCAGATCAATTCGTGATGGTCCTCGCGCTCGGAGACCACCACCGACATGCGACGGCGCTCGAAGTCGAACGGAATCTCATCGACCTTGCGGTAGTCCTGCGACAGGCGCAGCGAGCTCTGCAGCTCCACATGCTCCAGCACCGCACGATCCAGCAGGTTGATCAGGCCGGTCTGGAAGTGGCTGTTGAGGTAGGCGAAGGTCAGCACATCCTCCGAATCCTGCCCGAACACATCGGTGTGCCGCTCCAGCGCGATCTTGTCCTGGGTGAGGGTGCCGGTCTTGTCGGTACACAGCACTTCCATCGCACCGAAGTTCTGGATCGCGTCCAGGCGCTTGACGATCACCTTGCGCCGCGACAGCAGCACCGCGCCCTTGGCCAGGGTGGAGGTGACGATCATCGGCAGCATTTCCGGGGTCAGGCCGACTGCCACCGACAGCGCGAACAGGAATGCTTCGGTCCAGTCGCCCTTGGTCCAGCCATTGACCAGCAGCACGAACGGCACCATCACCAGGGCAAAGCGGATCAGCAGCCAGCTGACACTGTTGACCCCGGCCTGGAATGCCGTCGGCGCGCGATCGCTGGCACTGCTGCGCTGGGCGAGGGTGCCGAAGTAGCTGGTGTTGCCGGTGGCCAGCACCAGTGCTGTTGCCGTGCCGGACACCACATTGGTACCCATGAACAACAGGTTGGCCTGTTCCATCAGGCCGGCGTCGGCGTTGCCCGGCTGCACGAACTTTTCCACCGGCAGCGATTCGCCGGTCATCGCCGCCTGTGCAACAAACAGATCCTTGGCGGCGAGCACGCGGCAGTCGGCCGGGATCATATCGCCGGCCGACAGCACGATATGGTCACCCGGTACCAGGTCGCGGATGGGCAGGTCCAGCAGCCGTGCCGGCCGCCGGCTGTGCAGCTGTGCGCCGAAATACTGGTCGGCCACCTCCGCCGCCTCGGTGCCCGCAGCGCGGCGCAGCACGCGGGCGGTGTTGCCTACCAGTGCCTTCAGCCGTTCGGCGGCGCGATTGGAGCGCCCCTCCTGCACGAAGCGGATCAGGGTGGACAGCGCCACCATCGCGCCGATCACCACCGTCGCCTTGGCGTCTTCGGTCAGCCAGGACACGGCCGCCAGCACCGTCAGCAGCAGGTTGAACGGGTTGCGATAGCACTGCCACAGATGGCGCCACCACGGCAGTGGCTTCTCGTGATCGACCTCGTTGGGGCCGAAGCGCAGCAGGCGCTCTTCGGCCTCGTGCGGGCTGAGACCATCGACATGTGACTGCAGGGTGGCCAGCGCATCGGCTTCGCTGCCCTGTGCAAGCGCGAGCAGTCCAGCAGTGAGCGCGGTGGGCGCGGCCTGCGTGCTGCCACGGCCATACCCGGCTTCGGGCATCGCGCGACGACCGAACAGGTTGCCCGCGCGACGGCTGCGCAGGAAGGCGTTGAACCAGGCGTTGAGCAGGCTCATGGGAAGGTCCTCTTGGAGCGGCGCCGGGCGCAGCCGGCGCGTGGAGCGGAAGGGGGGGTATCAGGCGTGGCGCATGGCCAGCACCGATGGCGACCAGGGCTGCATGCGCAAGCGTTGGCTGCCGCCGATGCACAGCGGCTTCATCGCATCGCGCAGCGGGTAGGGCAGGTGGCGCAGCACGTTGATGCGCTCGCTGATCGGCAGCAGCGACAGTGCGTCGGCCACCACCCGTGGCGAGCCGAGGGCCAGCGAACGGGCGAACAGGACAGGGCCGTGCTGCAGCAGCAGGCTGCGCAGGGCGGAAACATCGCGCTCACCGATCAGGCGGCGCACGGTGATGTAGAGAATCTTGTAGGACATGGGATTCCTCCGGGCAGGCGCTGCCCGGGGCTCCCATCGCTTACACGGACAGGAACCGGCCGTCAGTCGCCAGCAGTGAACAAATAGGCAGGCTGGGGCGCGCGTTGCGCCCGGCAGGGTCGGGATCCATCTGCGTCTCCGCGTGGGGCGGCCAGTCGCTGGCCAGTGGCGCTATTGTCCGCGCTCGTATTCAGCAGGCCTAGAGGCCCGTGGGTTAGCCCGGCTATACCTTGGTATAGAAAAAGGGGCCGTTGGCCCCTTTTGTTCAGCTGCGGTCCGCGAAAGCGTCGGTGGCCCGCACCAGGGCATCGGTCGTGGCCGCTTCGTTGGCACTGTGGCCGGCGATGACCATCTCCAGCCGGGCTTCCGGCCACGCCTGTGCCAGGTCCCAGGCACTGCGCGGCGGGCAGATGATGTCGTAGCGCCCCTGCACGATGACACCCGGCAGATGGCGGATGCGATCGATGTCGCGCAGCAGCTGGCCTTGATCGAGGAAAGTGTTGTGGCGGAAGTAGTGGGCCTCGATGCGTGCCTTGGCCAGTGTATCGAGCGGATCGGTAGCGGACACCGCGTCGACGTCGTGCAGCAGCGTGGCGGCATTGTCTTCCCAGCCCAGCCACGCCTGTGCCGCGGCGATGCGGATGGCTTCGTCGGCGTGGTCCAGGCGTTTCCAGTACGCGTCGAGCATGTTGCCGCGCTCGCTTTCCGGAATGTGCGCCTGGTAGCGATCCCAGCGCTCCGGGAAGATCCAGCGCGCACCGCCGTTGAGCTCGGCGAACCAGCGGTTCTCTTCCTCGCGCCCCAGGAACACGCCGCGCACGATCAGCCCGGTGGCGCGGTCGGGATGCGCCTGTGCATAGGCCAGCGACAGGGTCGAACCCCAGGAGCCGCCGTAGACCAGCCAGCGCTCGATGCCCAGGTGTTGGCGGATCTTCTCGATGTCGGCCACCAGATGCTGCGTGGTGTTGTCGCGAAGCTCGCCGAAGGGCGTGGAGCGGCCGCTGCCGCGCTGATCGATCAGCACGATGCGGTAGCGCCTGGGGTCGAAGAAGCGGCGGTGAGTGGGCGAGATGCCAGCGCCCGGACCGCCATGCAGGTACACCACCGGAATGCCATCGGGCGTGCCGCACTCCTCGACATGCAGGGTGTGCAGTGCATCCACGGGCAGCGTGTGTTCGCGGTACGGGGTAATCGGCGGGTACAGCGTGCGCATGGCGGTGCCTCACAAGCAGGGACTACAAGGATAGCGGGGCACATCGACCAGCGTCATCCGCCCCAGGTTCAAGTATTCTTTGCGTTCAAGGGGTAAGGCCGCCGATTCCTGGCGATATCGACCCTGCAGGACGCAGAGGATGGATGGCATGAGCGCGCAGGACGTCGCTGCACGATACTCCCCGGCGCGCAGCGCCCTCGGCAGCGGCGCCCGCGAGCTGCTGAAGTGGCTCGCGCTGCTGTCGATGACCGGCGATCATGTCGCCAAAGTGGTTTTCGGCGGCTATGTACCGGTGGTCAGCGAGCTGGGGCGCATCGCCTTCCCGCTGTTCGCACTGGTGATGGCCTGCAACCTCGCGCAACCGGATGCGGACCTGCGCAAGTCGATCCGCCGGCTCGGGATGTGGGGGCTGGTCGCGCAACCCTTCCATGTGCTGGCCTTCGGCTACTGGCTGCCGCTGAACATCCTGTTGACCTTCGGCCTGGCCGCTGTAGCGGTGCACGCGCTGGCCAATAACCGGCAACTGTTGCTGCTGGTGGCGGGTGGGCTGCTGCCGTTCTTCGTGGATTACCAATGGGTGGGCGTGGCATTCGTGATGCTGGGCTGGATCGCATTCCGCCACCGGGCCTACTGGCTGCTGGCGTTCGGATTCGGTGGGCTGTGCTGGGTCAATGGCAATGGATGGGCATTGCTGGCCATCCCGCTGGCGCTGGCGGCCGCGCCCGTGCAGTGGCGGCTGCCACGATGGCGCTGGGCGTTCTACGTCTACTACGTGGCGCACCTGGCGGTGCTGGCCGCCTATGCGCACTGGCTGCGCTGACGCAGGGCACTCATCGCGGCGGCGAACTGCTCCCGGCTACGTCGCTGGAGTACTGCAGAACCTTGTCTTCGCGCTGCAGCGCAATGACATCCACCGGCTGTCCTCGCAACACCGCGCGCAGGCAGCGGATCGCCTCGGCGGAGTAGCCCAGCTCTGCAGGTGGCAACGACAATGCAACGCGGCCATCGCTGTGCTGATGCACCACGTATCGTGACAACGGCAGCGCAGCCAGCGCATGGGTCAGGTCGATGTTGTTGATCCACTGCTGGTCGGCGGTCAGATAGCGTACCGGACGTCGCCCCTGCAGGCCGACGATCATCGGCGTATCGCCGGCCATGGCCAGCGCGCCGCGGTCGCCGGTGCGGTAGCGCAGCAGCGGCAGGCAGAAGTTGAATCCGCCGCTGAGCGTGATCTCACCGATCTCCCCGGGCGGCAACGGTGCCCCGTCGGGCCCGAGAATTTCCACATACATGCGCGGCTGCAGCAGTACGTGGCCGCCGGCTGCATCGTCATACACGGCCAGCGGGCCCGCTTCGTTCATCGAATACAGATCGAGCACCGCGCAGCCAAAGCGCGCGGCCAGGGCCTGGCGCAGGCCCGGAGACAGCGCCATCGATACCGACAGCAGCGCCTGCGGCCGGTGCCGTACGGGCAATTCCAGCAGCGCTGCGAAGGAAATCGGATCGCCGGCGATCACTTCCGGCTGCATCTGGTCGATGTAGCGTGCGCGGTCCTCAGGATGGCGCCAGTCATCGGGATGCAGGTTGATCTTGGCCAGGCCGGATTCGTCCATCGTCGGTGTCACCGAAACATAGGTGAAGCACCGCTGCTGCATGCCCAGCAACATCACCCCCATCTGGCCGCGGCCGTGCGCCAGGGTGATGCCGAAGCGCTGCAAGGCGCGCTTGTGATGGGCCAGATAGCGTGCCGCCACCACCGGATGCGATGGCAGTACCAGTGGATGGCCGGTGGTGCCGGTGGTGCGGAAATTGATCATCCGCTCCAGCGGTACCGGGTCTGGCACGAAACGGGCGATGTCCGCTGCGAGGTCGCCACGGTGGACCGGTGCAATGTCGGTGAAGGAAGCTGGCATCGCCTGCGCGCGGTAGTACGGCACCTGCGCAAACACCTCGGTGACATGCGCCTGCAGCCACGGTGGCGGTTGATCTGGCGTCCACTCGAAGCGCGCGCAGGCGATCTCCCGTTCGTAGCCACGCAATGCCGTCACCTCATCGGCAAGCAGGCGGTTGCCGCTGGCATTGCGGAAGATCGGCGCCGCCGGGTGCTCGCGCATCTGCTGCAGCATCGCCAGGCCCGCCGCGCTCAGCGTGGGATAGCGATCGGCATCGGTCGGCTCGCGGCTCACTCGCGGGTCCACTTGTCCGCAGACTCTTCGGCCGCCTTGCGCGCCAAGGCCTCGCGGATGGCACGCGCGCGCGCTTCAGCGGCGCGGCTGGCATCGAGCAGGCGCTGCCGTTCCACGCCGCTGACCCGGGCCAGGCGATCGGTCGCCTGGGCCGCTGTTTCACCCTGCGGCAGCAGGCCCAGCCGGGCCACCACGGTACGCACCAGTTCTTCGCGGCGCTCCGGATCGAACACGAACCGGTCTGCGCTGGTACTGGCCGCCAGCGCTGGCACTGCTTCGGCGAACAGGGGCATCCACGCCTCCGGGGCGATAGCCAGTGCATTCCAGTACGCATCTGCCATCAGCCATGCGGTCACCGCTGAAAGCGAGAGCTGGTTTGCATCCACGCCGGCCAGATCACCCGACAGCGTTGCCCGCAGTGCAGGGGGCAGGTGCAGCGAGCGTGCGGCAAACACATCGCCCACCACCGCCGCGACGTGCAGCCGACCGCTGCCGGCGCGGCGCGGTGGCTCGAGGAAATCGGGCGGCATGTCCAGCAGGCGCCGCAGCAGAACGTCAAGGGAGGGGCCGGAGAGCATGGTCAGGTTCCAGACTTGGCATATAGCTGGGTGGAAGGGCAATCGTCAGAGGTGCGCGGGCGCAAGGCAGAGCACGATCATCACTGCACGCGCATGCCGCCAGGGCCGTAGTGCTGCTGGCTGAAGGCGCGCGCGAACTGCAGCAGGTCGGCCATGTCGCGCACCACATGGATGTTCCATCCCGCGTCGCGTGCGCGCAGCAGATCGCCGGTCCATCCCGCGTTGCCGGCATTGGCGATGCGGGACGGCAGCGGGCTGAACAGGTTCAGTGCCATGGTGCCGCCACCGCCGGCCACACGCAGCGCTTTGGCGGCCACGTCCCAGCCGCTGTTGCCGCGCTCATCCTTGTCGAACATCGTGGTGATGCCGTCGTCGGAGATGTGCAGGATATGCACCGCCCGTGCATGCGGCGGACGCTCTGCGTAGGTGTCACGCAACCGGTGGATCGGAAACGCGGTGGCGCCACCGAAATAGCCGGTAAGCACCTTGAGGATGTCGTCTTCCGAACGCACGAAGCCGTCGGTGTGCAGGTGCTGCCCGGTGCCGCTCCACAGCGTGGCCTGTACGCGTGCACCCACGCGCAGCGCCGACAGCGCGATGATGGCGCCGGCCAGGGTCAGGAACGAGGTCCATGCCTGCGGGTTGGGCATCGAACCAGAACTGTCCACGTACAGATCCAGGTCCACCGGTTCGACAGCGGGTTCACGGCCGGGTGCCAGCCCGTGCACACGCTGTACCGTCGTCAGCCCGGGAATCACATGGGGTGACTGCAGCACCGATTGCAGCCAGTCCACTGCGTCCAGTGCATCGCCGGCTTCCCAGGGCTGCAGCCCCTCCGGCAGCGGCTCCTGGGCCTGCGGCTGCGGCCGCGACGGATAGCGGATCAGGTGTGGCAGCGCGCGCTCGCGGTAGTAACGCACGGCGATCTGATGGTCATCCAGGTCCAGGCCGGCCGCGCGCAGGATCTGCCCGTACTCGAACGGCTCGCGCATCTGTCCTGCAGAGTGCGCAGGGTCCCCAGCGAGCGCATCCGCAGGCAGATCGCTCTTCTGCGGTGCGCCGCCGCCGCGCTCATCGCCGGTGATGCGTGGGTCGGATGCAGGGTGCGGCGCCGGCGCCAGCTCGTCGTCCTCCAGTTGCCCAAGGCCGACCGGTTGGCTTCCCTGGCCGGCGTGCCGGGTATCCATCAGGGCATCCACCCGCGCATCCTGCTGTGATTCCAGCAGCCAGGGCAGCAGCAGCGTGGCGAAGCGGCCAGCGCCGATCATCCAGTCGCTGGCGTAGACGCGCACGACGCGTGCACCGAGCCAGGCATCGCCCTGCAATGCGCTGTCGTCGGTCGAGCCCCCCAGCGTGCCGCGCGGCTGCTGCCACAGTTCCTCGTAGATGCCCATGTACAGCTGCCAGACCGGCGAGCTGGCCTGCGCCGGTTGTCCGGCCAGGCGTCGATAGATCGCATCCATGCGCAGCCCGCTCTGGCGCTGCAGGCGATCGTTGATGAGCAGGTCGGTGTAGAGGTTGGCGACCATCGGTGCATGCGCTTCCAGCGTCGGCAGCGCACGGCGGATGCGCGCCAGCAGCCGTGCATGGTCGCTGGCGGTGGCAGGCGCCAGCACGTGGTGGCCGATCTCGTGGGCGAGGATCTCCAGCGCGTAGGGTTGCAGCTGCAGGCGCTGTACTTCTTCCAGGTCGATGACGATGCGCTGGTCGGCGAGGCGGATGGCCGCGAAGCTGCCGGTCAGGCCCTCGGCGGCCGCCTGCATGCGCGAATGGCACAGCTTCGGGTCCTGCAGCCGGGTGAAACGGCTCCATGTGGCCAGTGCCTGTGGCCAGGCCTCGCGCCAGGGCTGCAGCGGATCAGCGACCGGGGCACTCATTGGGGTGGCAACACGTGCACATGGTGCGACCACGGCGAGAACAGGGCGATGCCCGACGCACCGGAGACGGCACACAGGTCGTCCTTGGACAACGCCGGCGCCATCCACTGCACGCCCAAGCGGGCGGTCACATCCGGCGCCGGTCCGCTGCTGCTGCCCGCTGCGTATTCGGCGGCGCTGGCAGGCAGCAGGACGGCACCGAAGGCATCGGCGAGCAGCAGGAAGTACCCGCCTGCACTTTCGACCACGAAGCCCTCGGTCGCTGCACGAACCTGTGGCGGTGCCGGAAACGCGCCGTCCAGGCCGCTGAAGCTGCCGACACGATGCCCGCGCAGGTCGACGCTGCCCTGCCGCGGATTCCACCAGCGGTCCTGCTCAAGCTGGACCCGGACCGAGGCCAGATCACCCGCATCGATGCCCAGCACGGCGGCGACCGTATTCGTGGGCAGGGCATCGATACGGGCAAGGGCAGGGCGGCGCAGCTGCACCATCCCCGCCTGCCAGGCACAGAGCGCCCCGATGTCGCGCAGTTCCGGCAAGGATGTACACCCGCCTGCATGCGCGGCCATCGCATCGATCCACTGCGCGACGCGAACGTCCGGACTGGCGCCCAGCCGCACCACCGCATTGCTGATGGTGCCGAGGGTCTCGCGCGGAGCGTGGGCCAGCAACGGGGCGAGGGCCGGGGCCAGCGAGCGCCAGGCCTGCTCGACCCACGGGAGACGCGCCTTCGGGCCGGCATGGCCCTGCGCCACCAGCTCCAGACCGATCTCGAAGGCGGCCTCGCACGTGCTCTGCGTTGCCGACGGGTGGTGGCGCTGGATGGCCTGGCAGAGGGGGTCGATGGTCTGGATGACGAACGCGCTGAAGGCGGCCATGTCCAGGCCGGGCCAGCGGTGGCGGGCATCGGCCACGGCCTGGTTCAGCACGGAACGGCGCGCGGCCAGCAGCTCGGCGAGAACGGCGGAAACCACGATCAGCGTGCCCGCAGCCAATGCAGGTAGTTGGTGTAGCGCTGGTGCAGGTACTTCAGCTTCAGCAGGTCGTCGTACAGATGGCCGTACAGCTTGCGTCCCTTCACCCGTTCGTCCACCAGACGCTCGATGCGGGTCAGGCGCTTGCGCGTTTCCGTCTCGGTCATCCCATCCAGGCCCTGCTGGAACTGTGCCGACAGCTCGCCCACCGGATCGTCGCGATCCAGATCCAGCTGGTCATATTCGGCATTGGAGGCATCGAGCAGCCAGCGCAGCCAGCTGAGCCGATCGCTGCGATAGGGCGCATTCTCCGGCAGGGCGAAGAAGGGAGCATCAAGATCCGGTTGCAGCTTGTCGTTCAGCACGAAGGGCAGTACCTGGCGCACATCCTCCAGGGCAACGGCAGGGCTGCCGCGGAAGTACGCCATGGCCTTGGCGAACATCAGCAGGGTCATCAGGTTGCGCACCGACAGGCCGTTGCGGGTCTGGCAACCCAGGTCCTTCATGCGATCGCGGCCGCTGTCGGCAGCGGTTGCCTGCGCCCATTCGGTGCCGGCCAGGCGCACGGTATCCTTGGTCAGGTACTCGAACTGGGCGCCGGCGGTTTCCATCAGCTCGAACTGGCTGCTGAAGAATTCGATGCGGCGGCGCACGTCCTGCGGTACGTCGACCGCGCGGATCTCCTGCAGCAGCTGGTCGCCCTCGGCCTCGCTGAAGATGATGTCACGCGGCACGACCTCTTCCGGGCGGATGTCCTGCTCGATGCGCAGCAGCATCTCTTCCAGGAACCGCGGGTTGAATGCCAGTGCCTGCACCACCACGTCGATGCGGTCGCGCAGGGCTTCGATCACCTGGTAGGTACCGCCGCCGCGATCATCATTGGCGGTCAGGTACCAGGCCGATTCCGGGCATTCGTAGACGTGGTTGAGGATCTCGGCGTAGTTGTCGCCCATCACCGTCAGCAGCGCGCTCTGCGTGCGGGTGGGAATGCGGTTGTATTCGTCGATGATCTTCACCCGCATCCCCAGCCATGACCGCCAGGCAATGCGGATGTCCGCCATGTCCTGCGCGGCCACCAGGTCGGCGGGCAGGGGGTTGCCGAGCAGATCGGCGATGGTCATCTGCGGGTGCCCGTGCTGCATCGCCCGGCGCACCTCGCGGACCGGATAGCCGGCCAGGACGCCCATCAGGATCGCGCTGGCGGTCTTGCCGCGCCCTGGCCCACCCACGAACAGGCACTTGCGGCGGGTGGCGAAGGTCAGCAGCGGCAGCAGCACGTAACTGGAATAGCTCTGCGCCGATGGCAGGGTCAGCGGCCGCCGTGTGTCACCCACCGCGAACGAGGCGGAGGGGCCTTCGTGGTACTCGATGTCGTAGTGCGGGCTGATGATCGCGTTGTTGACGATCCAGAAGTAGGCCTGGCGCAGTTTCTCGTCCAGCCGCAGCGGCGCGGCGGCTGCATCGTCCTGCAGGCGCACCGGCCCTTCGTACAGCTCGGCCACATCGAATGTGCGCGGTGTAGTGTCGGTGCGCGGGTTGGTCGGCGCCTGCGACAGGCGCTGGAACAGGTTGAACGGTGGCACGCGATTCCCTTGGCTGTGGCCTGCTGGGGAGATTGTAAGCGGCGGGCCAGCGGATCCGGTGCGCAGCGAGCGCTGGCGGTGCGGCCAGTCGCAGATCCCGAGACGCCGCTTCTAGGAATTTCCCTACGCAGTTTCGTGGACGTTTCCGATGGTTGCCTGGGTGTTCGAGGCCTAGACTGAGGCGATAGCGACACTATTGGATGGCGTGTTCTGCTGGGGAAGGCAGGCGCGCGCGATACATCCCCAGCCGGGAGCTGTTCGAGTGCACATGAAAGGATTCCTGCCGGGCGCTCTCGCCTGCGCCCTGCTGGCTGCGGCCGGTGCTGCAGGCGCGCAGACGCTGGGCGCCGCCGCCAGAGCGAGCGCCGATGGATGGATCGGGCGCGAGGCATCGCAGCTGTTGATGCAGCTGCGCGTGGATGGCGGCCGGGTGCAGATCGAGGAAGACGATGCAACGCTGGAAACACGCTACACCTGGCGCACGGTCGTACCGGCCTACACCGAGCAGGTGAAGGTGGGCGGTGGCGAGTTCCTGTACATGGAACCGACCGGTACCAGCGGCGAGCGTCCGGTGTTCGCACCGATCATCGTCGAGGACGTGCACCATGCCGAGCAACACCGCTGCGACATCACCTACATCGCCGACCGTGATGGCGTGGTACGGCGCTGGCAGCACCGCGGGCCCCATTGCGATACCGATATCGTCGGCCCGGACGCGCGTCGCCCAGGCAGGTCAACCCCGACCGCTTCCCGCAACCAAGGACACTGACATGAGACAGCACACCCCCTTCCGTGTTGCCGGACTGCTGGCCCTGGCGATCGGCGCATCACTGTTGATGCCGACGGCCTGGGCCAAGCCTCGGCATGGGGTGGTCGAAGACATGCAGCCGATCGAGAATCGAGGCGAGGATACCTCCGAACGCACCAAGCGCGGTCGCAGCATCGGCGAGCGGCTGGGCAAGATCGGCGGTGTTCTGGCGGGTGTCGGCCTCAGCAGTGCCGGGCAGACCGAAGCAGGCTATGTGGTCACCAATGTCGCCGCCAACAGTGGCGACAAGATCGGTGGCTCCATCGGCGAGAAGATCGCCGGCGAAGGCCCCACCACCCGCTACATGGTGAAGGTGCGCCTGGACGAGGGTCGTGTGCTGTCAACCACGCAGTTGCGTGAACAGGTCGCAGGCCTGCAGGTCGGCAGCCGGGTCATCGTGGACGGCACCGGTGACGATGCCCGTATCGTGGCCGAGTAAGGCCAGGCGCGCCTTGCGCGGATGACGTCCTGCAGCGGGGCAGCCGGCAGTCCTACAATCGGCCCATGCCGACCTCGCCGACCCTCGATGATCTGCGCCGCTACGCCGTAGCCCGCACGCTGTTCACGCCTACCACGTTGCTGACAGCGATCCGTCGGCTGGGCTTCGTGCAGGCCGACCCCATCCGTGCGCCCGCACGCGCCCAGGACCTGACCCTGCGGCACCGGGTGAAGGGCTACCGGGCCGGGGATCTGGAGCGCCGCTACAGCCGACTGCCGATCGAGGAAGACTTCCTGGTCAACTACGGCTTCCTGCCGCGTGAACACCTGTCCCTGATGCATCCCCGGGTGTCCCGCAGGCCATGGGACGCGAGCACGCGGCGCAAGGCGGCCGACGTGCTGGCGTTCGTGCAGGAGCGGGGTGCGGTGCATCCGCGCGAAGTCGACCAGGCGTTCGCGCATGGCCGGGTGACCAACTACTGGGGCGGCACCAGCAATGCCAGCACCCACCTGCTGGATGGCATGCACTATCGCGGCATGCTGCGCATCCATCGTCGTGACAGCGGTACCCGCATCTATGCGGTTGCGGCACATGCCCCGGCCGATGGCGGCAAGGCCGCACGCCTGCAGCGTGCCACCGCACTGATCGATCTGGTGGTGCGCAAGTACGCGCCGTTGCCTTCGGCGAGCCTCACCTATCTGGCGCGGCTGCTGGGCTACGGCGCACCGCATCTGGCGGAGGAGATCCAGCAGGCACTGCGGTTGGCGCGCGAGCAGCTGGCGGGCTGCAGCATCGATGGAACCACCTGGTACTGG
Organism: Stenotrophomonas sp. 1278; assembly: GCF_029892765.1. Classification (NCBI taxonomy): domain Bacteria; kingdom Pseudomonadati; phylum Pseudomonadota; class Gammaproteobacteria; order Lysobacterales; family Lysobacteraceae; genus Stenotrophomonas; species Stenotrophomonas sp. 1278. The sequence goes on from NZ_JARXWD010000001.1 coordinate 184,159, forward strand.
CCGGCCGACGAGAACCCCCGTTCGCGGAGATACCAGGCCGATGAACAGGTGCGGCTGCTCGCACCGTTCGATCCGGTGGCCTGGGATCGGCGACGGTTCGAACTGCTCTGGGGCTGGGTGTACCGGTTCGAGGCCTACACCCCGGCGGCCAAGCGTCGCTTCGGCTACTACGCGCTGCCGCTGTTGTGGCGCGACCAGGTGATCGGCTGGGCCAATGTCGCGGCGAAGGATGGGCAGCTGCAGCCCAGCTTCGGTTATGTCGACGGCAGCGCACCAAGGGACGTGGCATTCAGCAATGCGCTGGAGGACGAGCTGGAGCGGATGGCGAACTTCCTGCCAGGGACGGGCCCGGCAACGCCGTGATCCTGCGTGCGGCGTCCTCCACGCTGCCTGCATGCCGCCTCGCCAATACTGCAGACCCGCCGCTCGGGTACTTCCGCAATGGCTCGCCGCAAGACACTGCGCATTGCCACGTTCAACGTCAATGGCATCGGCACGCGCTTGCCGCATCTGCTGTCCTGGTTGCAGCGTGAAGCGCCCGACGTGGTGGCACTGCAGGAGCTGAAGGCGGTCGATGCCGCCTTTCCAGTCGACGCGCTGGAGCGGGCAGGGTATGGCGCGCTGTGGCTGGGTGAGGCGCGCTGGAACGGGGTGGCGATACTGGCCCGCGATGCCATGCCGATCGAAAGCCGGCGTCGCCTGCCCGGCGAACCGGCCGATACGCAGAGCCGGTACCTGGAAGCTGGTGTGCATGGCGTTGTGGTTGCGGCGCTGTACCTGCCCAACGGCAATCCCCAGCCGGGGCTGAAGTTCGACTACAAGCTGCGATGGATGCAGCGGCTGATCCGCCATGCGCGCACCCTGGTCGATCTTCCGCACCCGGCACTGTTGCTGGGGGATTTCAATGTCATTCCAGACGACGAGGATGTGTACGACCCGGCCTCGTGGCGGCGCGATGCGCTCATGCAGCCGGAGGTCCGCGATGCCTTCCAGCAGCTGCTGGCGCAGGGGTGGACCGACGCCCTGCGCGCGGTTCATGGCGACCAGCGCATCTACACCTTCTGGGACTATTTCCGCCAGCACGCCGAACGCGATCGCGGCCTGCGCATCGATCATCTGCTGCTGAACCCGGTACTGGCCAAAGGGCTTGAGGATGCCGGTGTCGATCGTTGGGTGCGGCTGCAGGAGAAGGCCAGCGATCATGCCCCTGTGTGGGTCACCGTTACCCGCTAGTCGGCGCTGCCCGGCGGACGCATCTCGCGACGTACCCTGGCCCGCGTGCGATACAGCCGGCTGTCGGCCTTGTGGATGGTTTCCGCCACGGGTTCGCCGGGGACGTTGACGGCGGCGCCCATCGAGAACGCGGTGGGAGCACGCGCGGCGTTGCCCGCATACCAGGCTTCCAGCGCAGCCAGCCGCCCGGCCGCCGGTTCGATCAGCGCCACCAAGAACTCGTCTCCGCCCAACCGCACTGCCGCCTCATTGGCCTGCAGCGGCGCGCGCAGGAAGTCGGCGAACTCGACCAGCACCGTGTCGCCACGACGGTGCCCCAGGGTGTCGTTGACCTGTTTGAAGTGATCCAGGTCGAACACCAGGCAGGCCCACGACCGTGAGGCGACGTCGTCGAGCCGATGCAGGTACCGGCGGTTGTGGCACTGGGTCAGCGGATCCTTCAGCGACAGTTCGCGCAAGCGCTCTTCCTGCAGGCGCAGCGCGGTCACGTCCTGGGCGTGGCCGAGCACAAACGGGGGATGGGTCTCGGTGTCCAGTACGTTGTTGTAGGCCCAGTAGCGGCGGGTGCCATCGGCGGCGAGCAGTTCGATCACGCCTGCGTCGGTATGGTTGGCTTCGATGCGCCGCAGGTAGGCCTTGAACGCCTCGCGCTTTTCCGGCGGCATCACGTCGCACAGGCTGCGGCCAACCATCTCGCTTTCCGGGTAGCCCAGCGACTGCACGGCTGCCGGATTCACCGATGTCACGGTGCCGTCCAGCGTGTGCGTGCAGATCAGGCCCAGGCTGTAGTGGAAGAGACGGCGATAACGCACCTCGCTGGCTTCCAGCGCGTCCACCACCGCGCGTTCTTCGGTGATGTCCTGGATGGCACCGACCAGCCGTGGCAGGCCCTCCACCTGTTGCCGGGTGCCCACCACGCGGGTCCAGATGCTGCGGCCATCGGCGGTGGTCATCGGCAGCTGCACTTCCCAGGGCGTGCCCTGTTCGGTGCAGCGCTGCACCGCCGCCTGGATGATGCTGCGGCTGTCCGGACGATAGAACGACAAGGCCGATTCGAATGTCGGCTGGTAGCTGGAACGCACGCCGTGGATCTGCTTGGTCTCGCGCGTCCAGCGCACTTCGCGGGTGGCCAGCTCCAGCTCCCAGCCGCCGACCTTGGCGGCAGTGTTGGTACGTTCCAGGAAGTCCTCGCTGCGCTTGAGATCGCGATGCAGCGCCTGTGCCTGGTCGATCTGCCGCAACAGCGCACTGCGCTGCTCCAGCACCTGGGTGGTAACCCGGCCAAGATGGACCATCAGCTCACGTTGCGACGGTGACAGCACGCCAGGCAGGGTGTCGAGCAGGCACAGCGTGCCGATGCGCGCGCCATGGGCAGTGGCCAAAGGGATGCCGGCATAGTGGCGCACCCTGGGCCCGGCGGTGACCAACGGGTTGTGGGCGAAGCGCGGATCCTGCCGCGCATCCGGAATCTCCAGCAGCGCGTCCTGTTCGATGGCGTAGGTACAGAACGAGATGGAGCGCGGCGTTTCGCTGACATCGCCCAGGCCGATGCTGGATTTGAACCATTGCCGTTGTTCGGCAACGATGGAGACCAGGCCGATGGGCATGCCGGTGGCGGCGCGCGCGGCGGCGACGATGGCATCGAACACCGGCTCGGGCGGCGTATCGAGCACGCCCAGCCGTTCGATTTCGCGAAGTCGGGTGGCCTCATCCATGGCTGTCCACGCTAGTACCCGGTCTGTTAGCGCCCTGCGTACGGCAGTGACGCCGTCGTGATGCGCCCGCTCATGGCTGTTGCAGGGACGCCTGCAGGGCGCTGGCCAACGCGGCGTCCCCGGAGACGAGGTCTTCCCAGCGCAGCTCCAGGCCCTTCCGCCGTCCCTTCTCGACCAGCTTCAGTCCGCTCGGGTCCAGGGTCAGCGTATAGGCCTGGCCGGCGATGGTCAGTTCACGGCGCAGCGGTTTGTCGAGAGGTGTCATCGGGGGCTCCTTCGCGTTGAGGCACGGGCAGGGCGCACTGAAACGTGACGATGATCGCGAACATGCCAGCGCCAAGGAAAATCCACTGCCCGGGTGATGCCGATGCGTGGGCCTACCACCGGATCATCGGGGGGCCGCGTGCCGTCATCCACGAGGGTGATGCCGTGGCTGGCGGTGACCAGATCGGCGCCATCAACGCGCCGGTCCAGGCCGAACGCCTGCGACAGTTTGCCGGGACCGCTGGCGAGGTCGTGATCGTGGCGGGCAGCTGGCCGCAGCGGGTACATCCGTTCCTGTCCGGCAACCGGCTCTGCCGCGCGCAGCAGTACCGCAACACCCTCGCCGACCTCGCCGCAGACCACATTGCTGCCCCAGTGCATGCCGTAGGTGAAATACACGTACAGGTGCCCGGCCTCGCCAAACATGCTGGCGTTGCGTGCGGTTCTGCCACGATACGAATGGGCAGCCGGATCCTCACTGCCGGCGTAGGCTTCGACTTCGACGATACGCGCTGCACGGCCGTCGCTGCGCACCAGCAGCTTGTTGAGCAGGTCCGGTGCAACCACCGTCGACGGGCGCCGGTAGAAGGTGCGGGGTATCGGTATCCAGGTATCCGGCAGCCAATCCATCATGTTGCGGCAGTGCTCGCTTCCCAAGCCTGCTTCAGTGTGGCGTGCAGCGGGTGAAGCCGCCGCCATTGATTCACTCCGGGTCAGCCAGCGCCGCGCGCCGTCTGGCGAAGACTTCCGGCGTCTGCGGTTTCACGAACAGCGCCACCAGTTCCGGGAACTCCTGCTTCACCGCACCCTCGATGCGGGTGATGCAGGCTTCGATCTGCGGGGTGGTGCGGTCGTCCTCGAATTCGGCACTGAGCATGGCCACCACCTGCTCCGGGCCCATCTGCATGGTGGTCACGCCATTGGCACGGCGCAGGTCCGGATCGGTCACGGCCACCGCCATGATGCGTTGGGCAACGGCCGGGTGCGCAGGTTCGCCTACCAGCAGGCCCTTGGTTTCCCGCGCCAGCAGGAATGCGGTCAGCGCCAGCACGCCGGCAATGCACAACGAGGCGACCCCATCCAGTATCGGCATTTCCAGCAGCTGCGCGGCCAGCAACCCGACCAGGGCAAAGCCGAGGCCGAGCAGGGCGGCACTGTCCTCCAGCAGTACGGTGAAGGTGGAGGGGTCCTTGCTGCGGCGGAACGCCTCGAAATAGCCCAGCGTGCCCTTGCTGCGCCGGAACTCGCGCAGTGCAACCCACCAGGAGGCGCCTTCGAACAGGATGGAAATGCCCAGCACGCTGTAGCTGATGGCGTGGTTGGTGGCCGGTTCCGGCTGGCGGATGTGCTGGATGCCCTCATAGGCCGACACCCCGGCGCCGGCGGCAAAGACCAGCAGGGCGACGATGAAGCTCCAGAAGTACAGCTCGCGGCCGTAGCCGAACGGGTGCAGGGTGTCGGGAGCCTTTTCGGCACGGCGCAGACCGTACAGCAGCAGCACCTCGTTGAGGGTATCGACCAGCGAATGCACGCCTTCGCTGAGCATCGCCGAACTGCCGGACAGGCCGGCGGCGATGAACTTGGCAACGGCGATGGCGAGGTTGCCGGCCAGCGCGGCGTAGATGACAAGGCGGGAGCCTGAGGGTGCGGCCATGTGCGGGAACGCTGGCAGGTAGCGGGCGCTCCATCCTGCGCGGCGGAGCGTCCGCGCAGCGTGTATGCCGAGCGCCCGCGCAGCGCGGCCTGGCCAGTTCAACTGCCGCCGCCCTCAGGCGGACGCAGGATCCAGCCAGCCGAGCGCGCGCGCGCGGCGCAGGTCTTCGGGGGTATCGATATCGCATTCCAGCCCGGCGCCGGAGCAGCGCGCAATGCCTTCGGTCTGCCGCAGCCGCCGGCCAAATCCCCCGTCTGCAGGTTGCGGTCCTGTGCCGGCAAACCAAGTGCCCGGCACCACCGCCGGCACGCCGATGGTGTCGCCCAGTACCGTGGCCGCGCAGCCGGACGGCGCAGCGGTTGCCGCGCCCAGCAGCGCACGCAGGTGCTCCACGCGCAGCGTCGGTTGATCGCAGATCATCACCAGCACCCTGGCGGCGCTGTGCACGTGGGTAGCGGCCAGCGACAGGCTGCCGCCGATGCCGAGCCCGGGGTTGGGATTGCGCAGCCGCTGTGCCGGCAGACCGTGCAGTTCTTCTTCGAAGCGGGGGTGCTGGGGCAGTACCACCACCAGCGTGTCCGGCAAGGTTTCCAGCGCCAGCCGCACGCTGCGTCGCAACAGCGTCTCTCCGCCCGCGCGCAGCAGCTGCTTGGGCTGCCCCAGGCGCTGGCTGCACCCGGCTGCGAGCACCACGGCCGCATGCCCGGTCATGGCGTGGCCAGGGGCGTTCCGTGCCGCCATGCCTGCAGCTGCGCGGCAATGCTCAAGGCAATCGCTTCGGGACCACGTCCGCCCAGGGGCAGGCCGATCGGTGAGCGCAGGCGCGGTTCCAGCGCACGGCGCGTATGGGTATCCAGTACGCTGAAAAGGTCGTCCTTGCGACGGCGTGGCCCCAACAGCCCGATGAAGGGCACGCGCGAGCCTGCCAGCCGTTCGAGCGCGTCACGGTCGAGCTCGAAATTGTGATGCATCACGAGTGCGGCATCGGCCGCGCCGGCGGCAGCTGAAGAAGAATACGAACCAGCGGCAAGGGGCAGGTGCTCGCGCCAACGGGGTCGCGGCTCCTCGACATGCGCGCACCAGCCCAGCTGGTCCAGCAGGGGTAGCAGAAGCGCGGCCTCCGGGCCTGCTCCGTGCACGTGCACGACAGGCGACCGGTGCCACTGCAGCCGCCAGCGGTGGCTGCCGTCCAGCGGCTGCAGGGCGGCCGGGGGCACCGTGCGGGTGAAGGTGAAGCCGGCGCAGCGGGCGTCCAGCCGGCCATCAGCCTGCAGTGCCAGGTGCAGCGTGTGCGGCCCTTGCAGCCACGCATCGAGAAGCTGTTCGATGCCGCCGAGCTGCGGCAACGGAAGCAGTGCCAGCCACTGGCGACCCCGGCATCCGGTGGCATTGCCGGAGAACAGCGCAGCGTCGTCTCGGCTGTCGATCTCCATCCATGCAATGCGCCCGGCATCCACCGCGTTGGCGGCCTGTCGCGCCAGCTCCGGTTCCAGGCAGCCGCCACTCAGCCAGCCCACCTGTCGACCCGGTTCGAACAGCGCACAGGTGCCCGCGCGGCTGTAGCTGGACCCTTCCGTCTGCAGCACCACTGCCAACGCAGCCGGACGACGGGCTCGCGCCGCGTCGGCGGCAGCCTGCAGCACCGGGCGCGGGTTGCCACCGTCCAGATCCAACGGGGCAGGGTGCAGCGCACTGGTCATGCGATGTCCGGCAGGCCGGCGAGCAGCTTGTCCAGGGTCAGTGGATAGTCGCGCACGCGGATTCCGGTCGCGTTGTACACCGCGTTGGCCACTGCCGCGCTTACGCCGCACAGGCCCAGCTCGCCAACGCCCTTGGCCTTCATCGGCGACGACACCGCATCGCTTTCATCGAGGAACACCACCTCCTGGTGCGGCACGTCGGCATGTACGGGTACTTCGTAGCCGGCCAGGTCATGATTGACGAAGAACCCCAGCCGCCGATCCACCACCAGTTCCTCCGACAGCGCTGCGCCGATGCCCATCGTCATCGCGCCGATCACCTGGCTGCGCGCGGTCTTCGGGTTGAGGATGCGGCCGGCTGCGCACACGGCCAGCATGCGGCGGATCCGGCTTTCGCCCGAGGCCACATCCACGCCCACCTCGACGAAATGCGCGGCGAAGGTGGATTGCTGGTACTTCTCCTGCAGCGTGTCGAACTCGATGCTGTCTTCGGCCACCAGCTCGCCGGCCTGAGCGGCATCGGCAAGGGCGCGGCTGCGGCCCCCTGCGGTCACCCTGCCGGCTTCGAACTGCGCTGCCGCCGGGTCCATTCCCAGCGCCTGCGCGACCTTCGTACGCAGTGCCATGCATGCGGCGTAGACGCCTGCGGTGGAGCTGTTGGCGCCCCACTGGCCACCGGAACCGGCAGCCACGGGATAACGGGAATCGCCCAGCTTGACCGTGACCTGCTGCAACGGAACGCCGAGCATTTCCGCGGCCGTCTGGCCGATGATGGTGTAGCTGCCGGTGCCGATGTCGGTCATGTCGGTTTCCACGGTGACCTGGCCATCAGCGGCCAGGCGCACGCGTGCGCCGGATTTCATCACCAGGTTGTTGCGGAAGCCTGCGGCCACGCCCATGCCGACCAGCCAGCGCCCATCGCGCACGGCGCCCGGGGTGACGCTGCGCCGCTGCCAGCCGAACCGTTCGGCGCCCGTGCGCAGGCACTGCACCAGCTGCCGCTGTGAAAAGGGGCGCTCGGGATTGGACGGGTCGACCTGGGTGTCGTTGCGGATACGGAATTCGATCGGGTCCAGGCCGAGCTTGATGGCCATTTCGTCCATGGCGATTTCCAGCGCCATCAGTCCCGGCGTTTCGCCCGGCGCGCGCATGGCATTGCCTTCGGGCAGGTCGAGGGTGGCCAGGCGCAGTGCGGCCAAGCGGTTGGGCCCCGCATACAGCAAGCGGGTCTGCTGCACCGCTTCCTCCGGCGAGCCGCCTGGCAGGTTGCCCGACCATGATTCGTGACCGATGGCGGTCAGGCTTCCTTCCGGCGTTGCGCCCAGCCGGATGCGCTGCAGCGTGGCCGGGCGGTGCGTGGTGTTGTTGGCGATCAGCGGCCGCTGCAGGGCCACTTTCACCGGCCGCTTGGCAGCGCGTGCGGCGAGCGCAGCCAGCAGCGCATCGGAGCGCAGGAACAGCTTTCCGCCAAAGCCGCCGCCGATGTAGGGCGACAACAGCCGCACCTTGTCCTTGGCGATGCCCAGGGTGCGGGCCAGATCGGTGCGGCCCCAGTCGATCATCTGGTTGGAGGTCCACACCGTCAGCTGGTCGCCTTCCCAGGCGGCCATCGTCGCGTGCGGCTCCATCATTGCGTGCGACTGGTCCGGGGTGTGGTAGGTCGCATCGAGCGTAACCGCCGCCTGGCTGAAGGCCTTCTCGAAATCGCCGACGCGCGCATCGGGCTCCGGCGTCTGCAGGGAAGCGCCTGCCTGCTTGGCGTCGGCCAGATCGAAGTGGCCGCGCTGCGGGGCATAGCGGATGCGGATCTGTCCGGCCGCAGCCCGGGCCTGTTCGAACGTTTCGGCCACCACCACCGCCAGTGCCTGGTGATAGTGGTGCACCTTCGGACCACCCAGCAGCGGCGCGGCGTTGCGCTTGACCGGATGCAGCGGGCCGGCGGTGTCGGCGGTGACGATGGCCAGAACGCCGGGCGAGCGCCGCGCTGCGTCCAGCTCCATGCGGGTCACGGTGCCGGTGGCAATGCCCGCCCCGACCACCACGCCATAGGCGGGGGCGGACGGGGTGGCGTCATGCCATTCGTGTGCGTAGGTGGCCTTGCCGGTGACCTTCAACGGGCCGTCGATGCGATCGTGCGGCTTGCCGATGACGGTCTGCGCATCGATCGGATTGCGGCCTGCGGGGGTGTCGAATTTCATGCCTCGGCCCTCACGTCCTGCAGGATGGAAGCCAATGTGCGTTCGGCCAGCGCCAGTTTGAAGGCGTTCTGTGCGGTGGGCGCAGCACCCTGCAGCAGCACCGACATCACGGCGCCGGCGCCCTGCGGCAGGGCCGCATCGGCCGCAGCGCTGTGCCACGGCTTGTGCGCGACACCGCCAAGGGCGATCCGGCCGCTGCCGTCGGGCCGCAGGATCGCCGCCACCGACACCAGGGCGAACGCATACGATGCACGGTCGCGTACCTTCCGGTACACGTGCACGCCACCCGGGGGCGGCGGCAGGATCACGGCGGCGATCAGCTCGCCCTTGTCCAGCACGGTGTCGATATGCGGCGTACGGCCAGGAGCGCGATACAGGGCGTCCAGCGTGATGTTCCGGCGCGATCCGTCGGCGCGGACGGTCTCCACCGATGCATCCAGCGCCATCATCGCCACCGCCATGTCGCTGGGATGGGTGGCGATGCAGTGCTCGCTGGCACCGATCACGGCCAATTGCCGGCTGAAACCTTCGCGCGCGCCGCAGCCACTGCCGGGCAGCCGCTTGTTGCAGGGCTGTGCGGTGTCGTAGAAATAGGGGCAGCGGGTGCGTTGCAGCAGGTTGCCGGCGGTGGTGGCCTTGTTGCGCAGTTGACCCGATGCGCCGGACACCAGTGCGCGGGTCAGCACCGCATAGTCGCGCCGGATGCGCCGGTCGGCCGCCAGATCGGTATTGCGTACCAGCGCGCCGACGCGCAGGCCTCCCTCGCTGGTGGGCTCGATGGTGTCCAGGTCCAGCCCGTTGACGTCGATCAGGTGGGCGGGCGTCTCGATCTCCAGTTTCATCAGGTCCAGCAGGTTGGTGCCGCCGGCAATGAACCGAGCGCCCTGGGTACGCGCCGCTGCCGCTGCCGCCTCGGCGGGAGACCGGGCGCGCTCGTAGCTGAAAGCTCTCATGCGCTGGCCTCCCCGACGTCCTGGATGGCCTCGATGATGTTGGAATAGGCACCGCACCGGCAGATGTTGCCGCTCATGCGCTCGCGCAGTTCTTCGGCAGTGAAGGCGCTGGGCGCGTCCAACGCGGCGCTGACGTGGCTCGGTATGCCGGCCTTGATTTCCTGCAGCACGGCGACGGCCGAGCAGATCTGCCCCGGGGTGCAGTAGCCGCACTGGAAACCGTCATGCTTGACGAAGGCCGCCTGCATCGCGTGCAGCCGGTCTGGCGTGCCGAGGCCTTCGATGGTGGTGATCTTCGCGCCCTGGTGCATCACCGCCAGCGTCAGGCAGGCATTGATGCGCCGGCCGTCCACCAGCACGGTGCAGGCACCGCACTGGCCGTGGTCGCAGCCCTTCTTGCTGCCGGTCAGGTGCAGGTGCTCACGCAGGGCGTCGAGCAGGGTGACGCGGGTGTCCAGCCGCAGCGATCGCGCTGTTCCGTTGACCTCGAAGTCCACCTGCATCAGTTCCGGTGCCCGTGCACCGGTCCGGTCCGGCTCCGCCGCAGCGACCACCGCAGGCAGGGCCATGGTGGTGGCCGATCCCGCGCTCAACTTCAGCAGTTCCCGGCGCGAAAGGGGAAGGTGTGACGGTGGGCTCATCGTGGCTCCTCGCTGGCTGCGGCAGGCTGGCTGGCGGATTCAATGCCGGGACAGCATGGCGGTGCCGCGGTAGGCATGCGGTGAAGCATGACCCGGTCGCGCATTCATCCGCTGCCGGCTGCGGCGCAACCTGCGTGGTGGCCTTCAGCCATCGCCGGCCAGCGCGATCCTTACCCGCGAGGCCAGTTCGCCGATGGTGAACGGTTTGCCGATCAAGTGAACCTGCGCATCCAGCACGTTGTTGTCGACCAGCGCGTTGCGGCTGTTGCCGGTGGCGAACAGCACCTTCAGCTGCGGATGGCGCGCGCGTGCCTGCTCGGCCAGCTGCCGTCCATTGACCTCGGGCATCACCACGTCGGTAAACAACAGCGCGACCTCTGGATGGGCCTGCAGCAGCGCCAAGGCGCTGGCGGCGCCATCTGCGGCCAGTACCCGATAGCCGAGTTCAGTGAGGGCATCGACCGAGAACGCGCGGACGGCCGCATCATCGTCCACGACGAGAATGTGCTCGCGCCCGCCGTGCAGGGCCGGCGCATCGTCATCCGATGCGGCAGCGGGCATGTCGACGTCGGCCAGCAGCCGCGGCAGGTAGACCTGTACCCGCGTCCCTTTGCCGGGCGCGGAATCGAGTTTCACATGCCCGGCCGATTGCTGGACGAAGCCATACACCTGCGACAGCCCGAGCCCGGTGCCCTGGCCGACCTGCTTGGTGGTGAAGAACGGATCGAACGCGCGCGCCATCACCTCCGGCGTCATCCCGTTGCCGTCGTCGGTCACCGCGATCACGACGTAGTCGCCTGCAGGCACGCCGGCATGCGCCGATGCGGTGTCGAGGTCGACGCGCTGGTTGCGGGTCTCGATCTTCAATCGGCCGCCGGAGGGCATCGCATCACGCGCGTTGACCGCCAGGTTCAGGACCACGTTCTCCAGCTGGTTGGCGTCGGCATGGGTCCACCACAGGCCCGCGCCGAGTGCGGTTTCAAGGATGATGCTGCTGCCGAGGGAATGCACCAGCAGGTCGGTCATGCCGGCCACCAGGCGGTTGGCATCCATCGCCACCGGCTGCAGCGGTTGCTGGCGCGAGAACGCAAGCAGGCGCTGGGTCAGCTGGGCGGCGCGCTGCGCGCCATCAAGGGCCATTTCAATGTACCGGCTGGCGCGCGCGTCGCTGTCGCCGAGGCGCAGCGCCAGCAGGTCGAGCGGCCCGATCACCGTCGCCAGCATGTTGTTGAAGTCGTGGGCGATACCACCGGTCAGCTGGCCGACCGCCTCCATCTTGCGGCTCTGCCGAAGCGCCTCTTCCACCCGCAGGCGCTCGGCGACTTCGGCCCGAACACGTGCCTCCAGCTGCCCGTTCAGCTCCTGCAGGCGCGCGTCGGCGGCCTTCCGCGCGGTGATGTCGATGGCCACGCCCAGCACGCGCACGCACCTGCCGAACTCGAAGATGCCGCGGCCCTTGGCGGCGACCCAGCGGACGATGCCATCCTCCTTGCCGACGGTGCGGTATTCCACGTCATAGGTCTTGCGTTGCTCGGGATCGCAGGCGGCGGCGAACGCGGCCAGGGTTGCCGCGCGGTCGTCCGGGTGCAGTCCGGCACGGAAGTCGTCCATGGTCACCGGCGCACCGGCGGAGATGCCGAACATGGCCTTGGTGCGCGCCGGCCAGATCAGCACGTCCTGCACCATGTCCACGTCCCAGAACCCTTGCTCGCCTGCTTCGGTGGCCAGCCGCAGGCGCTCTTCGCTGTCGGCCAGCGCCGCTTCGGCGGCCTTCCGACCGGAGAGATCCAGCATGGCCCCGATCATCCGCAGCGGGGTGCCATCAGCGTCGCGCAGGACCGTTCCGCGATCCAGCACCGACGCATAACTGCCATCCGCGCGCTGGAAACGGTACTCGTCCGTCCAGCCGCTGCCGTTCCCGTCTATCACGGCGTGGATGCCGTGATCGATGCGTGCGCGGTCATCGGGGTGGATGTGCTGCAGCCACCATTGCGCGGTCGTGTTCTTTTCCGTGTGGCCGAACAGGCTGGCCAGCGCTTCGTTCCAGATCACCTGGCCATCGGCGATGCGCCAATCCCAGATGGCATCGTTGGTGGCCTGTGCGGCCAGCCGGTAGCGTTCTTCGATATCACGACGCTCGGCTTCGGCGGCCTTGCGGTCGGTAATGTCCAGCGACGTACCGACCAGGCCGATCACGGCGCCATCGGCGTCGCGCAGCGGCGATTTGGTCGACAGCCACCAGGCCCGGCGACCATCGGGGAAGCTCACTTCCTCCTCCAGCTGCTCGCTGTTGCCGCTGGACATGATGCGCTCGTCGGTCGCCATCACCGACGCCGCCTGGGCGGGGTCGCCCAACAGCTCGGCATCGGTGCGCCCGATATATTCTCCCGGCGGCAGGCCGATCAGCTCGGTGGTGCCGTGGTTGCCGATCAGCAGCCGGCCTTGCCGGTCCTTGGCATACATCACGCCCGGTGCCGCCTCCACGAACGAGCGCAGCAGCGCCTGCGCCTGGTCGCGCTCGGCCTCGACGCGCAGGCGCTCATCGATGTCGATCAGCACGCCCGGGAAACCCAGCGCGCGGCCCTGGGCATCCAGATCGACCCTGCCGATGCTTTCCAGCCAGTGGTAGCTGCCATCGGTGGCGCGCGCGCGGTACTGGTGGGCAAAGCGCCCGCCCGTCTGCACGGTCTGCTCAATCGCCGCCGACAGCGCGGGCAGGTCATCGGGATGCACGGCGCCCAGTACGTCCTGCAGGTGCAGTTTCCGCTGCGCCATTGCCGGGTCCAGGCCGAAGGCGCGGGCCAGGGCTTCATCGACCGTGAGCTGGTCGGCCTGGACGTCCCAGAACCAGGTGCCGACGATGGCCCCGGCGGCCAGTGCCATGTTGACGCTGTCGGTGGCCCGGCTGTCGCGGGTGGCAAATGAGGGCAGGGACGTCACGTTGATCTCGAGCGGGAGGAGGGGTGCTGCGCCAGCGTGGCGGGGTCAGCACGGGCGAAGGGGCGCAAGTCTAGGCAGCGCCGCGTCACGGCTGCGTGGTGCCGGTGCCCGACGGGGAGCAGGCTACACTGCGGCTCCCATCCCGGCAGGGAACATCGATGTCCGCAGCAGAAGCCGGCGAGGCCTTTCGCCAGAGAGCGCTGCATGAGTGTGCCGCGATCGCTGCGGCGTTGTCGTCGGCATCCGACCCGCACCCGGCCATCCATTCCGCGCGCAAGGCCATCCGCCGATTGCGGTCCCTGTTGGCGCTGCTGGAGCACGCAGCGCTGGACATCGAGGCTGCCGACCTGGGATTGAAGCGCCTGGGTGATGGCCTGTCCCGCCTCCGTGATGCGCATGTGGTGGTCGAGGTCGCCCGGCAACTGCAGGAGCGGGTTGCCGATCCGCGATGGAACGGCGTCATCCGGATGCTGGTCCTGCGTCGTGAGAGGTTGCTGCAGGCGACCCTGCAGCGTGACCCGGGGTTTGCACGCCGCCTGCGTGTCCTGGCAGTGGTGCAGCAGCAGTTGGCGGTCCAACCCTGGCATCAGCTGCGGCGTGGCCCGCTGCGCCAGAATCTTGAGCGCAGCTGGCGCCGCGTGGACAAGGCTGCCGCACGGGCGAAACGCGACGGCGGTGCCGTGGCGGTCCACCGCTGGCGCCGACGCGTGCGCAGGCTGCGCATGCAACTGGATATCGCCTGCGACCTGCAGCTGCACGTGTCGCACAGCAGGTCGCTGCACGCCTCGGGGCATCGTTACAAGGCGCTGCATCGGCTCAGCGACGAGCTTGGCCGGCAGCAGGACCTGCGGCTGCTGCGCAACCTGGTGCGAGCGATGCCTGCCAGTGACGGCAAGCGCTCAGTGATGCAGCAGATCAACGGAGAGGTGGCGCCGGACTGAATCGAGGGGCATCGGGACGTACGGCCACCTGACGTTCCGGTTTGCTTCGAAGGCTGGGATGATCCCAGCCCCCGAAGCGCTGGCGGAGCGTTCAATCGTCTCCGCTGCTCACCCGCGCCACCCGCTTTCGATACTCATACACGTTGTCGCCGCGGATCCGCTTTTCCTGCGTGCCCGAGATCGAATCGACCCGGCGATCCGAGCCGGTCACCGGCTTGGCATCGATCTCGGTCTCGTGCTCGAACGAATGCGATTTGTCGGTATTGCGGTAGAAGCGGTACAGCGCCCAGTACAGCGCAGTTGCGCCGGCCGGGCCTGCGGCCAACAACCAAAGACCACTGTCATCACTCATGTGCTGGCCACCAGGAAGGCAATTGCGAGGGCTTCGATGATCGTACCTGCGGTCAGCGCCGCCAGCAGCATCTTCCACTGCTGCACCGGCACGCTGCCCATGGTTTCACCGGTCCGGCCGTTCACCGCGATGTAGTGCAGCATGCCGCCGTTCTTGCCGGGCTGGTGGTACGAATACAGCCACACCGGCAGGTACATGGCCACCCAGCGGGTGCCGTGCACTTCCAGTTGCTCCTGTTCCCAGCGCACGCCACGGTCGTAACGGCGCACCGTGCCTCCCACCTGCGCGCGGGCGATCGACAGCAGCTGGTCTTCCAGGCGCGGCCGCAGCTTTTCGACGTCCAGGTTGCGCTTTTCCGAAGTGAACCCTGCCAGGTACGAGGCGTTCCACTTCACCGCGTTCTTGGTGTCGAACGGCAGAATCGTGTTGATGATGTTGTTGGTGTTGGCGCGCGTGTCCAGGTTGCCGCGCTCGGCAGAGGATTCCAGCGGCAGGTCGTCCACGGTGAAATCGACCTGGCGTTCCACCTGGTAGATATCCGCGTCGTAGTAGGTCTGCTTGTTCTTCTCGGTGCCACGCGTGTACTCGCGGGTCTTGATCTCACCCTTGCCAGCCACCGCTGCGCTGACATTGCCGTCGACGATCATGTAGGGCAGGTACACGCCCACCACGTTTTCCGGGGTGAACTGCTCCTTGAACGCCTTGAGCGCGAACATCCGGCGCTTGTCGACGAACTGGCGGATGCGCGCGACCGCATCCTCCTTCTTGATATGGAACGGCAGCACGGCGTCGGGCACCGCGCCGTTGGCGATCTGTTCGTTCACGCCGAACACATGCCGGCACCAGTGGCAGCGCGCCGTCATCGTGCTTTCGGTGTTGACCGTGACTTCGGCGCCGCAACCGGTGCACTTGAAGGTCATCAGTGCGGAGGTGTCGGCATCGATATCGCGTGCACCCGATGCGATGACGGTGCCACGCAGCTGGTCGATGGCTTCGCCCAGCCCGAATTCCTCCTCCACCCGCGCGCCATGCCATTGGTGACGGCAGTACAGGCAGACCAGGATGTCGGTGCCCAGCTTGGGCCGTATGTCGGTGGCGCCGCACTTGGGGCAGCGGTTGAGGCCGTCTTTCAGTTCGGCCGCAGCGGTGTCGATGGCGACCGGGTCGGGCGCCTCGACTTCGTTGCGGATGGCCTCAGGCAGCTTGGAAGTATCCAGCGGGAAGCTGCCGGGCAGGGGAGGAACATCCTGCGGCGAACCGGGGCCGTCCAGCACCGCCGCCGGCAGGGGCGGGGGTGCTGAAGCGGAACCGGGCAGCGGCGGAGGCGTGTTTCTGGGATCGGACATGGTGGTTGCGCGTCCTGCGTCTTCTTACAGTCCCAGCGCCTTGGCCTTCAGCGCGTCGTAGTCGGTCTGGGTGATCAGGCCCAGGTCGAGCATTTCCTTGGCCTTCTTCAGCTTGGCCACCGGGTCGTCGGCGGCAGGGGCGGCCGGGGTTGCCGGCTGCTGCAGGTTGCCCGCGCCGAACATGCCCGATGCCATGCCCACGCCGACAAGCCCGGCGGCACCGCCGTTCTCACCGGCGGACTGGATGCCCTGGGCGACGCTGGCCTGCAGGTTGGAATTGCCACGCGAGCCGGACAGCGCATCGGCGCGCTGCACGGTCTTCAGCAGCTCGCGGGTGTTGGCGTCGTACTCGATCGAGACGATGGCGGTCTTGACGATGGCCAGGCCACGATCGGACTTCCACTGGTAGCCCTGTTCGACGGCGGCCGACAGGCTCTGCGCAAAGCCCAGCGAATCCTGCTGCAGCTTGGTGATGCGGTTGCCCTTGCCCGGATCGTTGGTGTACAGGCTGAACGCCGGCGCCAGCGAACCCACCACTTCATTGAACAGCTGGCTGGCAGCAGCATTGTCCAGGTCGGTGAAGTCGAACACCTGGCCCGGCCGCAGGTAGCTGGCCGGAACGAAGTTCTTCACGAACAGGATCGGGTCGACGATCTTCAGCGTGTACGAACCACGGGTGACCGCGCCGACCTGGGTGTTGAGGAAACCGTCGTCCCAGTAGATTTCCGACTGGGTGCCGAAGCGGTTGTCAGGCAGTTCCTTCAGCGAAACAAAGAAGGCGGCCTGCTGCGAGCCCGGCTGGCCGCCGAACTTGAAGCGCTCCCAGCTCTGCTTGATGAAGGTGCTGACCAGGCCGTCGCCGGCGAAGATCGACTGCGAGTTCAGATCGTCCGAGCGCCATTCGTAGCCACCCGGCTCGGCCACGAAGGCAGTGATCGCGCCATCCTGCAACAGCAGCAGGCCGTAGCCCTCGGGCACCACGATCTTCGAACCGTTGCTGATGATGTTGGAGGAGCCGCTGGTGTTCGAACCGCGCCCGGCATTGGTGCCCTGCGGCACCGCCGCGAACAGGGCTGCCGTGGACGGCAGGCCGGTCGGCACGGTGTAGAAGTCCTTCCACTGGTCGGCCAGCACGCCGCCGACTGCACCCTTCACCGCTTGTACCAGACCCATGACCCACTCCCTGTAGTTGCCGGACAGGCACCACGCCTGTCGTGCTCGGCTGACTATAGAGGAGGCAGGCTGCATGCGGCTAGCGGCCGGGTGGACCCCCATTCATCTCGCGTCACAGGCCAGGCTGCGGTTGATCAGGCCTGGCCGATCAGCGGCACCCGTTCCGGAGCCCATCGCCGCAATGCGACAGTCCGGCCTGGGCACGGCCCCGCAGCGATTCAAGCCTGCACAGTGCTGGCAACCCGGGGTTCCGGAGCCGGTGCCGATGATTGCTCCATCACACATTCCAGGCCTGAAGCATCTGTGTCCAGCAGGCAGGTGGCGAACAGCAGGAAGCGATACGCATCGGTGAAATTCGATCCCAGCCCGAACGAAATCCTGACGGCACCGCAATCACCCTTCTCCAGGATCTTCTCGTCGAATGTGGTGCAGTCGAGAATCTTTCCGGTCTTGTCCAGTTCACAGTGTTCGGCGCCTGCGGTCGCGTAGGTCGCCTGCTGGACGGCGCCCAGGTTGCAGAAGCAGCCATTGCGCAGGGTGATGCCGAACCGGTCTGCGGCGCGCTTGATGCGGGCGTGCGGCAGGATGGAGCCATAGCAGTCGAAGAAGTTCAGCATCAGCGTCGCGCCCCGCTGCGCAGCGGGCGGGCCATAGATCTGGCACAGCGGCAACGCGCCGCCGATGTGGTGGCGAAGCGATGACAGCTGCGCCTGCAGCCACTCGGCCAACGCACGCGAGCGCAACGCGACCGCTTCCACTCCGCCCAGCGCAGCCACGAATGCAAAGCCTCTGGCGATGGCCGGGAAGGCGGCGTAGTTGGGCGTGCCGACTTCGAATCGCTGCCCCGCATCGCGGTACAGCAGGCGATCGGTGGGTGACCATGGCCCGGAGTAGTAGCACACGCCACCACCGGCAAACGACGGCGGTTTCAGCAGGTCGAGTGCGGCCCGCCTGGCGAGCAGGCAACCTGCGCCGGTGGGGTAACCGAAGATCTTGTAGAACGATGCCACCACGAAATCGGGGTGATGACGGCCGCAGTCAAGCCGGTATTGCGGCACCAGGGCCGCCGCGTCACACAGCACCGTCGCGCCATGCGCCTGGGCCCGCTCGATCCAGGCCAGATCGTGCCGGGCGCCGGTCGCATTGGATTGCGCGGGAAAGGCGAGCAGATGCGGGGCGCCGGGCTGCAGCCGCTGCAACGCGCGCCACATCAGCCCTTCATGCAACAGCAGCTCGTCATCCAGCGGAATGTACTTCACCTGTGCGCCCTTCGCCGTGGCGTACTCGCGCAAGCCGTGTACCGAGGTGTGATTGTCCTTGGTCAGCAGTGCCTGCGACCCGGCCTGGAACGGGAATGACTCGGCCACCAAACGGATTGCGCTGCTGGCATTGGCGGTGAACAGTATTTCGTACTCCTCCGGCGTGGTTCCGAAGAAGGCGTGGATCTGCTCGCACGCCCCATGAAGTGCGTCCTGGGATGCTTTCGATCCGCTGTGCGGATTGCCGAGAATCGTCCGCTTGAGTGCCTGGTAATCCTGCTCAAGCAGGCTGTCGGGTGGCAATGCTCCGCCCACGTGATCCAGATAGGTCACCTGTTGCTCATCCAGCCGCGCATATTCCTGCTGGCGCATGGCCTCGACCTGATCATGGGGATAATCGGGGTGGTCGGCGAGGAACTGTGCACGAGCGCTTTCGAAGCCGCGCATCGCGCGCGCATCCTGCTGCAGCGGCAGGTGGAACGCCAGCAGGGGTGAGAAATCCGGCGCCCGGAGGGCGGCCTGCGCTGGAGTGTGTGCAGCATCGACACAGCCGCGCAACAACCAGGCTTCCACCTGGTAACGCCGGTCTGGCACTGCTGCATGGACGGCGTCCAGCATCGCGTCCAGATAGCGCTCCCTGCTGGGGGCGTCGCACTGGTTGAACTCCTCCAGAAGGATGCAGGCGTTGAACAGGAACTCGCGCACATCGGCGTCGCCCATGGCAAACGCGAGGGGCCGCAGTTCAGCCATCTCGCCCTCGCGCGGGGAAAGTCCTTCGACCGCGAACGCGCGAGTGATGGGCGACGGGTCGGTCAGGCTCAGGGCCGCGTCCATCAGCCGGGAGGGCATGCCGAAGTGCTGCCGTGACTGCTCGCGGGCCAGCTCGAACAGTTGGTTGTAGTGGAATGCCGTGGCGTAGATCCGTCCGCCAGGGCGGAGCACGCGCCTGAACTCGCGGGCGACGCGCGCCTTGTCCGGCGGGAACATCAGGCCGAACCCGCAGACGATGACGTCGAAGCTGGCGTCGGCGAAGGGCAGCTCCGCCATGTCCACATCGGCAAGGAGGGGCACGTTGCGCTGCACCTCATCGCTCAGCACGCTGCGTGCCACGTTCACGGCGATCGCTGAGAGATCGGTGGCGACCAACCGTAGGCCCAGCGGCCTGCTCAGGTGCTGGTAAAGGTTCGCGGTGATGACCCCGGTGCCGCAGGCGACCTCCAGGACGTCGGACGCGTTGAAACCGGCCCGGATGTCGCCAGCGATCTCCTCGGCCAGCAGCTTTCCGTAGGGACCGAAAATGCGCTGGCTCAGTACGCGCTCATAGAACTCCATGAACGTGCTGAGAGACCATTTCCGTTCGGATACAACCTTGCACTGATGCGGCGAGACATCCTGCATGGCACGCTCCCTGTGGCCGGAGGCCGGTGAATCTTCGCCGCCTTTATTGCATGGGAGTAAATGTCTTTAAGTGATATTAATCACATAAAGCGGGATTGATAATCCGTGAAAGGCCGGGCAGCCCTATATTCCCCCATTCATGGGGCAACGGCCGATTCGGCGCTTGCATCATTCTGTTCTGCAGCATCGCTTCGCGCAGGCTCAGCGCACCGACTGCGGCACCCGGCGCAGCTTGCCGGTGTCGTATCCCATTGCCTGGATGCGGGCGACCGCCTGCTGGTAGTCCGCCTCGCTCACCTGCGGCGTGCGCGCCATGTACCACACGTAGTCACGCTTGCTGCGGGCCACGATGGTCTGGGTGTAGCCCTCATCCAGCCAGGCAATCAGGTATTCGGCCTGGATGGGCCAGATGAACTGCATGCCCCAGACCGCACCATTGCCGTGTTTTTCCACACGGCCCACCGGGTGCATCGACTTCTGTGGCGACTGGAAGCTGCCCTTGCGATAGGTGAAAGTGGTCTGGATGCGGCCATCGGCCTGCAGCGCGTAGCTTTCCACCGCGTCGAAGGCCTCGCGCTCGGGTCGGGACGGAATATGGGCGATGACGTACCAGTCGCCCATGAAGCGCGGCACGTCCACCTTCGGAGGCAGCGGGATGGGGCGGGTGTCGTGGCTGCTGCAGCCTGCGCCGAACAGGGCAACGGCCAGCAGCGGGAACAGCGATGCGATACGCATGAGGGCGGTCTCCTTCAACGCGGGCGGAACAGGTAGTGGGCGACCAGCCATTGCTGGCCGTCGTCGTAGCCGAACAGTTCGGCGCAGGCCATCCAGAACATGCGCCAGCGCTGCCACCAGATGCGTGCCGCCACTTCGTCGCCATAGGTCTGTGCCAGCACCGGCAGCAGCTGCTCACGGGCGGCATCCTGGTTGGCCAGCCAATGGTTGGCCGTGCGCTGGTAGTGCGTGCCGTCCAGCAGCCAGCGCTGGTCCAGCACCAGGTCGCGCTGGAAGTGCAGCAGCGTGTCCGCTGCCGGCATCAGGCCGCCGGTGAAGAAATGCCGGCCCATCCAGTTGTCATCGCCCTCGGTCTCGAACGGATACATCAACGTGCGATGGGCGAAAATGTGCACGAACAGCGCACCGTCCGGCTTCAGCCAGCGGGCAATGCGGCCCAGCAGGCGGTCGTAGTTGCGGACATGCTCGAACATCTCCACCGACACGCAGCGATCAAATGCAGCGGCAGGCAGGTCCAGCTGGTTGACGTCCCGGGTGAGTACCTCGACGTTGCCGAACCCGCGCGCCTCGCACTGCGCCAGGATATGGCTGCGCTGGCTGTGCGAGTTGGACACCGCGGTGATGCGCGCGTTCGGGTAGCGCTCGGCCATCCACAGCGTCAGCGAGCCCCAGCCGCAGCCCAGCTCAAGAATGTCCTGGCCGTCGGCCAATCCGGCGCGCTGCCCGTACAGTTCCAGCATCGCATCCTCGGCCTGGTCCAGCGTCTCGCGGCCGGTGCGGTAGTAGCAGCTGCTGTACTTCAGGCGATGCCCCAGGCAGCCCTGGAAGAAGGCGGCAGGCACCTCGTAATGCTGGCGGTTGGCCGCATCCACGTGCAGTGCCAGTGGGCTGCCAGCGAGCTCGGCGATACGGCGGCTGAAGCGCTGCGCCTGCTCCTCCATGCTGCCGCTCGACTCCTCGGCCAGGCGTTGCGCACACAGGCGGCGTATGCCCGCGCGCAGCGCCGCATCGGGCAGCCAGCCACGCTCGGCCCAACCGGTAAGGCCGGCTTCCGTATCGGCAACCGGAGCAAGGGACGGGGTGCTGTTCATCGGGATCACTCCTTGGGGCTGCGCGGAAACCAGGGGAAGAACATCGGGGTACTGCGCTGGTAGTCGCGATAGTCATCGCCTCGACTGCGCAGCGCCTGTTTCTCGGTGAAGGGAACGCCACTGAGGTAGCGCAGGAACACGTACATCAGCACCGGCCCGGACCAGGCCAGCCACCACAAGGGTGAGCCGGCTGCCAGCAGTACATAGGTGAACCAGTGCAGCCACTCGAAGAAGTAATTGGGATGGCGCGTGTACCGCCACAGTCCTTGGCGGCAGGTCCGGCCCCTGTTCGCCGGGTCGGCACGAAAGCGTGCCAGCTGACGGTCGGCCAGTGCTTCGCCGCCCACGCTGAGCAGCCACACGACGACCGCCGCTGCGATCCAGCCAGGCATGTCGCTGTGGGGATTGCCGGCCACGGCCGTGAACGGCAGCGCAAACAGCACCACCAATAGCGCCTGCGCCATGAAGAAGCCGAAGATCCTGCCCTGGTGGCCGTGCCAGTGTTCGCGCAGATAGCGGTAGCGACCGTCTTCCTCCTCGCTGCGTACGCGGCGCCACAGATGCAGGGCGAGACGACTTCCCCACAGGCCACCGAGCACGGCCAGTGCGATGCGTGGCTGCAGCGCGCCATCGCCCAGCCATGCAAGCAGCAGCGCGCCTGCCGCCACGCCCTTTGCCCACAGGACATCGACGATGCCGATGTTGCGGTGCCTGCGCTGCCAGGTCCAACCCCAGGCCATGATCAGCACGGCGTACAGCAGTACCCACCACAGAATGCTCATCAGGCTGCTCCGATCAATGGGGTGTCACGATTGCTGGGCGTTCCGCGACGGGCGACGGCGCACAGCAGCGACAGTGCCACGCACCAGCCCAGCGCCAGTGTTGCCACGCCCAGCCAGGCCGGGGCGGTGAAATGTACGGCCTGGAAACCCCGCGCCGCGGACAGATACGCCAGCGGCGCCAGCAGACCCAGGGCCACCGGCAGCATCCAGTGCCGCTGCAGGAACGCCATCGACGCCGTCAGCGTCATCGCAAAGGCCGCCCACAGCGCGAAAATCCACGGTGGCGGCACCCATCCAAGCGGTGCGGCGGCGTACTGCACAGCACCGCTGGCTGCAGCGCTGCCATCCACCAGCCAGGCACACCCCAGCGCGAGCAACAGCAGGCGCAGCTCCAGGCGTGGCCGCGTCGAGGCAAGCAACTGGCTGCCGACATAGAGTGTGGCCGACAGCAGGGCCGGCCATTGCCAGCCGCGGCCGGCTCCGGCAACGGCGCACAGCCATACCAGCTGGTTGCCGATTACGTTGACCCAGGTGCGGCGCATGTCAGCCGGCCCGTTGGCCATGGACGTCCGTTTCGGGACGGTAGCCCGGGCGTGCCAGCAGCAGATGGGACACGCCGATCGAGCGCTCCAGGAAGCCGCCCTCGCAGTAGGCCAGATAGAACTCCCACAGCCTGCAGAAGCGGTCATCGAAACCCTGCGCACGTACCGCCGGCAACTGCGCGAGGAAGCGCTGCCGCCAGGCGCGCAGGGTGAGGGCATAGGAGTGGCCGAAATCCTGCTGGGCGATCAGCTGCAGGTCGCAGGCCCGGGTCTTGGCGGCCAGGATGGCGTTGATCGAGGGGATGAAACTGCCGGGAAACACGAAGCGCTTGATGTAGTCCACGCTGCGACGCGCCTGCTCATAGCGCTGGTCCTCGATGGTGATGGCCTGCAGCAGGGCCACGCCATCGGGCTTCAGCAGCCGCTGCAGGGTGGCCATGTAGGTGTCCAGATACTCGGCACCGATGGCCTCGATCATCTCGATCGACACCAGCTTGTCGAACTGGCCCTGCAGATCACGGTAGTCCTGCATCAGCAGGGTCACGCGCTCCTGCAGGCCCGCCTCGGCCACACGCTGGGCGGCAAGCGCGTGCTGTTCGGCGGAGATGGTGGTGGTGGTCACATGGCAGCCGTAGTGCTGGGCGGCATGCAGGGCGAACCCGCCCCAGCCGGTACCGATCTCGACGACGCGATCACCGGGTTGCAGCTGCAGCTGCTGGCAGATGCGGTCCAGCTTGCGGCGCGAGGCGGTTTCCAGCGAGTCGCCGGCATCGCTGAACACCGCCGAGGAGTACATCAGGTCCGGCGACAGGAACAGCGCGAAGAAGTCATTGCCCAGATCGTAGTGGGCGGCGATGTTGCGGCGACTGCCTTCGCGGCTGTTGCGCCGCAGGCGGTTCCAGCCGCGCAGCAGCCAGCCACCGATCCGCGCCGGCCCGCGTTCCATGCCGTCCAGCAGGTCGCGGTTGCGTACCAGCAGCCGCACCAGGGCCACCAGGTCATCGCAGCGCCAATCGCCGTGGATGTAGCTCTCACCCGCGCCGACGCTGCCCTGCGCGGCCACCTTGCGGTAGAACGCCATATCGCTGATGGTCACCGTGGCCTGCAGTGCGCTGGCACGATCACCGAGGATGACCTCGCCCAAGGGGTCGCGTACCCGCAGCCCGCCTTCGCGCAGCGGCGCCAGTACCGCCAGCAGCCTCCGGCGCAGGAATACGTCCACCGCGCCGGGGCGGGGCAGGGCAACGGAAGGATTCAGCTCGTTCATCGCGGTTTCTCGGCAAGAGCGGGGTGGTCATGCACGGGATTGCGCTTCAGCCACAGGCGCAGTGCCTGCCAGTGGATGGCGGCTACCACCTGCACGGTCATCAACGGGTAGAACGCCAGTACCCGGGCCAGGCCGCGGCCATCAGGCGGGCGTCGCTGCATGGCCTGGGTGGCATCGAACTGCCGGACACCGTCGCGCCAGACCTGCATATGTACGCGCAGGTCCTCGCCGGGCGCGGTGAAGCGCCAGTCGTAGCGGCAATCCATCGGCATGAAGGGGGAAACGTGGAAGGCTTTGTCGAACTGCCAGCGCAGGGCACGCCCCTGCGGCTGTGCGCTTTCAACAGGCAGAACATAGGCGTGCCGTTCCTTCCACGGCGTGTTGGTGATGTCGGCGACGATGCAGTCCAGGGTGCTGCCGTCGGCCCGGTAGCAGTAATAGAAGCTGACCGGATTGAACACGTGGCCACCGAAGCGCAGGTGCGCCAACAGCCGCACCGGGCCGTCCGGGCGCCGCCCCAGCACGGTCGCGGCATGGTCACGCACGGCGTCTGCAAGCGATGTCCTGGGATCGCCGAGATAGTCGCTGCGGCGGAACTCTGCCAGGTTGCGGCGCCCGACCGACCACAGCCAGCGCCCGGCAAATACCTGGTCCAACTCGTCCAGGTCCAGCAGCAGCTGCGCGATGGGGTAGCGGAAGGCATGCGGATGCGGATGGTGCCGGCGGTGCACCACCTGCCCGAAGTAGAGGGCGCTGGCGCTCACGCGGCCACCTCCACCTGCAGGGGAGGCGGCGCGCCGGCATTGCGCAGTTGCAGCGCATCCACTACGCGGCGGGCACTGCGGATTCCATCTTCGTGGAAGCCCCAGCCCCAGTACGCACCCGCAAACCAGGTGTGCCGCCGGCCCTGCAGTTCGGCCCAGCGCCGCTGCGCGTCCACCGCAGCCGGATCATGCACCGGATGCGCGTACTGCAAACGGCGCAGCACCTTGGCCGGATCGATGGCCTCGCTGCGGTTGAGGGTCACCACCAGCGGCGTATCACCGGGCAGCCCCTGCAACAGGTTCATGCAGTAGCTGACCGTGCAGGGTGCGGTGGGGTCGCGCGGTACATGCGCGTTCCACGCCGCCCACGCCTTGCGGTTGGCGGGCAGCAAGGAGGCGTCAGTGTGCAGTACGGCCTCGTTGGGTTGGTAGCGGATCGCGCCGAGCACCGCATGCTCGACAGGATCGGCGTCGGCCAGCAGGGCAAGGGCCTGGTCGCTATGGCAGGCCAGGATCACTTCATCGAAGCCTTCAATGCCGGTTGCGGTGTGTACGCGTGCCCCCCAGAGCATGCGTTCGACCGCGTGTACCGGGCATTCCAGCCGCTCGTGCACCCGCCAGCGCGCACGCAGGGCGTCCACGTAGCGCGCCGAGCCGCCCTTGACCACGCGCCAGGGCGCGCGCCCGGTCATCTGCAGCATCTGGTGATTGGCCATGAACTGCACCAGGTAACGGGCCGGGAAGTCCAGCACCTGCGCGGTCGGCGAGGACCACAGCGCCGAGGCCATCGGCAGCAGATGTTCCTGCACGAACGCCTCGCCATAGCGCTGGCTGTGCAGGTACTGGCCCAGCGTCGGGCCCTGCTCCTCGCCCAGCAGCAGGGGCGCGTCGCGATAGAAGCGCCGCAGGTCGGCCAGCATTCCCCAGAAACGCGGTGAGAGCAGGTTGCGGCGCTGGCAGAACAGGCCATCGAGCGATGTGGCGTTGTACTCCACGCCGCTGCGCTCGCTGTGCATCGAGAAACTCATCGTGGTGGGCTGCGAGTCCACGCCCAGTTCGTCGAACAACGCCGACAGCAGCGGGTAATGGTGCGGATTGAAGACGATGAACCCGGTGTCGACCGCCATCCTGCGGCCGTCCACCGTCACCTCGTGGGTGTGGGTGTGGCCGCCCAGGTAGTCGTTGGCCTCGAACAGGGTGACGTCATGCTCGCCGTCCAGCCACCACGCGCTGGCCAGACCCGCGATGCCGGAACCGATGACCGCGATACGCATGTCAGTGCCTCGCCTTGGCCAGTACCCAGGCCGGGATCGGCTTGAGGCCCTTCACCAGGCCCAGCGCAGCCATTGCGCGCAGGCCATACCAGCTGATGTCGATCTCCCACCAGCGGAAGCCCTGGCGGGCGGTGCCGGGAAAGAAGTGATGGTTGTTGTGCCAGCCTTCGCCGAAGGTCAGCAGCGCCAGCCAGAGGTTGTTGCGGCTGTCATCACGGGTCTCGAAGCGGCGCCGGCCGAATCGGTGCGCCAGCGAATTGATGGTGACCGTGGCGTGGAACAACACCACGGTGGAGATGAAGAAGCCCCAGACCAGCAGCTGCGGGCCGGAGGTATGCAGGCCTGGCGCCACACGCTCGAGCACCGCACCCACGCCATACAGCGCAGCGGCCAGCAACACCGGAACCACGGTGTCGAACCGGTCCAACCAGCGCAGCTCGGGGTAGCGGGCCAGATCGGGAATGCGCTGCAGATCGGTGGCAAAGGCACTACGGGTGAGGAACCAACCCATATGGCTGCGCCAGAACCCGCCCTGGCGCGGGGAATGCGGGTCCTGCGGTTGATCGGCGTGGCGGTGGTGGTGGCGGTGGTGCGCTGCCCACCAGAGCGGGCCACGCTGCACGCTGGCGGCGCCGATGACCGCGAACACGAACTGCACGGTGCGCGATGCCTCGAACGTCCGGTGCGAGAAGTAGCGGTGATAGAACGCGGTGATGGCGAACATCCTGATCGCGTACAGGAACACTGCGACGGCAACCGCTGTCCAGGACACGCCCACCCAGATCACCCCGAGGCAGGCCACGTGCAGCAGCGCGAAGGGTAGGGCGCGCAGCCAGTCGATGCGGTCACCCTGGCTGCCGTCGATCGCCGCTTCGCTTCCGGCATCGGTGTCGAACCAGCGCTGGAAGGTGCGCAACAGGCGCGAACGTCTGCGGAGTGGAGGCGCTGCGGATGCCATGGACGGAAGCCCGAGGGAGTCGATTGCCTACCTCTACGCGTTGCAGTGCAGGTTGGATGCAGTGGATTGCATCAGACTGCATGTTCACCTGGTCGTAACACCACAGCTCGCTACCAGCGGTCGCTGCAGCTCAGTGCGCCAGCGCTGCTCCGGCTGCTCGGTTGCGGGCGCGGCGAAGCGCACGGTCACCTGCGGATAATCGCCACGTGCATCGCGCAGGTTGCTGGTACCACGGAACTCGAGCAGGCGGCGATCAGCATCGGCGTAGACCAGCGACAGACGTGGGGCCACCGCGCCGAACCAGGTATCAAGGCGGACATTCACCGCATGGGCGGAAAGCCCCTGCCAGCGCACCGGGCCCTGGTACTGCACCTGCACGGGGTAGAAGCGTTGCCGGCCGGGCACCAGAAAAGGCAGGCTGACCGGTGCTCCACCCTGCAGCGTCCGCCAGTGGGCCCGCACGGCGGCATCGAAGCCGGCGTCGATCACGGCATCCGGGGGCAGCGGCAGCTGCCTGGTTCGGGAAGGCGTGGACGTGTCCTCCTTCCAGTCGACCCGGACCACGCCGGGGTCGACCCTCACATCGGCCTCTTGGCCGCTGCGGGCGTCCTGCAGCACATAGCCCCGCACCTGCGGCCGGGTGGCGGCGGGCATCTGCTTGCGGGCGAAAGGTTGGCCCGCAGGGCAAAGGTATTCCACCCAGCGTTCGCTGCCATCGCCGGCGCCGCGCTGCCAATGCACTTCGCGGTAGGCAATGACTCCGTTGGCCAGGGTGGCCACGCCCTCCGAACGCAGCAGCGGCGCGGCCGAAGCGGCGCAGGGCATGCAGAGCAGCAACCAGGCAAGACGCATCGGGGCGATCCATGGGAGGCTTGCGGGCCTGTACGCGCGACGGCGCCGGCTGGATGCACGTTGGCACCCATCCCGGGTGCATCCAACAGGCGCCACCGTGCGTAGAGGGAAGGACTCCTCTTCACCCAACGGCAGCCCCCGCCGATGTACCGTCCTCCCGCCAGTCCCTCCCATCCCTTCGACACCGCGCGGATCGTGTCCAGTTCACAGCAGCCCAGCAACGAGCCAACGAACTGGAACGGCGAGATGGATGGCGTCGCCCGGCTGCGCGATCGTGACTGCTTCATGCGCATCTACGACCATTTCATGCCGCGCCTGTGCATTTATCTGCGTGGCCTTGGCGCACCCGCAGCGGTGGCCGAAGAGCTGGCCCAGGAATGCCTGCTGCGCCTGTGGCTGCGCGCGACCGAGTTCGATCCTGCCCAGGGTGCGCTGAGCACCTGGTTGTATCGCATCGGCCGCAACCTGCACATCGACCGCGTGCGTCGCGAACGCAGCTGGATGCAGGTGCAGGAAGCCGTGGAAGACGCCGCTGCCGCCGACGTCGGCGAGCGCAGCAGCGCCGAGCAGTTTGCCGACCATGCCCGCCTGCGCCAGCGCATCAATGAACTGCCGGCCACGCAGGCGCGTCTGGTTCGCATGTCCTACTTCGAGGCCAAGAGCCACAGCGAGATCGCGCAGGCGCTGGGCATGCCGCTGGGTACGGTCAAATCACACCTGCGACGAGCGTTCCTGCAGTTGCAGTCCAAGGTCGGGGGTGCACCATGAATCCGCACCACCACCTGCATGAGTCGACGCTGATGAGCTACGCCGCCGGTGCTCTGCCGGCACCGTTGAGCATCGTCGCCGGCACCCATCTGGAGCAGTGCCCGCACTGCCGCCAGCGGCTGCGCGAAGCGGAGGCCATCGGTGCCGCACTGCTGGAGCAGACCCAGCCGGTGGCGGACGAGGCGCGGCGGGCGGGCCTGCGCGAAGCGATGCTTGCGCAGCTCGTCGAGGCCCAGGCCGACGCGGTGCCAGGCCCGCTGCGGTCGATGCCGCGCGAACGCCCCGAGGCGGATCCGGATCATCTGCCGACGTCGCTGCATCCATACTTCGGCGATTCGCTGGGCCGGCTGAACTGGCGCTGGATGGCGCCGGGAGTGCATTGCATCCGTGCCGAGCAGATGCCGTCGCTGATCATGCTGAAGATCGCGCCGGGCAAATGCCTGCCGATGCACAGCCATGGACGCAGCGAACTGACACAGATCCTGCGGGGTTCCTACAATGATGCGCTGGGTCTGTTCGCGCCCGGCGATGTTGCCGACCTGGACGAGGACGTCGAGCACCAGCCGGTAACGGCGCCGGGCGTACCGTGCATCTGCGTTTCCGCGCTGGATGCGCCGCTGGTATTCAGTGGTTGGCTGGCCCGCCGGATCCAGCGCTTCGTGAAACTCTAGGCTTCCTCAAGGTCAACGCATGTACGAAACACGCCCGCTGCGGATTCTGCTGACCGGCGCGACCGGACTGGTCGGGCAGGGCGTTGCCCGTGCCTGCCTCGCTTCACCGCAGGTGGCGCGCACCGCTGCCCTGGTCCGCGGCAAGGCCCGGCTCGACGCGCGTATCGAGCAGATCGTGCTGGCCGATTTCCAACACGCCCGTGGTGTGGGCCCGCAGCTGGCCGGATTCGATGCATGTTTCTATTGTGCCGGAGCACCGCCGGTCGGCACCGCCGAGGACGAGTATCGGAAGGTGACGCTCGATGCCACCCTTGCCGTGGCTGCAGCATGGGCCGAGGCGAATCCGGACGGCCGGTTCCTGTACGTCTCCGGCGCCCATGCCAATCCCCACAGCCGGATCATGCCCCTGCGCATCAAGGGCGAGACCGAGGCCGCATTGGCGCAGCTCGCGGTGCGCACCGTCATGCTGCGTCCCGCCGGGGTGCGCCCGGTGACGGGCACCGGCACCCGTCATGCGGCGTTGAAGCCGCTGTATCGCTTTGGCGGTCCCCTGATGGCGGCGGCGGGCCGCGTCCTGCCCTCACTGGTGACCAGCAACGAAGCCATCGGCCGCGCGATGATCGTGCTGGCGACGATGCCGGACCCGCCGCCGGTGCTGGAATGCGCGCAGATCAACCGACTGGGGGGCGCTGCTGCAGCCTGATGGGTGCGGTGCACATCTGCTGCACATCGCGCCTACTACAGTCGTCGCTCATCCTTCTGTGACGCATCGACGTGAACCTGCAGCCATCGTCTTCCCTGCTTCGCCCATCGCGCCCAGCGCCTGAAAACGGCCGTTTCGACCTGCTGGATGTCAATGCACTGCAGGATCCCGGCAGCGGCCGCATCGTCCATCTGTATTCGCTGGTGGCGCGCTGCCTGTGCTGCGAGGTCGTATTCAAGGCGCAGGAGGGCGATGGGCTTGTCAGCACGTCTGCCGCGCGTGTACTGCGCTGCCCGACCGGCTGCGGTGAGCAGGCCTTCAGGGGCAGCGCGCTGCGCCAGTGGCGGCCCGCAGCGCAAGGCCCTCAGGCATTGCCCGGCTAAAGCACGGCCGGATTGGCCTGCCACACCGCGTAGCTGAGCGCGCTGGCGAACGTCACCCATGCCAGGTAAGGCAGCAGCAGCCATGCCGCCGCCGGACGCACGCGATGGAAGGCGACGATCGTGGCCACGATCAGCGCCAGCAACAGTGCGATGTCAGCGAACGCCGACGCCCCCTGTTTCCAGCCGAAGAACAGCCAGCTCCACAGCACGTTGAGGGCCAGCTGCAGCAGATAGAGTGCCAGCGCAGGCGCGGCCGCGCGCCATCCGCCCTGGCGCCACACCAGCCACGCCGCCAGTGCCATCAATGCGTACAGCACCGTCCACACCGGACCGAACACGCTGGCCGGCGGTGCCCATGCCGGCAACGCCAGGCTTGTGTAGAAATCCGCTGCCGAGATCGAGGCACGCGCGCCGAGCGCGGCCGCCAGAAAAGTGACGATGGCCCAGCCCAGAAGGCCAACTGCTTGCCTGCGGACATTCATGGTGTCTTTCCTCCTGCACTATCGCGAACTGCGGTAGTGCGTTGTACGTAAAGGCGTCGCGACTGGATGCAGCCTTCAGGTCAGTCCGCAGTGCCACCGTCGCTGGCCGCTGCAGCACCGGGCAGCAACGCAGGCCGACCGTCGAACCATTCCCGCGCACCGGCCAGATGCCATTGGCGGCGCTGCCCATCCAGCTCGATGCCGGCACCCAGCAGGCCCCAGCGAAGGTAGAGGTCGCCCCGCTTGCGCTGGTCCAGCAGATCCAGCCGCGCACGCAGCGAAAGGCGCTCGTTCTCCGCCTGCAGTCCATCCAGTACCAGATGCCCGGCGCGCCAGCGCAGGCGCGTATGTGCATCCACCTGGCCGGAGTCGAGCAGCGACAATGCCCAGCGCGGGTAATCGCTGCGCTCGGCAAACAACGCCAGCAGCGGGCCCGCGTCGCGCATGGCAAGATCCGCGCGTGCGTCCACCTGGAACGGTGACTGCGCATCGATGTCACCGCGGGCGATGGTGACCCGGCCCCACCACGGCTGTGAACGCTGCTGCTCACCCACCTGCACGTTGCGCAGCTCGATCACGCTACCGCCCAGATCGAAGCGGCGCTGGCTGAAATCGCCACGCCGCAGCCTGCCATCAACGCGGGCGTCGCCCTGCAGGCCAAGCCCGGCCACCTGCAGGCGTGCGCGTTGGCTGCGCAGGCGGACACTGCCATTGCCAACCCGGCCCTGGGTATCCAGTTCAACGTCGCCGCTCACCTGGCCAGCGCCTCCCAGCAGCCGCACCTGGCCGTTGCCCAGGTAGCGGTTGTAGGCGGTGAGGTCTGGAATGCTTGCGTCATCGAAGCGCAGCTGCGCGCGCACGCCCTTGCGCAGCTCGCGCAGGCGACCGTCACCGGTGAGTGTCAGTGCCAGGTCGCGCCCATCGAACAGCGTGGCACCCTTGGCGCCGCCTGCACGCGCATTGAACGTGGGAAGCTTCACTGCCAGTACTGCGTGCGTCGGCGTCCCGGCCTGCAGTTGGCCATGGGCGCTGGCCGTTCCCTGCATGTGCACGCCGGCCACTTCGGCCACCGCCCGCGCTGCAGGAATGTCGACGCTGCTGCCAGCGGCCAGCTCGCCGTTCTGCAGGCGCAGGTCGGCGCGCAGCACGCCACCGCCCTGCAGCTGGAACCAGGGTTTCTGCACGAACAGTGCGGGAATCCAGTTGAGCGAGGTGAAGGTCCATTCGCCCTTGACCGTCCCGGAGGTGCGGCCCAGCATCTCGCTGGGTTCGGCGAATGGAATGTGCCGGCCGGTGATGGTCAGATCCGCGTCCAGCGCAGCGCCTGTGCCCTCGCGCTGCGGCAACCGCGCCTGCAGGCGGATATCGCGGGCGGTATCCAGCTGCACTGCCAGCGTTCCGCGGTCGGGGGCGCCAGCTCCCATCTGCAGGGGAACCCGCCAGACCGCATGGCTGCCGGGCTGAAGCGCGCCCTGGTCCAGGGTGATCGCGGCCTGCAGCTGCCCCGGCACGGCGGCGCTGGCAATGGAAGGACGTTGCGTGTCCGTATCCAGGCGCAGGCCCTGGCTGCGCGCCTGCACCTCCAGCACGGCATGCAGCAGCCCCAGCTTTGCCAGCCCGGGTGCCTGATCGCGGTAATGCCGTGGGTAGGAGAACTGCGTCTTCAACTGCATGTCGCCGAGCAGCTGGGTGCCGTCAAGGCTGACGTCGGCATCAGCGAACGCCACCTCCGAGTCCAGCAGTTCCGAGGGACCACCACGCAGTTGCTTCACGAAACCGACCGTGCCGCTGCCCTGGCCAACGATCAGCAGCTTGCCCACGCGGACGCTGCGGATGGTTTCGCTATGAATGGCATCGAACCGCAACGTCCAGCCGCGATCGCCGCGCGGTGGTGAGGGAATGGCCTCCTCCACGCGCGCGATCTCGGCGGCCACCCCGGTCGCGTGCAGCGACGGCACGCGCACCTCGCGCTGGAACAGCGGCAGCAATGCCAAGCGTGCACTGGCGCGGTCCGCGCGCAGCACATACACCGTGTGATTGACGTGGCCGCGCATCTGCACATTCCAGGCGATGACATGCCCCGGCAGCAGCGTGATCGCCGGGCCGGTGGTCATCACGAACTTGTGCGGCTTGCGATTGGTGACCTGATCGAACAGCGGCGTATTGAGGAAAACATTGCCCGCCAACAGGTACAGCAGATACAGGCCCAGCAGGTATGGCAGCAGCTTGCGGCCGTGACGGCGCCATCGCTGCGGGCGGGCGAGGGAGTGGGGCATGGACCCTCGGCGTGGAATGGGATGGCCATCACTATCGTGGATGCGGCTGCGGCGCGATGTGAACGTGCTGCGCACACCGCGTCCTATAATCAGCGCGTCACTGTTCAAGGAGGTCACGGCATGAATGCCCAGACCAGCAAGCAAGGCGCAACCCAGGATGCGCCGCGCGATGCCGCCTCGGCGTCGTTCGATCCGACCTACACCTCGGCCAACAGCGAGGTGCGGGCCGCCGCCGGTGGTTACTCGGTCACGTTGAACGAGGGCGACGGCGCGTTGAAAGTGGGTACCGAGCACAAGCGCGCAGCGTCCAGTCTCGCATCGCAGTTCCAGGGGACGTCGCTGAACATGGCCGGCAGCCCGACGCCCGATGGCGGCAGGGATTACCTGCTCACGATGGAGTCGGTGGTCGGGGCAAGCGCGAAAGGTGCCGGCTTCCAGGACACCAGCAGCACCGGCGTACGCGGGCGCTACAGGGTCAGCCTGCCCAGCGAGGCGGTGGACGTCGATCCCACCCGCATCAACCCGTTCGATCCGCAGACCATTCCCAAGGGGGCCAGCGTCACCCTGGATGGCCAGCAGTTCACCGGCACCGCACTGGAAGGCAGCTTCCGCAACATCGCCATGCAGAGCCAGACGACCGAGGCGAGCGGTGCCAGCTACCGCGTGGATCGCCTGGATGATGGCCGGGTGCGCGTCACCACCGGGCCGAACGAGGCGGTGGAAGCCTTCAACGGCATGGGATTCAGTGCCGGCAGGTTCAGCGCGATTGCCGGTCGGCAGGACGCGCTCGGTCACGCTGCCGTCCGCACTGCCACGTTCGACCTGGATCAAGCCGAAGGCCGCCAGGCCTATGAACAGTTCATCGACAACGGCACCCTGAGCGGCCAGACCCCGGGCGTGCAGGATCTGGCGACGGTCGAGCGGCTGGGCATGAGTTCGCAGACGCGGCTGAAGGTCGGCTATGGCGACACGTACGGCCTGGACCTGGCGGGTGCACGCAACAGCGGCGACGTGGTGCAGGTCAGTCGCGAGGACGGCAGCCGCACCGAACTGCGCAGCGTGCAGTACAACGGCAACCTGCCGGCAACCCGGGTCAGCGCCTACGACGCCGACGGGCAGGAAGACAGGGCGCAGCGCCGCTATGAATTCACCTTCGACCTGCGCGGCCATGCGCAGGGTGAGCAGATTGCCGGAATGGCCAACGCGGCACTGTCCGGCGACCCCAGCGGTGATCGCGGACCGGTGAAGGCCGGTGAGCTCACTACCCTGAGCTTCAGCGAGGCCCAGATGCGCATGCTGATGGAGCGTACCCAGTCGATGGTCGGGGACAACCCGATGCTGGGGCCATCGTGGCAGGTGCTTGCAGAGGACGGCAACGGCAGGCCGCAGCAGGATGTGGACGCCTTCGCCTTGGGGCTGGCGCGCAACCAGGGGCAATCCACCTATGGCATGGCCGAACGCCTGTTCCATATCGCCGCGGCGGGCGGCAAGGATCTGCAGAAGATCGATGCTGCCGTGCAGGGCGAGCACCTGCAGTCGCTCGCGCCGCCCTCACCGCTGCTGCCCCGGCAGGACCCACGGCACACCGTCAGCCCGGACCACGGCATGTGGCTGCAGAGCCAAGGCGCGGTGAGCAGCCTCGACCAGGCGATGGGGCGCCAGCCTGACGAGATGAGCGAACGGCTGGGCATGGCCCTGCTGGTCGCGGCCAAGGCCAAGGGCATGCAGCGGATCGACGAGGCCGTGCTCAGTGACGACGGCAGGTACGCGTTCGCGGTGCAGGGCCAGCCGCACGCCGCCGATCGTCAGATCGCCCGCACCGATACTGCGCAGGCAGTGGCTACGCCGGTCAGCGAGCACGTGCGCGAGCTGCAGCAGGGCCAGTCGCTGGCGGCAAGCTCTGAGCAGGTGAGCCAGCAGCAGGAGCGGGAGCAGATGTCCCAGGAACACGCTGCACGGGCCATGGCGCGTTGAGTCGGGCGGGGCGCCAGCCCAGGGGCTGGCGCATCGGGTCAGGCAGGCCAATCAGACTCGCCAAAGCGCCCGGGCCTCATCGGCAAGCAGCTCAGGCTGTTCCTCAGGCCAGAACAGGCGTCCGCCTTCCACCCAGCGGATACCGCGCGATGCCGGCAGCGTCTGGTGCAGCCACTCGGCCCAGCGCCCCGGAAAGAGGGGATCGGCCGTTCCCCACACCATGCGCGTGGGAATCGTACTGCGTTGCAGCGAGGCTTCGATGGCCACCAGCGGATTGGGCTCGAACGCCGCGAGGTGGCCATTGAGCTGCTGCTGGCGCAGGGGCGAAGATACCAGCGGGCGAAAACTGTATTCGATGGCCTCATCGCTGAAATGTGCCGGATCCACATAAGCCGAGCCACCGATACCGGCCGCTGATCGCGCGTAACCGCGATCCTGCAGGTGGCGCACAATCTTCTGGTGATAGGTGCCTGCGCGTGCGGCGGCCAGCGAGTTCTTCATCTGCACCGGCGGGCTGTTCTGGTGCACGTCGCAGTTGGTCAGCAGCATCGTGCGCACGCGGCTCGGGTGCTGCACAGCGAACAACTGGGCCACGGTGCCGCCACTGTCATTGGCAACCAGGTCGACCATCGCAACGGACAGCGCATCAAGCAACGCAACCAGCATGTCGCTCTGTGCCTGCGGAGACAGGTCCTGCGTGGCCGCCACCGCGCTGTGGCCCAGGCCCATGAAATCCGGTGCAATGCAGCGGCGGGACGAGGAAAGCTGCGCGATCACATGCCGCCACTGGAAGCCGCTCAACGGGAACCCGTGCAGGAACAGTGCGGCCGGACCTTTCCCTTGTTGCACGCAGGCGATGCGCCCGAACGGTGTGCGGACCCAGCGCCGGCGGGCGGCGAATGCTGCCGCATCCATGGGCTCGCGCAGGCCCGCGCTGGCGCCGCGCACGCTGGGCGGCCATCCCATGGCCAGCAACAGTCCAGCACCGATCAGCAGTGACCTGCGCGACGATGAAGGCGCATCGTTGGATGGACCGCTCATGACGTCACCGCCGTTCGACCGACGACCGCATGCTTGAACAACCGCACGGGCTTGCCCGCTGCGCGCTCGATCACGCCCTTGGCTTCCAGATCCAGCTGCACGGCCTTCAGCCACCAGCCTGCGGTTGCGCCTGCGGGGAACAGATCTGCAGGCAGCGCCGGCAGCAATGACTGCTTGGCAATGGCAACGGAAACCCCGGGCGGCGTCTGCGGCAGCACGCCGAGCAGGGCGCTGCGCATGGCGCTGTACTTGCCCCGGTCGACCCACTGGGTCCTGCCGGGCGAGGTGATGCTCTCGATCTCGATCTTGTCTGGCTTAGGCATGGACCTGTCCTTCAATGCGGATATCCGGGCTGCGCAGGCCCATCGCAATCCAGGCCTTCATCAATCGGGCATAGAAGCGCAGCGAGTGTTGCTTGAGGTTGGGTACATCGGCGGGCAGCACGGAGGGATCGGGCAGATCGCCCACCATGGTGCGCATCTGCAGCGGCGGCCGGGCATCCTCCGGCCACAGCCCGCCATACAGGCTAAGCCAGTGGCCGCCGGTCAGTTCAAGAAACAGTGGCGTGTTGCAGCAGGTGGCCAGCACGCGACGGGTGCCGGCGTCGGCTGAGAGGCGGAACGCGGCCAGGCGCTCCACTCCTGCCAGGAACTCCACCCGGTCCTTGCGATACATGACGAAACGGGTAGTTCCATGCGGTCCGAGCAGCCGCTGGGCGCCGGGCAGGCGCTGCAGACGCAGGCCTGCGGCGCGGCAGCTGTTGCAGCAGCAGTCGACGCAGGCGATGGGTGTGCCGGTCAGGTTCAACGTCACTTCGCCACAGCGGCAGGCAAGCTGTTGTACGGAAGGCATGTGGATGCTCTCTTCGGGGGCTCTTTTTCTATCGACGAACCGGGGGCCCCGGAATCGACAGGGACGGTGGCAGCCGATAGCTCACCCGGTACAGGTCCAGGCTGGCGCCATCGCCGCGACGCGCTGAATAGGTGAGCGTGCCAGGGCGGGACCAGTCGAGCATGGCGCCATAGCTGTCGCTCGCACCGTCGTTGACGGGTGCGGGCAGTCGCATGCCGGGCGCGTAGCGGCCACCGAACGCGCGTGCCGCGAACTGCTCGACCCGCGAACTGCCGAAGTCCTGTGCGCGTGCGAAAACGATGGTCCGGCCATCGCCCAGGAAGGTGGCGTCGAATTCCTGCGCGGCCGTGTTGACCGCGCCTTCCACCGGCCGCGCAGGTTGCAGTTGGCCATCGTCCACCCGCGCGACATACAGATCG
This sequence comes from Stenotrophomonas sp. 1278, assembly GCF_029892765.1. Taxonomy (NCBI): domain Bacteria; kingdom Pseudomonadati; phylum Pseudomonadota; class Gammaproteobacteria; order Lysobacterales; family Lysobacteraceae; genus Stenotrophomonas; species Stenotrophomonas sp. 1278. The sequence goes on from NZ_JARXWD010000001.1 coordinate 221,760, forward strand.
TGGCCACCGGCGCCACCTGCTCGGTCGCTGGAGAACAGCAGGGTGCCACCGTCGGGTGCGAGCATCGGCGCAAACTCGTTGGCGGGACTGTTGACGGCAGACCCGAGATGCTCAACGGCACCGAACTGCAGGCCCTGCACGGGCACCCTGTACAGGTCATCGCCGCCCAGGCCACCGGGGCGATCGGAGCAGAACAGCACGAAGCGACCATCGGCGGTGAACGCAGGGTCGAAATCGCGGCCGGGTGTGTTGAACGGAACCGGGCGCGCGGGACTCCACTGGCCGTGCTGCAGATGCGAAAACCAGATGTCATGGCCACCTTCGCCGCCAGGCCGGTCACGGCTGAACCAGAGCGCCGTGCGTCCGTCGGGGCTCAGCGTCAGGCGGATTTCGCTGTATCGGGTCGACGCGATGCCTGGTGCGAAACGCTCTGCGTGAGGGTCGAGTGCCAACGCCTCCCGGCTGGCATCACCCCCCAGCAGTCCAGCGACCGCGACCGCAAGCGCGACCAGTGAGGCAAGCGCATTCATGCCTGCCGCTCGAAATCGCTGATCCAGTTGGTCTCCCAGGTCGCTCCGCCGTCTGTGGATGCCGCCTGTTCCCAGCGTGCGGAACGCGAGGTGATCCGCGACCAGATCACCCGCGTTCTGATCGGTTGTCCCCGCAGCTGGTCGTCTCCCATGAACGTGCCGATGCCATCGACAAAACCGCCGCGGACCGGTGCGCCGATCCGCGTGGGATCGCGGCCATCCAACCACCAGCTCGACCACTGGCCACTGCTGGCATCCCATGCGCGGATGCCCATGCCGCGTACGGTCGCAGCGGGGAAGTTCATGACGTTGTCGCCAACGTTGCCGAAGCCGCCCAGCACCGGCCAGTTGTGCAGCGTGCCATCGAAGTGGTCCCAGCGGTTGCTGCCAGACAGGCGTTCGCGCAGTCGCTGATGCTGCACGGTCCAACGGCCGACCAGGAAGTCGAAGTCGCGGGGCGCATCCGACTGCAGCGGCAACGGCGAGGGTATCGCTGCCGTGCGGGTGAACCAGTTGCGCCAGTTCACTTCCCAGTGCTAGCCGTTGTCCGCGGAGAATGCCTGCTCCCACCACGGCTGCGCAGCGTGGATGTCGTGCCAGCGGAACCAGACCTGGATGGGCTGGCCCTTGAAGGAATCCGCACCACGGAAGCTGCCGCCTGTACCGCTGAAGCCGCCACGCACCGGTGCTTCGAAGCGGCTGGGAGCGCGGCCATCCAGCCACCAGATTGCCCAGGTGGCGGAAGCCGGATCGAAGGCACGTACACCCAGGCCGCGGTAGGCGCCGCCGGGCAGCTGCATCAGGTTGTCATCGATCGTGCCCAGCCCGCCCAGGGTCAGCCAGACCGCACTGATGCCGGTGAAGTCCACCCAGCGCGTGTCGGCCACCAGGCGTTCCTGCAGCCGGTGGTGACGCACGTTCCAGTTGCCCTGCAGCCAACGCCAGTCATTGGCATGGTCTCTGCCGGCATGGGGAGGGGTGGCGCCCAGCGGCAGGCACAGCCCGAAGGCGCCGGCACCGTACAACGCGGCAAGGCCGCCCAGAAATCCACGTCGCTGCATGTCTGATCCCCGTTGTCCGAGGCCTCATCTTCGGCGTCGTATGGGGGATTGACTACGCGGATATCGAGGCTCAGGCTAAGCCACACTTATGGTCGCCCACCGCCACCTGCCGTCGCTCGTTGCCATCCGTGCCTTCGAGGCCGCGGCGCGGCTGGGCAGCTTTGCGCGGGCCGCGGAAGAACTGGACACCACGGCGGCATCGGTCAGCTATCACGTCCGGCGCCTGGAAGAGCAGACCGGTGCACGACTGTTCCTGCGCCACGCCCAGCACGTCGAACTGACCGAGGCCGGTGCCAGCGTCGCAAAGGAGGCTACCCGCGCCTTCGATGCCCTGCGTGCCAGTTTCATGCGCGCCGCCGACATGGATGCCACCCGCCTGCGCCTGACCGCACTGCCTACGTTGGGCACGAGTTGGCTGACGCCGCGGCTGGGTGGCTTCCGCGCCCGGCATCCGCAACAGGTGCTGGAGCTTGATCTGTCGGCGGAGTCGCAGGACCTGGCAGGCGGGCGCTTCGATGCGGCCATCCGCAACGGTCACGGCGACTGGCCGGGGCTGCACGCCGTGGAGCTGTTCCCCAGCGTGTTCACGCCACTGTGCGCGCCCGCGCTGCTTGAAGCCGCCACCGGCCTGGGCGGCGCGCGGCTGCCGGATGTGCCATTGCTGGGGCGTCCGGACTGGTGGGCGCTATGGTTCCAGGCATTCGCGCAGACACCGGCACCCGGGGCGGAGCGCTTCGCCACCAACTTCGCTGCCGAGCATCTGGACGTAGCCGCAGCGATCGCCGGCCAAGGCATCGCCATCGGCTCGCCGATCCTGTTCAAGGCCGAGCTGGATGCGGGCCGCCTGGTGCAGGCTCACGAAGGCGTGGCCAGCGATGGCCGCAGCTTCTGGTTTGCCAGTCCGGCAGGACGCAGCAACGCACCGAAAGTCGCGCACTTCCGTGAGTGGCTGTGCACCGAGGCAGCGGCGGCCCGGCATGCTGCACGATCCTTGCTGCGCAGGGTGGCCACGCCATGACCCAGAGCCCGGAACTGCTGCGCCGCCTGCTGCGTGCAAAAGACCACATGGACCGGGCCAGCCATGAAGACTGGCCGGTGGCGCGGCTGGCCGGGATCAGTGCGGTTTCCGTGGCCCATTTCGCGCGCTCCTTCAAGGACGCCTTCGGGGTGCCGCCGCACCGCTATCTGCTCAGCCGCCGCATCGAGCGCGCTGTCGCCCTGCTGCGCGATACCGACCTGCCGATCACCGAGATCGCACTGCAGACCGGGTGGACCAGCCTGGGCACCTTTGGCCGCATCTTTCGTGACATCACCGGCGACAGCCCCGGCGCCCTCCGCGACAGCGAGCGGACCGCTGCCCCGGCGCAGGGCCCGGTGCCGGAGTGCCATGCGCGTGCCGCACGGCGCCCGGACCTGAAGATCGCAGTTTTGGAGAAGCGCCGCCGCACCGGCCTTGTTAGCGTAGATCCCACCTGAGGGAGGATCCTATGACTGGCATGGTGAATGTGGTCGGCCTGTATGTGCACGACCAGGATGCGGCACTCGATTTCTACGTCAACGCACTCGGCTTCCAGGTGCATACCGATGTCGGCAACGGCGACTATCGCTGGCTCACGGTGCATTCGGGCGGCGAGGGCGGTTTCCAGCTTGGCCTGTTCAAACCGGGGCCGCCGGTACACGATGCGGCCACTGCGCTGACCCTGCAGCAGATGGTGGCCAAGGGTGCGATGCCGCCGCTGGTGCTGGCGGTGGACGATTGCCGCGCCAGCTACGAGCGGCTGCTGGCACGTGGGGTGGAATTCACCCAGGAGCCGGTGGAGCGCTATGGTGCAGTGGATGCCGGATTCCGTGATCCGTCCGGCAATGGCTGGAAGATGATCGAGCGCCCTGCGAAGACTGCCGCGAGGACGCCGCAGTGAGGGCCGGCAGCTGGGCGCGTCCGGTGCACCGCTGGACGTCTATCGTCTTCACCCTGACAGTGATCGCCAACTTCGTGGCGCGCTGGATGGGGCAGGGCGAACCACCGGACTGGCTCACCTACTCGCCGCTGCCGCCGTTGTTCCTGCAGCTGTTCACCGGGTTGTATCTGTTTGCGTTGCATTACCGCCGCAGGCCGGATGCCGCGCGCGCCGGCGTCGCACCCTGACGCGGGGCGCAGAGGCAGATCAGGCAGGGTCCTCACGCAGCGCAGGCCCGGCGGAGAAGGCTCTGCCGGGCCATCCGGCGCTCAGCTCAGATCGCATCCGCTCGGCAGCGGCCAGCTGGCGCTGGGCAGCATGTTCTTCAGCGACGCCGGCGCGTTGATCGCCACGTAGCTGGCACCCAGCAGCTCTTCCAGATCCGCGATGGTGACCAGATAACTGTCCAGGCTGCCCAGACCCGTTTCATTGGGAATGATCCAGCTGATGGCCTTGGCGGTGCCGGTGTTTGGATCCTTGGTGATGATCGTCTTCCAGAAGAATTCCGGGGTCGGAATGCCATGGCTGGCCAGGAAATGGTCATTGGACGCATCGCCATAGACAACGCCGCCATAGACGTCGACCGGGGCGATGTCCCGGTAGCACTCGGCCACGTTCTCGGCCTTCACCCAGATGCCCTGGTTGAAGCTGGACACCTGCGGCACGATGTTGGTCATGTAGTTGGCGCGGCGGATGTAAGTAGCGTCGTAGTCCATGTGATTGGACGTCACCAGATGTCCCCGGTCATAGCCGGACCGCACGCTGGCATAGGAGGCGGTGCTGGTCTGGCCGAGGCAGCCTGCCGGCAGGTCCGGGTCCTTGTAGAAGCTGGACGGGCGGGCCGCCGAGCCGGTGTCAGCCACCAACGTGTATTCGTACCGGGTCGCGCTGTGGATGCTGCAGTCATAGGTCAATACGAACCCACCCTTGTTGAGGGTCACGACCTGGGCATGTGCGGCCCCGGCAAAAGTGCTGAAAACAAGGGCAAGGAAGAACGTGGCAAGGCGCATTGCGGATCTCCATGGATATGGGCAAGGCGCAGCCGTCCACCACGGCAGGCCAGGCCATTCCGTGTGAAGGACGATGCGGTGACAGGTATTGGGGATGCGACCCGGCCGTAGCCGGTATTGCCTGGGATCTCGACCGCGCACTGGCGTCAGGAAAGCTATCGCGGTGTCGTTAGCGTCATTTTTTGGCGTCAACAGGTCAACGACCAAAGTGCGAAGGTGTGACTGCGCGCAAGCACTGGGCTCCTGTCAGATCAGGGTGCCCATGCATGAAAAGAAGACCTGTTAGTGGCGTGGCCGCTCTCCACAGACCGCTTTGTCGCTGGGCAGAGCAGGGCGAAGGAGCTCGCCTCCAGCAGCACGTCGCGAAGGCGGTCGAGGCCTGCACGCAACGGCCATCCATTCTTGACGACGCCTTGGCGCCGGACGTGGATACTTCCGCCGTCATTGGCCGAGGAGGACTGGAAATGGGTAGCACCGAGACCAACCGGGCGCCGCGCATTCTGCGCGTGGACGTGATGCCGCTGGACTGCGGGGAAACCGCAGTGGTGGTGGAACTGTCATCGCCCCCCGGCAGGGCCTGGGAGAAGGCACTGAAGCGCGTGATTTCTGAAACCGAGGGGCTTGAATCGGCGCAGTCGCGCTGCGACGGCCGCTTCGTCTACATCATCGGTATCGAGCCCGGTGGACGTGGCACGCTCCATCGGGTCAACCAGGTCCTGGCCGCCACCCACGAACGCGTTGCACCGCGCAACGGGCATTCCATGCCGATGCCACAGCAACCGGCAGGCGCCATGGTCAACGCCAGCCTCTGAGCAGCGATGGCCGATACACGGCAACCTGACGGCTGCAGGCCCGCCACGCCCGGCGGCACAGGCTTCACGCCGCAGCCAACGTGTGTTCACCATGTTGCTACGAGCCTGTCGCCACCGTAGCGCCATGGCACGTGAACTCCGTCATCCGCGACCGGGCCACCCGGTCGCCGTGGGCTGCGCAGGGTGGTCGCTGCCCACGGACATCGCCCATGCGTTTGCTGCGGGAGACAGTGCGCTGCAGCGCTATGCATCGCGCTTTCCGATCGTGGAGATCAATTCGTCGTTCTACAGACCACATCAGCCCGCCACGTATGCGCGCTGGGCGGCCAGCGTGCCGCACGGTTTCCGTTTCTCGGTGAAGATGCCGCAGGCCATTTCCCATGACGCGCGCCTGCGCGGTGCTGCGCCGTTGCTCGACACGTTCCTGCACGCGGCGGCGCATCTGGGTGATCGGTTGGGCGCCCTGTTGCTGCAGCTGCCGCCGAGCCTGGCCTACGATGGCCGCACGGCCTCGGCCTTCTTCCGGGCGCTGCGCCGGCGCAGCGCCGTGCGGGTCGCCTGCGAACCACGCCACCCGAGTTGGTTCGACGACAAGGCCGACGCGCTGCTGGATGACCACGGCATTGCCCGGGTCGCGGCCGATCCCGCCCGGGTTGCAGGGGCTGATCAGCCGGGCGGAGCCAGGCACTGGAGCTACTGGCGGTGGCACGGGCAGCCGCGCATGTACTACAGCGCCTACCAGCAACCGCAGCTCTGCAGTCTGGTGGCCGCCGCAGTAGAGGCCGCCCAGGCGGGGGAGGCGTGGATCATCCTTGACAACATGGCGCACGGCCACGCCGTGCCCAATGCACTGCAACTGCAGTCGATGCTGGAGCACGCCAATGCCTGAAGGTCCTTCCATCGTGCTGCTGCGCGAGGCCGCCGCCAGGTTCAAGGGAAAGACCGTCCGTGGCGTCAGTGGCAACAGCACGCTCGACCTGGCCTGCCTGGAGGGACGCCGGGTGCGGGCCGTGCGCAGCTGGGGGAAGCATTTCCTGCTGGAGTTCAGCCACGTCAGTCTGCGCATCCACCTGATGATGTTCGGCAGCTGACGCATCGACGAACGCAAGGAGACGCCAGCGCGGATATCGCTGCGCTTTGACAACGGCGAACTGAACTTCTACACCTGCTCGGTGAAGCTGATCGATCAGCCGTTGGACGAGGTCTACGACTGGCGCGCCGACGTGATGAGCGACCTGTGGGACCCCCGGCTTGCCCGCCGTCGCCTGAAGTCGATGCCCGATGTCCTGGTCTGCGATGCCCTGCTGGACCAGACGCTGTTCTCCGGCGTGGGCAACATCATCAAGAACGAGGTGCTGTTCCGCATCCGGGTCCACCCGGCCAACCCTGTTGGTGATCTTCCGCCGCGCAAGCTTGCCGACCTGGTCAAGCAGGCCCGCGAATACAGTTTCGACTTCCTGCGCTGGAAGCGCGGGTTCGAGCTGAAAAAGCACTGGCAGGTGCACACCCGGCGGACATGCCCCCGTTGTGGTGGTCCGGTCAGCAAGGTCTACATGGGCACCACGCATCGGCGCACCTTCTTCTGCCCGGTATGCCAGGTCGATTATCGCGCTGGGATGCCGCGGCCGCCGGCGAAGAAGCGCACGCTGGCGAGAGGCCCGGTTCAGCGCGGTGGTGCCAGGCCCGTGCGTTGATATGAGGACGTGGATGACAGCGAAGCGATGATCTGGCGGTTGCTGAGTACTTCGACGGCGCCCGATCGCTGCAGTGTCTGCAGGGCCGGCTGGCGGCGGTCCGGCAGGGCGGCGACCGCTTCCCGGGCGACCACCGTCGCGTACTCGCGCGAGTTGGCATCGATGGCAGTGGCCAGCACGCACGCGTCCAGTGCCATGCCGGCCAGCACCAATCGCCGGGTGCCGAGCTCGGACAGCAGCACCGGCAGTGGCGTGGCGAGGAAGGCGGAGTGCTTCGGCTTGAGGATGAAGTAGTGTTCCTCGCTGGGGGCAAGGTACTCGACGATCTGCGCCGAGGCTCCGCCCTTCTGCCGGCAGGCCTCGACCAGCTGCGGGAAGTCGCGCTGCCAGTTGCCGAAATTGTCATTGGCGTAGATCACCGGCCAGCGGTGCGCGTCGAATGCAGCACGCAGGCGGGCGGTGCGCTGGGCTGCACGTACGGCGTACGGAGCCAGTTGCCGCCCCTGTGGAAAGTCGAACAGGCTGAAAAGATCGATGATGAGCAGGGCGGTGGGCTGTTCCATGGCGGGCTCCGAGGTGTCAGGCCTCCACTGCCTGTTCGTCTTCGGCACCACGGACCAACGCGCCGGAGCCGCCTGACGGGCGCGGGCTGCCCGGCCCCCTCGGCGGGAGCGCAGGCCCGATCACTGGCCAGCTCCGTCGTCCCCCTCACCCTTGTCCTGCCGAGCGGGCGTCACGCGCTTGCCAAGCCGTTGCGCCTGCTCATCCGGCGTGGCGGCGGCGACGAAGGGAGAGATCGGATCGCTGGCCGGGAACGTCTCCGTCAACGCCTGATCATGATTGGCACTGTTGTGGGCCTTGGCCTGTCCAGCGCTGGCAGCAGGCACCGCAGCCGTGTCGTCATCCGGATGGGGCAGGTCTTTCTGATCGCGCTGCATGACATTTCCTCATTGATTGCACCGCTTCGTGCGGGGGCACGACAACGGTAAACGTGAACGCGTGAGTACCCGCATCAAGCCGGTGTAGACGCAACGTCAACAATCAAGGCGTCCTTCCATATGAGCTCGAAGCCGTCGCACGCCTGCGGCGCCACGCCAGCAGCTGTCCGATCAGCGCGGTTGCCAGCAACAGCAGGTTGGTGACCACGAACACGGTGGCACCCAGCAGCGCGCTGTAGATCGTGAACAGCGTAGACGCGGTCATCTGCCCGATGAAAAGCCACTTCGAGACGGTTTCCGGGTGAGGCGAGTGCCATTGCTTGACCATCTGCCGGACCAGCGTGGCCATCAGTACGGCTGTGGCGGTCCATCCAAGTAGATCAGGATGCATACGTTATCCTCGCGCAGAAGCGCGCCGCCCCCCCTTGAGGGAGCGACGCGTAGGCTGATCTGCGGTGCACCTGCGATCACGCGGCCTGGGCGGCCTTGGCGTTGCCGCCGCTCTTGGCCAGCAGGGTCAGCTTCTCGTCCGTGGCCTTTTCCTCTTCCAGCGTTTCCAGCAGCAACGGCACAGCGTCCTTGTATCCGAGCTGCTTGGCCAGCGCGGCGATGGTGCCGTAGGAAGCGATTTCGTAATGCTCGACTTTCTGCGCGCCGCCAATCAGTGCTGCATCGCGCACCGGGCCCTTTTCAATGCTCTCGATGACTTCCTTGCCTTCTTCCACCAGGCCTTCCATCGCCGCGCACTTGATCCGCTTCAGGCGGATGCCCAGCACCTCCACCACCTGGTCGATGCGCTCGATCTGGCCCTGGGTCTCCTCAAGGTGTGTCTCGAACGCGGCGGCAAGTGCGGGGTTCTCTGCGGCCCGGGCGAGGCGCGGCAGGGCCTTGGTCAGCTGCTTCTCGGCACTGTAGATGTCGGACAGTTCGTGGATGAAAAGGTCTTCAGCGGTCTTGATGGCCATGGTGCGCTCCAGCAGGGAAGGAGCGACGAGGCTATCCCGGCCAGTGTTGGGGTGCGGGGTAGATGCAGTGAACGGCGGATGCGCATCGAGCGCGCAGATGCATGCATTCCCCTCACGCCGGGCACTGGGCGCGCGTCGGAACCACGCTCAGCGTTGGTCGGTCGCTGCTGCAGATTGGCCGGTTGCCGCCAGATGTTCGCCGTCCACCAGGCGCGCGTTGCTGACGGCCTGGTGCGACCCGCACCTTCCGCAGGTCAGCAGCGTGCCCCCCGTCATCCGCTTGAGCTCCGCGTCGGCGCGGGACACGTGGTGGCACTGGTTGCAGCGGAAGGCGATAGCGGTGACCTGATCGATGCAGCCTCGCGCATCGGTCGCGAAGTCCACTGAAAAGACGTAGAAGAGTCCGGTGTCAGGCATGAAGTCGATCTCGCAGGCGGACCTGTTTCATGCCATGGGGCAGCAGTGCATGGCGTGAATCCTTTTCGGGTTCGTTTTCACATTTCACTGAATTGTTCTGTTTCAGGCTGCGCCTGCTGTGCTGCCTCAACCGGCCTTCTGCTACGGTTGGGAGCCCACTGCAGGGAGGTCGAACGTGCCCATCAGAGCCGTTGTATATACCAGCGAGGCGGCAGCGGATATTGCTGCCAGCCGGCTGGGCCAGACCGGGGGCAGGCTGTGCGGAATCGTGGATGACGCAGCACGTTTCAACCGTGATGCCGGCGTCACTGGCGTATTGCTGTTCGATGGCGCGCGCTTTGTGCAATACATGGAAGGCCCGGACGATGGCCTGCAGGTGGCATATTCCCGGGTGCTGGGTGCCAGCAGCCACAGCGGCCTGATCGAACTGCAGCGCGGCAGGGTGGGGCAGAGACGCCTGCCTTTCTGGCCCATGCATTGGCTGCCGGTGGAACCGACGGAGCTGAGACGGGTGGCCGGCGCGGACTGGACCGGTTTCGTCCAGCGCGAAGGCACCGCTGCGCCCACCACTACTGCCACGGGCATGGAGCTGCTGCGCGCCCTGGTTGAACCCTATACCGCCTCACCCAGTACGGAGTCGCCATGACACAAGCAACTTTCCACAGCGGACACCACCGCCGGCTGGACGTTGTTGCCGGAGCGTGGGAGACCACCCTCATCGCGCTGCAACCCGACGGCAGCACGGGCGGGGTGTCGTTCGCATCGGACGTTTACACGTGGATGCCCAATGGTCACTTCCTGGCGCATGAGGTCGACGCGATGATGGACGGGCAGCGTGTGCGCTCCACGGAAATCATCGGCGTCGATGTTGAAGCCGGTGGTTTCTTCAGCCGCAGCTACGACGCTGATGGTGGCACCAGCGATTTCACTTCACGACTTGATGGCGGCAGGTACACCATCCAGGGCCAGTCCCAGCGGTTCGACGGCGTGATCAGCAGCGACCGGCAGTTGCTGACCGGGGAATGGGAGCATCGGGTCGGCGATGACTGGATACCGTTCGTCCGCATCGTGCTTGAACGGGCCGAGTAGATCGCTTGTTCCGCGGGCGCCCCCGCATCGGGGGCTTCGCTGTTGGCCGCGCCTAGCGCTTGGGCGGCGGCGGCGCGGCTTCTTTCCCGCGTTCGGCCTCTGGCCCCGAGGCCTGGTCTTCGGAGGCGGCGGTGCCGCTGCCGCCGCCGGGCACGTTGCGCGCCGGCGCGCTGGCCGCTGGCGGGGTTTGCCGAACCGCATCGGCATGTTGTGCCTTATCGGTCGGTTCGCCTTGGTTGCAGGCCGACAATGCCATCGTCGCCACGGCACACAGCAGCAGTACCCGCATGGCCACTCTCCAGAGTAGGAAACCCCTTGTTTCTAGCGTTGAGCGCGTTGTGCGGGCGTGACGGGGGCGGCAGCGCACCGGCTGAAATCTGCCTCTGCTGGTGCCGGGAAGAAGGGCGCTTCGCCGCGCTGCGGCTCTTCCTGCTCACTCCGCGACGACGTTCAGGTGCGTTAAAGTTGCCGGCGTAGGTGCCCCCCGCGTCGCGGTCAGGGGCAGCCGAAGAAGTGACGCATCAGGAGTCCACATCATGAGTGTTCCCGAGGGATTGGAAGGGAGTGGGCAAGGCCTGACGCGCAGAACCTTCCTGCTGGCCGTTGGCTCCGCTTCGCTGCTGCTTGCCTGCAACGGCAAGGCGCCAGCAACCCATGCCGGTGCCACGCCGGCGAAACGGACGGACGGGCGCTTTCTGCAGCTCTCCCAGGCACTGACCGGGAAGTCCGACCTTGATCCGGCAACCGCCGGGCGCATCGAAGCCGCCTTCGCCAAGCTGCATCCCGACATGCACGCCCAGTTCCCCGCACTCGCGGCCAAGGCGCAACAGGTGCACGGCGCTGAAGCACTGCTGGCGGCTGTTGGCGATGCACGGCCGACAGCGCTGGCCATCATCACTGCCTGGTACACCGGTAGCGTAGGCAAGGGGCCGCAGGCCATCACCGTTTCCTATCGCGATGCGCTGATGCAGCGCCCGGTGGACGATGGCCTGTTCCCGCCCACCTACGCACAAGGCGGTCCCGCATGGTGGACGGCCGAACCGCCGGCGGCGGTACGCGCGCACGGCTGAGCCTGCGCTCCCAGCTCTTTTCCCGTAATTGTTATGGATTCCCCTCATGAAAGCTCCGGTTTTCCGTGATGGCGACGCCGATGCCGATGTTGTGATCGTCGGTTCGGGCGTCGTCGGCGCATTGATCGCCCACCAGTTGGTTCGTGCCGGAAAATCGGTTCTTGTGCTGGAGGCGGGCCCCCGCCTGCATCGTTCCGACGTGGTCGAAAACTGGCGCAACGTCAGCTTCGAACGGCGCATCGGCAGTGATTTCCAAGGGCCGTATCCGCAGTCACCGCTTGCCACCGCGCCGCTGTACTTTCCGGCCAATGACTACGTGGGCCTGACCGGCCCCGACGCCAGCAGCTTCCATCAGGGCTTCATCAAGGCCGTGGGTGGCACCACCTGGCACTGGGCCGCCTCCTGCTGGCGCCACCTGCCGGTGGACTTCAGGATGCAGAGCACCTACGGGGTGGGGCGCGACTGGCCGATCAGCTACGACGACATCGAGCCTTATTACTGCCGCGCCGAGGAGGCGATGGGCGTCTCCGGGCCGAATGATCCGGCCAAGCAGAGCCCCTCCGAGCGATCCAGGCCCTACCTCGCCGACATGATTCCCTGGGGCAACGGTGACAAGGTGTTCGCCGAGGTGGTCAATCCACACGGCTACAACCTGGTGCCCATTCCGCAGGGTCGCATGGTCACGCCCTGGAACGACCGGCCCGCCTGCTGCGGCAACAACAACTGCCAGCCGATCTGCCCGATCGGCGCGATGTACAACGGCATCCATACCATCGAAGCGGCCGAGAAACTGGGTGCGCAGGTGCTGGCCGAAGCAGTGGCCTACAAGATCGATACCGACGCGCAGAACCGGGTCACGGCCATCCACTGGTATGACAACAACAAGGTCAGCCACAAGGCCACCGGCCGCAGTTTCGTGATTGCGTGCAACGCACTGGAGACGCCGCGTCTGCTGCTGCTTGCCGCCAATGAGCAGAACCCGAACGGCATCGCCAACAGTTCCGACCAGGTCGGGCGCAACATGCTCGACCATTCCGGTTTCCACTGCTCGTTCATTGCCGACAGGCCGATCTGGCTGGGCCGTGGACCGGCGCAGTCCAGCTGCATGGTCGGCCCGCGCGACGGCGCCTTCCGCTCGCAGTACTCGGCCACCAAGATCATCCTCAACAACATCAGCCGGGTGGCGATCGCCACCGACCAAGCGCTGAAGAAAGGCCTGGTCGGCGACGCGCTGGATGCGGAGATCCGCCGCCGTGCGGTCTTCGGCGTGGATCTTTCGATCAGCCTGGAACCCTTGCCGGATCCCAGCAATCGCCTGACGCTGTCCAAGTCGCGAGTGGATGGCCACGGCCTGGCCTGCCCGGATATCCATTACTCGCTGGGCGACTACGCCCGCAAGGGCTATGACGAGTCCTGCAAGCAGTTGCGTCACATCGGCTCGCTGTTCAACGCCGAGGAATTCGTCATCACCACGGCGCTCAACGCCAACAACCACATCATGGGCTCGACCATCATGGGCGCGGATCCGCGAGATTCGGTGGTCGATGGCGATTGCCGCGCACACGATCATCCCAACCTGTGGCTCCCGGGCGGCGGCCCGATGGTGTCGGCCAGCGTGGTCAACAGCACCTTGACCATGGCCGCGCTTGCGCTGAAGGCAGCAGATGCCATCGAGCGTGCCGCATGAAGACCTTCTGCTCGCTTCTGCTGATGATGCTGGCTGCAGCCAGCCAATCCGCGCGCGCAGACGAGGTTGCCGAACGTGGGCGCTACCTCTCGGTCGCTGCGGACTGCGTGGCATGCCACACCAGCCCCAAGCAGGGCAAACCCTACGCAGGCGGCTACGCGATTGCCTCGCCGCTGGGTGAGATATGGGCAAGCAACATCACGCCCTCCAGAAGCCATGGCATCGGCCTCTACAGCGAAGATGATTTTGCCAAGGCGGTACGCGAAGGCGTGCGCAAGGACGGCGCCCATCTGTATCCGGCGATGCCCTATACCTCCTATGCCAAGCTGACCGACGAGGACATCCACGCGCTGTATACCTACTTCATGAAGGAGGTGGCGCCGGTCGATGAGGAAGCTCACGCGACCGAGCTGCCGTTCCCCTTCAGCATCCGCCAGTCCATGGCGGTGTGGAACCTGATGTTCCTGGACAAGGAAACGTTCACCCCCGATGCGGGCAGGAGCGCGCAGTGGAATCGCGGCGCCTATCTGGTGGAGGGTCTGGCGCACTGCTCCAGCTGCCACAGTCCGCGCGGGCTGATGATGCAGGAGGTGGACGGCAAGGCCTTCGCCGGCGGATCGCTGGGTGACTGGTACGCCCCCAACATCACCTCCCACCCCACCAGCGGTATCGGGGGTTGGAGCGATGCCGAGCTGGCCCAGTACCTGAAGACCGGCCGCGTCGCCGGTAAGGCGCAGGCCGGCGGCGGCATGGCCGAAGCGGTGAGCAACAGCCTGTCCAAGCTGCAGGACGAGGACATCGCCGCCATCGTTGCGTACCTGCGCACGGTGCCGGCCGTGGCCGACCCTGATGCCACGCGGGCCGCCTTCGCGTGGGGAGACGCCGCCACGGCGCCGGGTGAGCAGCCGGTACGCGGAACGAGTGCTGCATTGGCCTCGGGCGGTGTGCTGTATTCGGGCCTGTGTGCAAGCTGCCACGGTTCGCGCGGCGAGGGCAGCAGGGACGGGTACTACCCCTCCCTGGTGCACAACACCACCGTCGGCATGACCCGCCCGCAGAACCTGATCGCCACCATCATCGGCGGCATTGACCGCGATGTGCACGGCGAACACGCGTTGATGCCGCACTTCTCGAAAGGCTCGTTCGTACAGGACCTGAGTGACGCCGATATCGCAGCGGTTGCGACCTACGTGCGCACGCAGTTCGGGCCGGGTGACCAGGTCACCGAGGCGCAGGTTGCGCTGACCCGTGCCGGCGGCGAGAAGCCACTTCTGGCGAAGATTGCACGCTTGTGGCTGCCGATGCTCATCCTTGCCGTGCTGGCGTTGGTAGGCATCGTGCTGCTGGTGCGACGCGCCTGGAAGACCCGAAAGGCGCGGAGGGCGGCCGCATGAATTTCGTATCCTTGACCGGCATCGGGCTGCTTGCCTTCATCGTCAACGGGTCGGTGTCGGCTGCCGAATCAAGTGCCACCGCCAAGCCCAAATCGGTCGACAGCGTCGCGCAGACGCCGCTGAGCGCGGATTGGGCAGCGCGCCTCTGGCTGCAGGACCACGGCGTTACCCCCAGCGCACGCATCGTGATCGGCAGCGGCGTCAACAGCGATGGTTACAAGGGCAGTGGCTGGTCCACCGCCGAGCACATCGACCTGGGCGCGACGATCGACACCGGCAAGGCATTCGGCTTCGACGGCACCTTGCGCGTGGTGTTCTCCGATCGCTTTGGCAACGCCATCAACGAACGATCCACCGGTTCCTACATCCAGAACCAGGCCTTCTATGGCCAGGGCCAGAACCTGCGTTTCAACGAGCTCTCCTACGAGCGTTTGCTGCTGGACAAGCGGTTGAGCCTGAAGGGTGGCTTCTACTCGATGGGCAACGACTTCGGTGGCTTGCCTTACACCTGCAACTTCAACAACAACGGCCAGTGCGGGCATCCGCTGGGCCCGATCTACAGTTCTGGCTGGCTGGACAATCCGACAGGCCAATGGGGCCTGCGGGCAAAGTGGAACGATCCTTCAGGCTGGTACGCGCAGACCGGCATCTACGACGTCAATCCAACGCGCAAGCAGGCCAACAGCGGCTTCCGTGTATCGACGAGGGGAAAGACCGGCCTGTTCCTGCCAGTCGAGCTGGGCTACAGCCATGGCAAGTCCGGAGAGGACTACGGCGGCACTTACAAGATCGGTTACTACCTGGATACCTCCAACGCCGATGATATCGGTGACCCGACGGCACCTCGCGCTTCGCATCGCAGCGGTTCGTACGTGCAGGCCGCACAGCGGGTGTGGAAGCCCGAGGGTGACACGGTGCGCGGCATTTCGGTGTTCGGCGTGGCTACCCGTGCCGACGCAAAAACAGGGCTGATGCGCTACTCGTGGGAAGCGGGCGTGAGCTGGCGCGGCGTGATCGCGTCGCGCGAGGATGATGTGCTCAGCCTGGCCTGGAACCGGCTGGACATCTCCGACCGGCTCGCCCGCCATCAGCAGCTGACCGGAAAGGATGTGCAGAGCAACGAGCAGTTCGTCGAGCTGAACTACGGCGTGCAGGTCGCCCCGTGGCTGGTGCTGCGGCCGGCGGTGCAGTACGTGGCACGGCCCGGCGCCTATGCCAGCCGGCCTGACAGCTGGGTGTTCACCCTGCAGGCGCAGGCGACGCTGTAGGCGGTTCAGGGCCCGCAGCATGGGGTGCCGAACGTGCGCCCCATGCTGCAACGCAAGGTGTAAGCCACCATTCGCACTGGTACGGTCCTGCCCGTTGCACCACCAACGACGGGGAGAGACGACGATGCGCAAGGTATTGCTGCTGTTGATCCTGCTGACCGGACTGGCGCCCACCGCCTGGGCTGCCACGGTCAAGACCACCCACCGCACCCTTCCCAGTTGGGATGGCACGCCCCTCGGGGTCTTTGTCATCGAACCCCAGGACGCAGGTGGCGGCAAGTACCCGCTGCTGGTGATGCCCAGCAGCTGGGCCGTTCCCAGCGTGGAATACGTAGGGGTGGCACAGTCCCTGGCCAAGCGCGGCTATGTGGTCCTCAGCTACAGCTCGCGCGGCTTCTGGGAGTCCGGCGGGGCCATCGATATCGCCGGGCCGGCCACGGTCGAGGATGTCAGCGCATTGATCGACTGGGCGCTGGACAACACCCAGGCCGACCCGGCGCGGATCGGCGTCTCGGGCATCTCCTACGGCGCCGGCACCAGCCTGCTGGCGGCGGCACGCGATCCCCGCATCAAGGCGGTGGCCGCCCTCAGCGGATGGGCCGACCTGCAGGCGTCGCTGTACGCCAACGACACCCCCAGCGCACAGGGAATCGCGCTGCTGGTGGCCGCCGGCCTGGTCACCGGCCGACCCGGGGCAGAGCTGGCCACGATCAACCGCAACGTGGTGGTCGGCAACTACCAGGGTGCAGTGGAATCGCTGCTGCCCGTGGCCGCCATCCGCAGCCCCGCTGCGAGCATCAGCGAGATCAACGCCAACCAGCCGGCCGTGTTCCTGGCCAACGCCTTCAACGACAGCCTGTTCCCGCCGGGTCAGCTGGTGGACTTCTTCAACCAGCTGAAAGGCCCCAAGCAGCTGCAACTGCGCCACGGCGACCATGCCCTCAACGAGGCCTTGGGCGCACTGGGCATTCCCAACGAGGTCTACGACTCGGCGGGTGACTGGTTCGACCATTACCTCAAGGGCGTGACCAACGGCATCGACCGCGAGCCGGCGGTGCAGCTGAAGTCGCAGAAGGGCAGCTGGAGCAGCTACCCGAACTGGCAGGCGACCAACAGTGGTGCGGTCAGCTACGCGTTGACCGCACCCGGCGGCATGCTTCTGCCCACTGGCGGCCTGGCTGAGAACGGGCGCAGCAATGGCTGGAACTACCGCATCGGCAGTGGCCTGGCTACCGCCGCCAATTCCGGCGTGGCGATGGTGTCCGGCTCGCTGCAGATGATCAACCTGCCGCCGGGTGCGTACGTGCCCTTCATCGGGCGCAACGCCGCCGGCGTCTGGCAGGGGCCGGTGTACTGGAACGCACGCCGCCTGGACGGCGCGCCGGAAGTACGGGTGACCGTTACCCCCAGCCGCGCCAACACCACGCTGTATGCCTATCTGTACGCGGAAGATGTGCTGGGCAATGGCCAGCTGATCAGCCACAAGCCCTACACCCTGCGAGGCGTTGCGCCCGGCCAGGCGACCACCCTCGATCTGCGCCTGGAAGCGAGCAGCTGGAACATTCCGGCGGGCAGCCGGCTGACGCTGGTGGTCGATACGGTGGACCTGCGCTATGCAGGCATCAGCCAGTTGGGCGGGGCGGTGACCTTCAGTTCGCCCGCGTCCGCACCATCGGTGCTGAAGGTGCCGTTGCATTGAGTTGCAAGCGGGCGCCCGTCGTTGCGGGTGCCTGCTTGCGTTGGTTACGCTGTTCGCATTCATGACGCATGGAGTATTCGATGGGGCCGGAAACGCTGATCGGCACAGCGGCAGCCGCCATCGCGCTGGTGGTAGTGCTGGCCCTGTTCAACAAGAAGCGACAGCCACCTTCGCGGATCTTCAAGTGCGGTCGCTGCGGCAGCGCCGCTCACCACAACGATCGCACCAGCAACGCCTGCCGCAATGGCAAGACCCGGTTCTTCTGTCAGGCCTGCCATCGCCAGTGGCTGCAGTCACAGCCGCCGTCCGAGCGGAGAAGCGGCGACGCTCGGAGCGATTTCACATCCACCACCAGCAACAGCAACGGCGGCTGCCTTGGCGTGCTCGCCCTGCTGGCCGTGTTGCCACTGGGCGGATGGCTGGCCTGGGCCTGTATCTGACACTACGTGTTGTGCCGTGCTGCAGCGTGCGGGGCCTCCTGCCATCCTGTCAGATCCAGCTGAGGACACCAGAAGACACCTGCGGACCGCGTGTTGCACTCAAAGCTTGCCGGCCGTCCTGTAGCGGGACGCGCCCTGTTCGATCAGCATCTGCAGCTCACGCAGAAGAGCCGGGTCCCAGGCATCGAAGTTGAAGCAGGACTTTCCTTGCATATGCTTCTTCAGGGGCCGGGCTGATGCCCACCAGAAGCTCGGGAAAGGTGTAGACGGGCATGAAGTGGAATGAATGCCTGCGGCCCGATGCCTTCACCGCGCCGAAGAACTGCGCCTTGCCCTTGGCGTCTGCGTTCCTGCAATTGGCGTAGAAGTGACCAGCATCATCGTGTACCACCAGAAGATCGGCCTTGTAGGTGAGCAGCAGATCCCGCAGGGCGACGAACAGGTCGGGCGACGGACTGCCCAATGCACTGTTCGGCTGGGAGGCAGGCAGGCGAGGGTTCTTCATCGAAGTCGGCCCGGAGGGGAGTGCAGCGGGGATATCGTGCGCAGGTTCTGCCGGGCCAGCCTAGCACGCGCCCAGAGGCGGGTAAGGGCGCGATCGGTGCTGCCCGGATACAGGCGTCGGGCAGAGGAGGATATGGGTCCTGATGGTACGGGCCAGTGTTGGCAGATGGAGATGGACTTGCAGCCTCGAGCACCTGACCATGGCGCTGCAAACACACCCCCCGCAACCTGGCACCTCGATGAAGACTCTGGCTTTGATCGCACTTTCTCTTTCCATCTGCATCAGCCTTGCCGGATGCATCGCCCCGTTCCGCGTCAAGGCGCGTGAATATGCGGCCGCCGGCACGACCGCGCCCAAAACGCCGGCTCCGTCGATTCCTGCAGCGCCACCGCGGTGAAGGCGCGGAGCAGCAATGGGCGAGGGCTTCGGTGCTGTTGAAAGCAGCGGGCCCGATGCTGCCTCCTCAGGGCTGCACGTGCTGTGTGTGCACCATCTGCACCACCACCTTGCCCTTGGCGCGGCCGCCGTCCATGTAGGCCAATGCTCTGCCGGTTTCCTCGAAGGGAAAGACCGTGTCCACCACCGGGCGCAGGGCGCCTGATTCGACCAGTGCCGTGACCTGTTCCAGCTGTTGCCCATCAGCACGCATGAACACGAAGCTGTACCGGATGTTCCTGCGCGCGGCCTTGCGGCGGATGCGAAGGCTCAACAGGCGCAGCACCTGCCGAAGCGGCCAGGCCAATCCTCTTGCCGCACCGAATGCCGGCGTGGGTGGCCCGGAAATGGAAATCAGGTGACCGCCGGGCTTGAGGATGCCGAGGGATCGATCGAGTTCGTCGCTGCCGAGGCTGTTGAGGACCACGTCGTAGTCACGCAGCACGGCAGCGAAGTCCTGCTGCCGGTAATCGATGACGACGTCCGCACCCAGTGCCTTCACCCAGGCAACGTTGGCCGTGCTGGTGGTGGTGGCGACGAAGGCACCCAGGTGTTTGGCAAGCTGGATCGCAATCGTGCCGACGCCACCGGAGCCGGCCTGGATGAAGACCCGCTGTCCCTTCTTCAGTGCTGCGGTTTCGACCAGCACCTGCCAGGCGGTCAGTGCCACAAGTGGCAGGGCGGCCGCCTCGACCATGCCAAGGTTCTTCGGTATTGGTGCTACCGAAGAGGCCTTGACCGCGATGTACTCGGCAAATCCGCCGATGCGATCATCGTCCGGGCGGGCATACACCGGGTCGCCCGGCTTGAACCGGCCTGCGCGATCGCCGACCCGCACCACCGTCCCGGCCACATCGTTGCCCAGGATCAACGGAAAGCGATAGGGCAGGATCTGTTTGAACTCGCCGTGCCTGATCTTGCTGTCCAGTGCATTCACGCCTGCGGCATGAACCCGGATCAGGACATCGTCGTCGCCCACATGCGGCTCGGGCACGTCGGCGATGCGGCCGACGTCCTTGCTGCTGTAGCGGTCAATGATGAAGGCTTTCATGGCGGACGGTTCCTGCAGTGATGGGGCCGGGTGGATGCAACGGAGGCCGGCCTCAGGCGCCGGTGCGGTAGCGCTCTGCGGCGTGCGCCTGGCGGATGTCGCCGAGCAGGGCCTGACGTGCGCCATCCAGCGTGTCCCAGCGTTCGGCCACGTGCAGCGGCGGAATGGTCACCGTTTCGCGACGATCGAAGCCGACCAGCGCTGCATCGACCAGTTCGCCCACGTCCATCACTTCAGCAAGCGTGGTGATGTCGATACCGGCGCGTTCCCAGATCTCGGTGCGCGTGGCAGCGGGCAGCACCGCCTGCACATGGACGCCCTTCGGGGCCAGTTCCTGGCTCAGGCCCTGCGACAGGAACAGTACGTACGCCTTGCTCGCGCCGTACACGGACATGCCGAACTCCGGTGCAAGGCCAACCACCGATCCGATGTTGACGATCGCGCCGTTGCCGGCACCGACCAGCCGCGGCGCAATAGCGGCGGCCAGGCGCGTGAGCGCGGTGGTGTTCAGGGTGACCAGGCGTTCGATGGCGTCGGCCGACTGTGCGAGGAAGTCGCCGGACTGGGCGATACCGGCATTGTTGATGAGGATTCCGATGCGCGCATCGTCGCGCAGCCGTGCCTCGACCGTGGCCAGCGCGTCAGCCTGGGTGAGATCGGCCGGCAGTATGTCCACCGCCACGCCGGTCTCTTGGCGCAGTCGCGCGGCGAGTGCTTCCAGTCGGGCGCTGTCACGCGCGACCAGGACGAGGTCATGCCCGCGCCGCGCGAAGCGGTCGGCATAGGTGGCACCGATGCCGCTGGAAGCGCCGGTGATGAGGACGGAAGGGAGGACGGACATGATGGGCTTCTCTGGACGGGGGACGTGTCGGATGCGGGCGGCCGCGTTACTGCGCGTGCGCTTCAGCCAGGGTGGGGTAGTCGGTGTAGCCTTCGGCGCCACCGCCATACAGCGTGGCCGGGTTCAGTGCCGCCAGCGCTGCGCCGCGCTTGAGGCGCTCGACCAGATCGGGGTTGCTGATGAACGGGCGACCGAAGGCGACCAGATCGGCCTTGCCTTCGGATACACGGGCGCTGGCCAGCTGCAGGTCGTAGCCGTTGTTGGCCAGGTAGGTGCCGTTGAAGCGACGGCGCAGCCCACCGAAGTCGAACGGTGCCACATCGCGCGGGCCACCCGTGGCGCCCTCGACCACATGCAGGTAGACAATGCCCAGCGCGCTGAGTTGATCGACGATGTAGTCGTACTGGGGCTGCGGATCGCTGACGGTGGAAATGGCATTGGCCGGCGACACCGGCGAAATGCGCACGCCGGTGCGGTCAGCGCCGATTTCGCGCGCCACCGCAGCGGTCACCTCAAGCAGGAGGCGGGCACGGTTCTCGACCGAGCCGCCATACGCGTCGGTGCGCTGGTTGGCCCCGTCCTTGATGAACTGTTCGAGCAGGTAGCCGTTGGCGCCGTGGATCTCCACGCCGTCAAAACCCGCTGCGATGGCGTTGGCAGCGGCTTGGCGGAAATCGTCGACGATGGCGGGCAGCTCGTCGATGTCCAGGGCGCGCGGCTCGGACACATCGACAAAACCATTGTTGACGAAGGTCTTGGTCTGCGCGCGGAGGGCCGAGGCGGAAACCGGCGCGGCGTTGCCGGGCTGCAGGTCGACGTGCGAGATGCGGCCGACGTGCCACAGCTGCACGAAGATGTGCCCGCCGCGTGCGTGCACCGCATCGGTGACGGTGCGCCAGCCGTCGATCTGGTCCTGCGTGTACAGCCCCGGGGTGTCCTGGTAGCCCTGCGCCTGCGCCGAGACCTGGGTGGCTTCGGTGATGATCAGGCCGGCTGATGCGCGCTGGGCGTAGTAGGTGCTCGCCAGCGGACTGGGCACCAGGCCCTGGCCGGCGCGGTTGCGCGTCAGCGGTGCCATCACGATGCGGTTGGCCAGCGTCAGCGGGCCGAGGGGATAGGGCTGGAAAAGCGTGGCGTCGGACATGGGAGGGTGGGCTCGTCTACGGAGGAGGGGTCTAGATCAATGATGATGACCATCATCATTGATGTCAATGGTTTGATGATGAATATAATCTATGTGTGTTAAAGTGCCCTCCACACGCGACAGGACTCCCAAGGGCGAAGGCTCATGAAGGTCACCAAGGCACAGGCTCAGGCCAACCGGGCACACATCGTCGAAACCGCCTCCACGCTGTTCCGCGAGCGCGGCTACGACGGCGTTGGCGTGGCCGACCTGATGGCCGCCGCTGGCTTCACCCATGGCGGCTTCTACAAGCATTTCGGCTCGAAGGCCGACCTGATGGCCGAAGCAGCCGCCTGCGGCCTGACCAGCTCGGCTGCAGCGGTGGCTGATCTGGATGTGCAGGCATTCGTGAGCGAGTACCTGTCCCGCGCGCACCGCGACGGGCCCGGCCAGGGTTGCACGCTGGCGGCGCTGTGCACGGACGCGGCGCGGCAGACGGACGCGGTCAAGGCTGCCTTTGCGGCCGGCATCGAGGCCAGGCTGGCAACACGTGCCACGCAGGAGGGGCAGGCGCAGCGCGATCCGGACGATGCGGCGCGTGCGCGCAGGATTGCGCTGATGGCTCAAGCGGTCGGCGCGCTGGTGCTGTCGAGGTCCTGCCCGGACGAATCGCCGCTGGCGGACGAAATCCTGGATGCATGCCGGGCGGATCTGCTGGCCCGGTTGCCAGCTGCGTCCAGCCGCTGAGCTGCGCCTTCCAGCGCCAGGACGTGCTGGAAGACGCTGCGCTGAAAGGCAATGGCCGGTGCTAGCCGGACGTGCGCAGCAGCGCCGCAACCGCTTTTGCCGTCGCCTTGGCCGACTGCGGATTCTGGCCGGTGACCAGCCTGCCATCGACAACCACCTTCGGCACGAACGGCAGTAGTCCCTTCTCGTACAGCGCTCCTCGCCGGGACATTTCCGCCTGCGCGTTGTACGGCATCTGCCTGGAAACACCCGCCAGGATTTCCTCGGCCCAGGAGAATCCTGTTACCCGCCGGCCCTGCACCAGCAGTTGCCCATCGCTCAGCCGGGTATTGAGCAGGCCGCAATAGCCGTGGCAGACCGCCGAGACGATCCCGCCCTGCTCATGGATGTCCCGCGTGATTTTCTGGATGCCCTCGCTGTCCGGGAAATCCCACATCACCGCATGCCCACCGGTGAAGTAGATCGCGTCGTACGCGGCAGCGTCGACGTTGTCGGGGGCGAGCGTGTTGTCCAGCAGTGCCATGCGCGCCGGATCCCGCAGCCATGCCTTCGCCGAATGGTCCAGCGCCGGCCATTTCAGCGAGCGCGGCTCAAGTGGTGAGTGCCCGCCGCGTGGGCTGACCAGGTGCTGTTCATGGCCTTGCCCGGCGAACAGGTCGTAGGCATGCGTCAGTTCCGACAACCAGAGCCCGGTCCTGTGGCTGGGGTCATCGTAATGCGCGACGTTGGTGACAACATGAAGGATGCGACGGTTCATCAGATACGCCTCTGGCTCATTTTCCGGTTTCCCATTCGTGCTTGATCTGCCGCAGTCCTGCGTCGTAGCTGGTCACGGGAAAGTCGGGAAAGCGCTGCTTGAACTTTCCGGATTCGAAGCGATTGTCATGCTCATAGCGCGGCAGCAGCTCCCGAATCTCGCGCGCACCTTTCGAGAACAGGCCGGCGATGTACAGCGCAGTCCTGCCGAGGGTGGCATGGGTGTCCGGCCTGCCGAACACAGTGCAGGCCAGGGTGGCGAACTGGGCATAGGTCAATCTCGGCTCACTGCAGGGCAGATGCCACGTCTGGTTCTGCGCGTCGGGCGTATTGCCCAGCAGTGCGAGCGCGCGACTGGCGTCGGGCGTCCAGATCAGCGTTCTGAGGGTATCGTCGCGCAGTGGCACGCGCGGCGACTTGCCAGCCTTCAGCCTGTCGATGACGAGGGCATTGGTGAAGCTCTGCGTGCTGCCCGGACCATAGAATTCCGGTGCTCGGGCGATGGTGACGGCGATGCGCCCGGCTGCCATCTCATCCAGGACCATGCGCGCCATCTCTGCGCGCACGCGTGCCTTCCTGCCGGCCGGTGCGAACGCGGTGTCCTCGGTCTGCGCAGCCGCCGTCTGCGGATACATGTAGGTATTGTCGAAGTACGCAAATGCAGCGCCGGTGGCGACGGCGGCATCCAGTGCGTTCTTCAGCATGGAAGGAAACTGCCGCTCCCAGAGCCCTGAATCCGGCGGCAGCCCTGCGGTGAAATAGACGATGTCGCTGCCTTCAACGGCTTTCAGCGTCTGCTCTGCGTCCAGCAGGTCCGCCGGCACAAGCTGGTCGCCCGTGTTGACCGGCCGCGGCGTGCGGCTCACCAGGCGAAGGTCGTCGGTGTAGGTGCGCCTCAACGCGCGCGCCAGTTCCTGGGCGATCTGGCCGTTTGCTCCCAGAATGGTCTGCATCTCTTTTCCTTGGGCGTCCGGGCCTCTGATCGCCCGGGGTGGAAGTTCAGCCCAGGGCGCCGGCGCCACAGTGCCGCGCGGGTGCTCGCCAGACCGCCGTCGGCAACCTCTCACGCTGACGGTCGCGGCAGTGTATGTTTAAAGTCAACTTGAAGGTCAAGGGGCAGTGGCAGGATGAAAATCGGGGATCTGGCCAAGGCCACGGGCCTGGCCCCATCGCGTATCCGGTTCTATGAGGCCGAAGGCCTGATCAGCGCGCCGCCCAGGGGGAGCAATGGCTACCGGATCTATTCCCCGGACGTATTGGGCGTGCTGCAGATCATCGACAACGCGCAACGCGTCGGCTTCTCACTTGATGAGATCCGGCATTTCCTGCCTGGGGGCACGCAGGCGTGCGATCACCAAGGCCTGGTCGAGTCGCTGGGCAGGCGCCTGGCCGAGATCCGACGCTTGATCCTGCAACTGCAGGAGAACGAAGCGCGCCTGCTGGGCATCATCGAGGGTGTCACCCAACGTCCTGAGGGCATTTCCTGCACCGACAACCAGGTCAGGCTGATGGATCTGCTGGACCCTCCACGGCGCCAGCGGCGCGGGCGCGCAGGGCGACCAAGTAGAGGAATGAAGTGACCCTTCGTTGGCCGCAGGCCGCAGCGTCAACCTGCGTCGGTGGCTGCGCCCACATCATGCAGGCTGCGCAGCTTCTTCTTGTTGATCTTGCCCACGCTGGTGCGTTCCAGCGAATCGACGAAGCTGACGCGGTCGGGGATCGCGTAGCGGGAGATATCACCGGACCGGCTGCGTCCTGCGACCAGTTCGATGATCTCTGCCTCGGTCACATCGCTGCCGTGCTGCCGGACCACCAACGGCAGCGGTCGCTCGCCCCATTTCGTATCGCTGATGCCGATGACCGCGACCTCGTTGACCGCCGGATGCAGGGCGATGATGTCCTCCAGGGCGAGCGAGGAGATCCACTCGCCACCGGTCTTGATCACATCCTTGATGCGGTCGGTCACGCGCAGGTAGCCGCTGCCATCGATGTTGCCGATGTCCCCGGTGTGCAGGTAACCGCCGGCCCATAACGCCGTCGAAGCGTCCGGATTGTGCAGATAGCCCTGGGTGAGCCAGGGCGTGCGCACCACCACTTCCCCGGTGGCGATGCCATCGTGGGCAACATCGTTCATGTGTTCGTCGACGATGCGCAGGTCAACCAGCGGCACCGGAATGCCGGCCTTGGTGCGCAGGGATAGCTCCTCGTCCGGGCCGTCCACGGCGTCGACATCGATCTGCGCGAGGGTGAGCAGCGGGCAGGTTTCGGACATGCCGTAGCCGCCGAAGATGTCGATGCCACGGGCCAGTGCCTGCTGCGCCAGTGCCCGCGGTAGTGCCGCGCCGCCGATGATCACCTTCCAGCGGCGCAGGTCGGTATCGGCAGCGGCGGGATGGCCCAGCAGCATATGCAGGATGGTCGGCACGCAGTGCGAGAACGTCACCTTCTCGCGGGCGATCAGCGCCAGCAACGCGCCCGGCAGGTAGCGACCGGGGTAGACCTGCTTGATGCCCAGCAGCGTGGCCACGTACGGCATGCCCCAGGCATGGACATGGAACATCGGCGTGATCGGCATGTAGACATCGTCGCGGTGCAGGCGGCCCTGGCTGGACGCGCTGCCGAGGGCTGCCATCGCCGCAAGCGAGTGCAGTACCAGTTGCCGATGGCTGAAGTACACGCCTTTGGGCAGGCCCGTGGTGCCGGTCGTATAGAACGTGGTGGCGCGGGTGTTCTCGTCGAAGTCCGGGAAGCGGGTGATGGGCGTGGCCTCGCGCAGCCCGGCCTCATACTCGGTCACGAAACCCGCTGGCAGCGGGCCCTCATCATCATCCAGCAGGATGCGCGTGCGCACGTCCGGCAGCTGTTCTTCGATGGCGTCCAGCACTGGCAGGAACTCGCGGTTGGCAAGGATCACCCGCGCACCGCTGTGATTGAGCGTATAGGCAATCTGCTCGGGCGCCAGGCGGATGTTCACCATCATCAGCACCGCTCCGATCATCGGCACGGCGAAATAGCTCTCCAGGTAGCGGTTGCTGTCCCAATCCATCACTGCCACCGTATCGCCGCGCTTTACCCCGAGCGAGGTCAGCAGCCCGGCCAACTGGCCGATGCGCGCCTGCAGGGTGCGGTAATCGAAGCGGACCTTGTCGCCGTAGATGATTTCCTGCTGTGGACGCACTGCCAGAGGTGTCAGCAGCAGCTGCTTGATCAGCAGGGGGTAGGCATGAGGCTCGGCGGCGGGCGCGTCTGCGGCGGTGGCGAATGACATGTGATCTTCCTGATGGGGCGGCGCGTCAGCGGCCGGGGGGCGCGGGAATGGACAGCTGCTCGCGTAGCAGCGGCGCTTCCGCGCGTGGGCTCGGCTGGATGAGTGCATCCTGCGGCAGCGCTCGCCCTGGATCTTCAAGGTGTTCCCACACCTGGTCCATCGCCGCGAACAGGTAGGGCAGCAGCGGGACGTAGCGCTTCCGGTAGTCCGGGAAGGCCAGCAGCGAGTCGAAGTGCTGTGCCTTGTTCACCCGCCAATAGGCGATCTGCGCCCCGGCTTTGCGGGCAAGTGGCACGTAGCGATCACTGGTCATGCTGATCGGTACCAGCCCGTCGTCCAGGCCATGGATGACCACGATCGGCAGGCCGCGACGCGGCGCCTTGGCAGTCGCTGCGGCGATGCCGGCGCGTACCCGTCGGGCATCGGCGCTGTCACTCTCGCCAAGTGCGCGCAAGCAGCGCAGGCCACGCAGCGGATCAGCTGCCGCCCCGGTGGCATTGCCGTCCACCAGAACCACGCCGCTGCCCGGCGGGATGCCACTGCCCTCGCTCCACCAGGTTGCACGAACCTCGGCCGTGGCCGCGTGGGGTCTGCCGTCGGTGCCGGCGGCCGAGAAGCTGTACGCGCAGGGATGTTCGCCCGTGGCGTAGCGTCCATAGGCTGACGAGTAGGTCGCTGCGATGGCGCGCCACAGATCGAAACCGGTGGAGAATGCACCGGCGCGAAGTGCATCGGCGCTCAAACCCGCGTCGAGCAGCTGCTGCCGTGCCGACCGTGCCTGTGCTGCAGTGTCATCGCCTTGCACCAACCCAGCGGATTTCAGCGTGGCACATCGCTGGGTCCACCCCGGCACGGCCTGCGCCCGCATCGGCGGTTGTGGCAGATCGTCCTCCGTCAGCAGGGCACAGGGCATCAGCAACGCGGCCTGGGTGACGAAGTCATACAACGCTGGTGCGCCGGCCACCGAGACATTGGGTTCGCCGGCCACCATTGCATCGAACCAGTCGCCTTCGATCTCCGCCGCGCGCAGCACGGCGCCACCGCCATTGGATACGCCCACGCCCAGCGTGCGTGTATTGGCCGCAGTGAACGGGGCCGATTGCGGATAGGCCCGGTCCAGCGCCTGCAGGCCGAACTGCAGCGCCTGCAGCAGATGGCGTCCCCAGTCTGCTTCCGGGTTGTCACCCGAATGAGCATGTTTGAAGGCGATTCCCTGCGCGGCTGTCGCACCCGCAGGAATGAAGGCCAACGCGCCTTGGCTGGCTGGCGTGCCGTCTGCCTGGAAGCCGGCCTTGGCGTCCAGATCGTAGTAATCACTGCCGGCACCCTTGTCGGTATAGGCGACCGCGCAGCCATGTGCCAGGCCCCAGCTGCCGGCAACCGCGATCGCGCCATGGATGCCACGCGAGCCGGAAGATGCCGCGACGACCAGGCAGCGCCGCGCGGCGTCGAAGCTGTCGGGCACCTGCACCAGTACCCGATGGGGATGGCGGGCGCCGGGAACGCGCGCATAGGCGGAGAATTCGCGGCCGGGTACCGCCTGCAGGCTGCCGTAGACATCGCCAAAGCCGCCGCCGGGTGTCAGGTCGGCGATGCCGCGCCAGCTGCTCCAGATCGCACGACGCCGTGCTTCCTCGGCCGTGGGCTGGGCCGGGTTGGCAAACGCCGGCGCGGTGGCCGAGCGCAGGGCGTCGATGCCCAGGCCTGCGGTCAGCAGTTCGTCGCTGCCGCGATGCACGGTTTCCCGCCACTGCTCGAACACCGGAACAGCGGTAGTGGGGCGGGGCGGGGCGGCGTGGGTGCTGGAGATGCTGCCCAGAAGCAATGGCAGCGCGGCGCACAGCAGCATGACGGGGCGGTGGATGTTCATTGCTCCACCCTAACCATCCGGGCGGCGCACGCCAGCGTACCTTGGTACCCGTGCCCAGGCGCAGGCGATTTGCTAACCTCGGCTGGACATGCCGACCCTGCTTATCGCCGATGACCACCCCTTGTTCCGCGCGGCGCTGCATCGCGCCGCTGAAGAAGCGGTGGCTGACCTGCAGATCAGCGAGGCCGATTCGCTGCACGGCGTGCTCGAAGCGATCGAGAACCAGCAGATCGATCTGATGCTGCTGGACCTGCACATGCCGGGCAACCACGGCCTGGCCGGACTGGCGACCATACGTGCGCTGCAACCGGGGCTGGCGATCATCATCGTTTCGGCCAATGAAGAGCCGCACGTGATCCGCCGCGCCATCGACCTGGGCGCAGCCGGGTACCTGCCCAAGAGCTCGGGCCTGACCGACCTGCAGTCCGCACTGCAGACCGTGCTGGAAGGTGAGCGCTGGATACCGGCGCTGCTGCGCGAGCCGGTGGCGCGGGTGGCGCCCTTCAGCAAGGACGCCGATCTTGCCGCGCGCTTGTCCAGCCTGTCCGCGCATCAGTACAAGGTGCTGAGCCTGGTGGCCGAAGGGCTGCTCAACAAGCAGATCGCCGACCGGCTGGGCGTGCAGTTGCGCACGGTCAAGGCACACATGACCCGCATCATGGGACGACTGGGCGTACGCAATCGCGCGCAGGCCATCCGCGTGCTGCACGAGATGGGGTTGACCGACCCATCCCGGCAGATCGAAGACGCGCAGGACGCCTGATCCTTCGTCAGGTCCTTTCCGTGCTGGCCGTTGCCAGCAGATGGTTGATCGCCCAGCGCAGCGCCAGCGGCTTGAACGGTTTGTTCAGCAGTGACAGGCCCACACTGCGCACCGCCTCGCGCGTGTCATTGCCGGTATCGGCACTGAGGATCACCGTCGGCCGCGCGCCATGCACGGCGACGAGGCGCTTCCACAGTGCGACGCCGGTATCGCCCTCATCAAGGTGGTAGTCGAACAGCCACAGTGCCGCCTCATGTGCGGACGCGCCCAGCGCAACGACATCACGCGCGGCGATGACATCGCAGCCCCAGGCAAGCAGCATCAGCCGCATTGCCTCCAGCGCCTCCGCATCGTTGTCGACCACCAGCACGCGGATGCCCTTGATGCTGCTGTTGCCAGCGGCGGGCTCAGTGCGTGGGGCCGCCGGTGGCGCTGCCCGCGCCACGGTGATGGAAAAGGCCGAGCCGCGATCCAGTTCGCTTTGCAGTTCCAACGGTGCATGCAGCAGGTCGGCAATGCGGTGCGCGATGGTCAGGCCAAGACCGAGGCCCTGGCCATTGCTGCGGTCGCCACGGTGGAATTCCTCGAACACCACGGCTTGTTGCTCCGGCGCGATGCCGGGGCCGCTGTCATGCACGCCGATCGACAGTGCCTGGCCGTGCCGGCGAACGCCCAGCAGCACGCCGCCACGGCGGGTGTAGCGGATGGCGTTGGCCAGGAAGTTCTGCAGTACGCGGCGCAGCAGCAACGGGTCGCTGTGCACCCACGCGCGGGTGCGCACATGGCGGAACTGCAGGCCGCGTGCGGCGGCCAGCACGGCGAACTCCTGCGCAAGCGGCTCCAGCACGGTCGACAATGCGAACGGGCGCGGATCGGCCACCAGGCCACCGGCTTCCAGTCGCGAAATATCCAGCAGGCCCGACAGCAGATCGTCGGTGGAATCCAGCGCGCCGCGAATCTGGCGCAGGAAACTGTCCAGGAATTCCGATTCGATGTGCTGCGACATGGCGTCGGTCAACAGCTGCGCCGCATGCAGGGGCTGGATCAGGTCATGGCCGACCGCGGTCAGGAAGCGGGTCTTGGCCACGTTGGCCCGCTCGGCTTCATGCACGGCCTGTTCAAGCCGGGCGGTGCGGTCCTGTACGCGACGCTCCAGGGTTTCGTTACTGCGCTTGAGCGCGTCCTCTGCCTGCCGGAAGGCGGTGACATCGGTGAAGGTGGCCACGTAGCCGCCACCGGGCATTGGGTTGCCTCGGATCTCAACGATGGTGTTGTCCGGGAAAATCCGCTCGGAAAGGTGCGGCGTGCCGCGCCGCATGTGCACCACCCGCCGCTGCAACGCCTTGTCGCGCGAGTCACCAGGGGTGTCGCCGATCTTCAGCTGTCCCAGTGCCCACGCCGTCAGGTTCGACACCGGCTGCCCCACCTGCAGCAGCTCCGGCGGGAACTTGAACAGCGCGGCGTAGCGGCTGTTCCAGGCCACCAGCTGCAGCTGCGCATCGACCACGCTGATGCCCTGGCTCATGTTTTCCAGGGCGGCCTCCAGCAGGCGCTGGTTGAAGCGCAGTACCTGGGTGGCTTCACCGACCGCGCGGGTAACAGCGTCCAGCGGCGCAGCGCCACCATCGCGTGCCGCCTCCACCAGCAGCCGCGCCATGCCTGCACCGACCACGGCGGTCAGTTCGCGCTCGATGGCAGTCACCCGGTCGTCGTCCAGCATCTGCCCGGCGTGCCCGTCCATCAGCTGGCGTGCCCGTTCCTGGCCGAGGAAGCGACCAGCCGTCTTGCGCAACGATGCAGCAGCCACCGCGTCGCGCTGCCGAGGCACAGAAGGACGCACCGCGCGCGACACCAGCACCACGGTTACCAGGTTGACGGCCAGGCTGGCGCCCATGCTGATGGCGATATGGCCCGGCTGCATGCGCAGCGAGAACATCGCCAGCCAGTGCAGTCCGTCGGGACCGGCCGACGCCAGCGGGGCAGGGAGCACCATGGGCAGCAGCACCAGCCACAACCAGACCAGCGAGCCCAGTACGATGCCGGCGATGATGGCCGGGGAGGGCGTGCGCGGACGGTACACCGCCAGCAGCACCGCCGGTGCCAGTTGCGAGAGTGCGGTGAATGACATCAGGCCGAAATCGCTGAGTGCCTCGGTGCCACTCATCGCGCGGCTGTACAGCCACGACATCAGGAACACGGCGAGGATGCCGGCGCGCCGGAAGGCCAGCACCCGCGGTCGTAGATCCGCGCCGGTGTTGAAGCCATTGACGCCGCTCAGCAGGCGCGAGCCCACACCGTGGTTGCCGAGCATGATCGACAGGGTCAGCCCGGACAGGATCATCATGCCGGTGGCGGCACTCAGGCTGCCCAGGTATGCCAGCAGTGCCAGCAGGTGATGGCCGCGCTCCTGCGGCAGGGCCAGCACGTACAGATCCGGCGTCATCGAGGGCGGCAGCTGCGCGGCACCGGCCAGTGCCATCGGCACCGACGGCAGGCCGATCAACAGCAGGTAGACCGGGAACAGCCAGCGCGCCGTCTTCAGGTCCGACGACTGGCGCAGCTCGACCACGCCCACATGGAACTGATGGGGCAGGGTGAACGCGGCCATCGCACCGAGCGCCACCATGGTCAGGTAATCCGGCACCACCGCCGGCGGCGGCAGGTGCGCCATCTTCTCAAGCAGCGGCGTGCCGGCCTTGTGCACCGATAGCGCGGCATACAGGCCAATGGCCAGCAGTGCCGTCAGCTTCAACAGCGATTCCAGGCCCAGCGCGACCACGATGCCGCGGTTGTGCTCGGTCGCCGACGCCTTGCGTGCACCGAACAGGGTGGTAAACGCCGCCATCGTCAGCGCGAACCAGAACGACACGTCCAGCTGCCAGCCAACGGGTGCGAACTGATCACCGAGCAGGGCGGCAAGACCCTGGCTGACCGCTTTGAGCTGCAGCGCGATGTAGGGAATGATGCCGAACAGCGCGACCAGGGTGATGGTGATGCCCAGCCCTTGGTCGGCGCGCAGGCGCGCGACCACCAGGTCGGCGATGGTGGCACTGTTGTGCTGTTTGGCCAATCGGCCCAGCCGCACCAGGAACGGCAGGCCGAAGGCAAAAATGAGGGCCATGCCGATCAGTGTCGGCGGAATCGGGAAGCCCCATTGCACGCCCTGCGAGGCAGCCCCGTAGTAGGTCCACGCCGTGCAGTGCACGCCCAGTGACAGCGCGTAGATGGCTGGCCATACCTTTGACAGCCGATGCCCCTGGCGTTCCCCCCACAGGGCGACGCCGAACAGCAGCACGGTCCACGCGATGCAGGCGAACAGGACGATGGAAGGCGTCAACATCGCTCCAGTGTAGAGAGAACCGCGGCCGGCGGGCAGCCGGCCCGCCCCGCGCGGGAGGACGGTGCGGCGCTAGTCGGCGAGCACGATCAGCGACAACTGTTCGGCGACCACGGCTGTCTCGCCGGCGGGAACCACTTCCACGGTCTTGTGCTGGGTCAGCAGCCACTGCCCGGACCTGCGCGCTTCCAAGGACATCAGCTGCGAGCGCACCCGTACCTCGGAACCGCTCGGCACCGGCGCCAGGAAGCGGACCTTGTTCAAGCCGTAGTTCAGTACGTGGGCGATGCCGGGAAAACCGGCCAGGGCCCCCACGTCGTCCTCTACGGTAAGCGAGAGCAGAAGGAACCCATGGGCGATGGTCTGCCCGCCCGGCAGGCCGGTCCGTGCGCGGGCAGGATCGGTGTGGATCCAATTGTGGTCACCGGTGGCCTCGGCGAAAGCATCGATGCGCGACTGCGCGATGCGCGTGCTGCCGCTCAGCCGCTCGCTTGCCGCCCATTGGTGCAGGGCCTGCAGGGCGGCAGGCAGCGCATCCCTCGACACGCCGGAACTCATCGCACGCGCTCCAGCAATGCCAGGATCGCGTCACGCGCCTCGGGCTCGGACAGCATCGGCGCATGACCCACCTCCGGTACTTCAACGAGGCGGGCATTGGGCGACGTGGCGGTCATCTGCTGCGCGACATCGGCAGGCAGGATGTCCGACAGCGCCCCACGAACCACCAGCACCGGTACGCGTGCGGTCAGCCCACGCACCGCGCGCCATAGTACCGGGCGCAGCAGCCACAGCAGCCACGGCCGCGTGGTGCGGATCACCGCCGGGTCGTAGTCCAGTTCCAGCAGGCCATCGCTGCGCTGGCGGAACGTGCGTACGGCCATCGCCCGCCAGTCGTCGGCGGTGAAGCGCGGGAACGCGGCCTTGCCGATGGATTCCACATAGGTCGTGGCCTGTGCCAGGTCCATCGGTGGCACGGGCTTGCCGGCGTACTTGCCGATCCGCGCCAGCGCTTCGCGCGGCACCTTGGGGCCGGCATCGTTCAGAACTGCCGCGGCGACCAGCCCGGGCGCACGCGAGGCCAGGGTGATGGTGACCAGCACCCCCAGCGAGGTGCCGACGAATACCGCCTTGTCGATGTTCTGCGACCGCAGCAGCGCCACCATGTCGTCGGCATAGGTGCGCGGGTTGTAGCTGGACGGGTCCGATGCGCGTTCCGAACCTGCGCGTCCACGCAGGTCAACTGCGATCACCCGCCAGCCGACGGCGGTCAACGATTGCGCAAGGGCATCGAAGTCGGCGCCATTGCGGGTCAGGCCGGGGATGCAGACCACGGTGCCGCGCGCCGGCTGCGCACCTGCAGGTGCATGGTCACGCGCATGCAGACGCAGGCCATCGTCACTTTTCCAGTACAGATCATCGTAAGACGGTGTCATGCAGAAGCTTCCTAGAAATCGTAACGGACGCTGAGGCTATATTGGCGCGGCGGCCCATAGAAACCAATCAGCGTGCCGACCGCCGGAATGTTGTAACCGGTGGTGCGGTACTCCTTGTCGGCCAGGTTGGTGCCCTGCAGCGAGAAGGTCCAGGCGTCGTCAAGCTTCCAGATCACGCCGGCATTGACCAGCCCGTAGCCGTCCTGGCGGATCACCGGGCTCAGATCGGTGGTCGGCCACACTTCACTCTGGTAGCTGTAGCTCACCCGTGCGGACAGGTTGCTGCCATTGGCCAGGTCGGTGCGGTACTCCACGTTCAACGCGCCCGAGAAGTCCGGTGCGTTGGTGAACTTCATCTGCTTGGCCACGTTGACGCCGCGGTCCAAGTACTCGTCATACTTGGCATCCAGCCAGGCCAGGTTGCCGGAGATCAGCCAGTGCTGGCTGGGCAGGTACTGGTACTCGATTTCCAGGCCGTTGATGGTGCCGGCGCCGGCATTGGTGAAATCGCCGAAGAAGGCATCGTCGACACCGTCGCCGTTGGTATCGATGCCGGTGAACACCGACAGCTGGATGTCCTTGTACTTGTTGTGGAACGCCGACAGGTTCAGGAACAGGCGCTGGTCGAGGAAGGCCATCTTGCTGCCGATCTCGAAGCTGTCGACCGTCTCGTCATCGAACGGCTCGGCCGAGCGTGGCACCGCAACGGCATTGGCGCGGATGTTGTAGCCGCCGGACTTGAAGCCACGCGTGGCCAGGCCGTAGACCATGATGTCCGGGGTGATCTGGTAATCCAGCGATACCTTGGGCGAGATGTTCTTGAAATTGGTCTTCTTGTCGAAATCGGCGGCGACCGCGATCGGACGGGTGAACGTCGCATCCGAGTAGAAGCGGTTGAGCACGATCGCGCGCTTGTCCTCGTCGGTGTAGCGGGCGCCGACGTCCAGCTTCAGCTTGCTGGTCAGGTCGAACGTCCAGTCGGCGTACAGCGCGATGCTGTCGGTGAGCACCTTGCCACGGGTGTCGCCGAACTGCAGGTTGAAGAAGTTGTTGCGGATCTGTCCACCGGCCTCGCCACTGAACTGGTACAGGCCCACCACGCCGCGCACGCGGCCGCCGGCATCGTAGTTCAGCTGCACCTCGTTGCTGACCTGGTCGTCATGATAAGTGCCACCCACATCGGCCAGCTTGACCGGCGTGCTGTCGAAGTCGATGTTCGCGTCGCTGTCCGACTCGCGCTTGGCCACCACGTATTTCAGCGCAACGTCTTCGCTGGGCCGCCAGTTCACCGTGGCCGAGGCGCCCTTGGTCTCCACGCTGTTGAGGTTGCGCATGCCCGAGCGGATGTCGTAGCGGTCATCCATCGGCGGGTAGGCGCGCACGAACGGGTTGGGTGCCAGCATCTTCGAGCCACGCATGCCCGACTGGTCGTCGATCCAGTCCAGGGCGAACTGCACGTCGAAATCATCGCCCGCGTACGCACCCAGGTTGAAGCGTGCAGCATTGATCTGCTTGTCACTGACCGGCTGGTTGGTGAAGGTGTTCTCGCCGAAGCCGTCACGATTCATGCTGGCCACCGCCACGCGCGCGCGCAGGCCGCTGTCGGCCCCGCCGATCGGGCCGCCGATCGCCGCCTTGGCGTCCAGCTGGCTGTAGTTGCCCACGGTGATCTGGGCGAAGCCTTCGGTCTGGGTGGGCAGGCCGCGCGAGATGTACTTGATGGCACCGCCAATGGTGTTCTTGCCGTACAGCGTGCCCTGCGGACCGCGCAGCACCTCGATGCGCGAGACATCGAACACGTCCAGCAACGCGCCCTGCGGACGGGCGATGTAGACGTCGTCCAGGTAGATGCCCACGCCCGGGTCAGCACCCCAGGTAGGGTCGGACTGGCCGATGCCGCGGATGTAGGCGGTGACCGTGCTGCTGGCGCCGCGCGCCGCGTAGATGGTCAGGTTGGGGACCTGTCCATCAAGGTCGCTGATGTCCTGGACGTTCATCTTGTCCAGGGCTTCGGACGTAAAGGCGGTGACGGCAACCGGCACCTCCTGCAGGGTTTCCTCGCGCTTGCGTGCGGTCACCGTGATGCTGTCCAGGTTGGTGGCCGAAGCGCTGCGGCCGGCTGCCGGCGCGCCCTGCGGTGCGTCCTGCGCCAGGACCGGCCCGGTGGCCAACAGCGTGCCGATCATCAGGCTCAAGCAATTCCGTTTCATTCGGTCCTCCCCCAAGGCATGTACGCGGCGAATGGCCCATTGCCACCCATGGACGCTAGGCTAGCGGCGCGGTTGCGCACCGGCGAGTGGACCTAGGTCCAGTCGGCAGCGCTCACCAGATCCGGATACTGGGCGCGTCCCCATCCGGAAGCGCCGTATGTCGTTACTGATCGTACTTGCAGCGCTGGCCTTCCTCATCCTGGTGGCCTACCGCGGTTACAGCGTGATCCTGTTCGCGCCCATCGCCGCGCTTGGCGCAGTGCTGCTCACCGATCCCTCGCTGGTGGCACCGATGTTCACCGGCTTGTTCATGGACAAGATGGTCGGCTTCCTCAAGCTCTATTTTCCGGTGTTCCTGCTGGGCGCGGTGTTCGGCAAGCTGATCGAACTGTCCGGCTTCTCCCGCTCGATCGTGGGTGCGGCGATTCGCTTGTTCGGACCGCAGCGGGCGATGCTGTCGATCGTGCTGGTGTCGGGCCTGCTCACCTATGGCGGCGTGTCATTGTTCGTGGTGGTGTTCGCGGTCTATCCGTTCGCGGCCGAGATGTTCCGCCAGAGCAACATCCCCAAGCGCCTGATTCCGGCCACGCTGGGGGTGGGCGGCTTCAGCTTCACCATGGACGCATTGCCGGGCACGCCGCAGATCCAGAACATCATCCCGACCACGTTCTTCGGCACCGATACCTGGGCGGCTCCGGTGCTGGGTACGCTGGGCAGTGTGTTCGTGCTTGCGGTGGGCATGGCCTACCTGGAGTGGCGCCGTCGCGCGGCGGTACGCAGTGGCGAGGGCTACGGAGACCCGGCCACCCTGGTGAACGAGCCGGCACCGTTCGCAGGCACCCATCTGGCGCACGCGGGTATTGCCGTGCTGCCGCTGGTGCTGGTGTTTGTGTCCAACAAGCTGTTCACCCTGGGCATACCGCACTGGTACGGCGCGGAGCACAGCTTCGTGCCGTCGATCATGGGCAGCGCCGCGCCGGTGGTGCAGGGCGTGGCGAAGATCACCGCAATCTGGGCCGTGCTGGGGGCGCTGCTGGTTGGCATCCTGTCGGTGCTGGCGCTGGCCTGGCGCCCGGTAGTCACCCAGTTTGCCGAGGGCACCAAGGCGGCGATCGGGGGTGCAGTGCTGGCCGCCATGAACACCGCCTCGGAATATGGCTTCGGCGCGGTCATCGCCGCGTTGCCCGGCTTCATGGTGGTGGCCAACGCGCTGGGGGCGATCAAGGACCCCCTGCTGCATGAAGCGGTCACCGTAACCGGTCTGGCCGGTGTCACCGGCTCTGCATCGGGCGGCATGAGCATCGCCCTGGCGGCAATGTCGGAGACCTTCATCGCCAACGCGCAGGCTGCCGGCATCCCGATGGAGGTGCTGCATCGCGTTGCCGCGATGGCATCGGGCGGCATGGACAGCCTGCCGCACAACGGTGCGGTCATCACCCTGCTGATGGTCACCGGGCTGACCCATCGCCAGGCCTACAAGGACATTTTCGCAGTGACCATCATCAAGACCCTCGCGGTGTTCGTGGTGATCGGCATCTACTACGCCACCGGCTGGGTTTGACAGCGGCGTCGCAGCACCCTCTGGAAGGTCGGTCCACGAGGATTTCCGGTACCACTTCATCCACGACTCACGCATGAGGATCTGGTCATGAAATCTGGAATCGATTCAATCAAGGCGCTGATGCTGCTGCTGTGCACCTGGCTGGCCACCACGGGTACCGCCTCCGCGGCAGACCCATCCGGACATTGGGATGTTGGCCTGTACGGCAATCTGTTCGGCGCCCGCGAGTACCAGGTGTGGGTGCCGGCCGGCTACGATGAAACGCGGCCACTGCCCCTGTTGCTGGTGCTGCACGGCTGCGTGACCGGGCCGAACCTGATGGGCGAGGCCTCCGGCTTCAACGAGGTGGCCGACACCGAAGGCTTCATCGTGGTCTACCCGCGGCAGAACGTAACCTCCAACCCCGCACGCTGCTGGAACTGGCAGCTGCCGATCAACCAGGCGCGCGACAGTGGCGAAGCCTCCATCCTGGCCGGCATCGTGGACAAGGTGAAAGTGGGCTACAGCATCGATCCGCACCGGGTGTACGTCACCGGCATTTCCGCCGGCGGGGCGATGACTTCGATCATGCTGGCCTGCTATTCGGATGTGTTCGCGGCGGGCGCGATCCATTCCGGCGGCATGTACAAGGGCGCGACCACGATCTCCGGCAGCGCCTATGCGCTGTTGGCCGGCAGCATCTACTCACCGGACAGCAACGGGCGGCTGGCCTGGCAGTGCTCGGGCTCGCCGTCGCCGCGACCGATCCCGGTGCTGGTCTTCCATGGCACCGCCGACGCCACGGTGAACCCGATCAACGGGCAGCAGGCCGTGCGCCAGTTCCTGCAGACCAACGACCTGGCTGACGATGGCGTGGACAACGACTCGGTGAAGTACGTGCCGACCAGCACCTTCCACGGCCAGGTACCGGGTGGGCGTGCCTACACGGTTGACTCTTACACCTATGGCGGCAGGACGCTCGTCCAGCATTACGTGGTGCAGGGGATGGGGCATGCCTGGAGCGGCAGCCAGTCCGGGTTGCCGTTCACCGACCCCAAGGGCCCGGATGCCACGTTGATTACCTGGCTGTTCCTGAAGGATCAGCAGCGCTGAGTTTCGGGCGCAGGAGCAGGGGAGGCGGCGCCAGTGTGGGAGCGGTGGGCTCCCGCACTGGCGCGCGGCTTTTGCCTTGTAGCGTCGAGTCGACGGGACGGCTAGGCCGCGTGCTAGCCTTGTCAGCGGGAAACACGCCTGACAGGGGGGCATTGTCATCCACGCGAATCTCACTTTTGCGGTCGTGATCGCATTGGCGTTACCTGTCGAGGCGTTAGCGCACAGCGGCGGTCTCGACAAGAGCGGCTGCCATACCAATCGCACAACGGGCGACTACCATTGCCATCGAGGTGGCCCGGTTGCACCTCGCAACTTCGACGCACCCCGCAACAATTTCACTCCAGGGCGCGCGCGCAGATCAGGTGCATTCGCAAACTGCGCCGAAGCCCGCGCAGCCGGTGCGGCACCTGTGCGCCGTGGAGAGCCTGGATATGGGCCCCACCTTGATCGTGACAATGATGGGGTGGGGTGTGAGCCCTATCGTGGGCGCAGGTGAGGCGGGGGTACGGTTGCACGTCAGTGGTGCACGCTCGCCGGCAGCCGAGTTGAAGATGAATTGCAATTAAGGAGGGGGCCCCCCCCCCTGCATTGACTAGAGATCACGCGCTGGGCAGGGCGCCCGCAGGCGCGCCGTCCTGCTCAACCGCGGGCCAGAAGCTCGTCGCGAATGATCTGTGCACCTGCGCTGAGCGCGCGCAGCTTGCCTCGTGCTACGTCACGCGACAGCGGCGCCATGCCGCAGTTGGTGCTGGGGTAGAGCTTGTCAGCATCCACGAACTGCAGGGCCTTGCGCAGCGTGTTGGCCACTTCTTCCGGCGTCTCGACCGTGCTGGAAGCCACATCGATGGCACCGACCATCACCTTCTTGCCGCGCACCAGCTCGATCAGGTCAATCGGCACGTGCGAGTTGTGGCATTCCAGCGAGATGATGTCGATGCTGGACGTCTGCAGCTTCGGGAACGATTCTTCATACTGGCGCCATTCCGAACCCAGCGTCTGCTTCCAGTCGGTGTTGGCCTTGATGCCGTAGCCGTAGCAAATATGCACCGCGGTTTCGCACTTGAGCCCTTCGACCGCGCGCTCCAGTGCAGCGACACCCCAATCGTTCACTTCGTCGAAGAACACGTTGAAGGCAGGCTCGTCGAACTGGATGATGTCGACGCCGGCCGCCTCCAGTTCCCTGGCTTCCTGGTTGAGGATCCCGGCGAACTCCCAGGCCAGCTTTTCGCGGCTCTTGTAGTGCGCGTCATACAGGGTGTCGATCATGGTCATCGGGCCCGGTAGCGCCCATTTGATCGGCTGCGTAGTCTGCCTGCGCAGGAACTTCGCGTCCTCCACAAACACCGGCTTCGGGCGGCTGACAGCGCTCACCACGGTGGGCACACTGGCGTCGTAGCGGTCGCGGATGCGGACGGTTTCACGCTTCTGGAAATCGACGCCACTAAGGTGTTCGATGAAGGTGGTGACGAAATGCTGCCGTGTCTGTTCGCCGTCACTGACGATGTCGATGCCGGCGTGCTGCTGTTCCTGCAGGGACAGGCGCAGGGCATCCTGCTTGCCTTCAATCAGGCCGTCATCCTGCAGTTTCCAGGGCGACCAGAGCTTTTCGGGCTCGGCCAGCCAGGAGGGCTTGGGCAGGCTGCCTGCGGTGGAGGTGGGGAGCAGTTTCTTCGTCGACATTGCGTCTTGTGTCCTGAGGGGCGAATGGAAAAGCGGTGGATCAGCGGGCGGCCCACTGCTCAAGCACGGCGCGGTACGGCTTGATGAAGTGTTCTTCGGTGAATCGGCCTTGCTTGACCGCCAGCTGGCTGCGCTCTTCGCGGTCGTAGACGATGCGGGTGGACGAATAGTCCTGGTGCTTCAGGCTGGGCTGGTAGACCTTGCCCGCCACGGAATTGGCGTTGTAGATCTCGGGGCGGTAGATCTTCTGGAAGGCCTCCATCGTGCTGATGGTGCCGATCAGTTCCAGGTTCGAGTAGTCGCCCAGCAGGTCACCCTGGAAGTAGAACGCCAGTGGCGCGACGCTGCCTGGCGGCATGAAGTAGCGCACCTGCAGCCCCATCTTGTCAAAGTACTGGTCGGTGGGGGAGAACTCGCCTTGCCGATACTCGACGCCCAGGATGGGATGGTGGTTCTCGGTGCGATGATAGGTCTTGCTGCTGGACACGCTGATGCAGATCACCGGCGGCTTGTTGAAGTGCGCACGGTAGGCGTCGGACGCCAGGAAGTGCTTGAACAGCTTGCCATGAAGATCGCCGAAGTCTTCGGGAATGCCGAAGGTAGCCTTGCCTTCGTTGCTGGCGGGCAGCACGACGCTGAAATCGTAGTCGCGGACGTAGGACGAGAAATTGTTGCCGACGATGCCTTCTGTACGCACGCCGGTACGCGTGTCGACGATGGTCGGCCGCAGCACCTCGATCAACGGGAACGTATCGCTGCCGTCGCTGCCATCGATGTGCATCTCCACCGAGATGATGTCCAGCTCGACCGCGTAGCGATCCGCGCTGGGGTTGTCCCAGTGCGCCAGATCGTTGAAGCGGTTGTTGATCATGCCGAGCGTGTTGCGCAGGTTTTCCTGGCGGGATTCGCCGCGGGCCAGGTTGGCGAAGTTGGTGGTGATTCGCGTGCCGTCAGCGGGCTGGTAGTCCTCGTTGAAAGGAATACGGGTGATGCTGAAGGTGAAGTTCTCGGTCGTCATGGGCGGCGTTCCGGGTTGCGGGGGTGACATCCGAATGCAGGTTGCTGGCATTCGGCATTCAGAGGACTGCAGCGGCCTCGGTAACGGCAGGTGCTGCACGATGGGAGAGGGCAAGCAGGGGCATCGCGCGCTGCACCGCCAGCCGCGCCCGCTGCATCAGGGCCTCGTTCTGCACGCAGCCGTCTGCGAAATCCTTGTCGGTTGCGTAGACACCCAAGGGCAGGGTTCGCGCCTGGAAGAAGCTGAAAAGCGGTCGCAGCTGGTGGTCGATCACCAGCGCGTGGCGTTCGCTGCCGCCAGTGGCGGCCAGCAGGATCGGGGTATCGACCAGCGCGTCCTGGTCGATGAAATCGAAGAAGTGCTTGAACAGGCCGGTGTACGAACCGCGGTAGACCGGCGTAACCACCACCAGCACATCGGCCCGCTCGACAGCGGCCAACTGCCGCTCCACGGTTTCGGGCAACTGCGAGCGCCGGAGCGCACCGGCCAGTTGTGGCGCCAGTTCACCCAGTTCAATCAGGTGCTGATCGCAGGGGACGCCTTCGCCGATCAGGTCCAGCAGGTGCTCGGCCAGGGTCGCGGCCCTTGAGGGGCGCTGCAGCCCGCCGGAAACGGCGACGATACGGAGGGGGCGGGTCATCTCTTCGCTTCAGCAGGGGAGGGGCTGCTTCGGGGTGACCTGCAGGGGCGCAGTCCTGCGTGCCGGCTGGGTAGCCGCGCTGGCAGGGATCCGAAGGCGTGAGTCGATGCTAGCCAGCCCTTCCCATGACGTAAAATGGTATTACTTCACCAATCCATGAGTGAGATTCATCGTCATGTTGGAGCGGATCCATCTCAGCATCGTGCAGCAGGTCGAACAGCAAGGCTCGCTGACCGCCGCCGCCGGTGTGCTGAACCTGACCCAATCAGCCCTGAGCCACAGCATGAAGAAGCTGGAGCAGCAGCTGGGTACCAACGTTTGGCTGCGCGAAGGCCGCAGCCTGCGCCTGACCCAGGCGGGCCAGTACCTGTTGGCGGTGGCCAACCGGGTGCTGCCGCAACTGGACCTGGCCGAGGAACGGCTGGGCCAGTTCGCGCAGGGCGAGCGTGGCGCGCTGCGCATCGGCATGGAATGCCACCCCTGCTACCAGTGGCTGCTGAAGATCGTCTCGCCCTATCTGGCCAGCTGGCCCGACGTCGATGTGGACGTCAAACAGAAGTTCCAGTTCGGCGGCATCGGCGCCCTGTTCGGCTATGAGATCGACCTGCTGGTCACGCCCGACCCGTTGCTGAAGCCGGGCCTGAAGTTCGTCCCCGTCTTCGATTACGAGCAGGTGCTGGTGGTGGCCAAGGGCCATGCGCTGGCGTCGGTCGAGCACGTCAAACCCCGCCAGCTCAGCCAGGAAGTACTAATCAGCTATCCGGTGCCGTTCGAGCGGCTGGACATCTACAACCAGTTCCTGCTGCCTGCCGGGGTCACGCCCCGGCGCCACAAGGCCATCGAAACCACCGACATCATGATGCAGATGGTGGCCAGCGGTCGCGGCGTGGCCGCCATGCCGCGTTGGCTGGTGGAGGAATATGCAGCCCGCATGGACGTGGTACCGGTGCGTCTGGGTGCGAAAGGCATTCCCAAGCAGATCTACCTGGGCGCGCGTGAGGCCGATACCGGTATCGATTACCTGCAGGCGTTTGTCGAACTGGCACGGAACAGCTCCACAAGCGCCGGCAACCTGCGTGGTGCCGGCTGATGTCAGCAGGCGTTGGCCGCATGGAGCCACTGGCGCAGACCTTCGTCAACGCCTTTTCATTGGAAGTCAGTGCCAAGGCCATGCCTGCGCTGCGCGCCGAAGCCGCCCGCATTGCACGGGGGACGACGATCTCCATTCCCTACCTGCCGAGCGAGGACGATGCTGCGCGACTGGCCGCGGCACGCAGGGTGCGCGAACTGGGGTTCGAGCCGATGCCGCACCTTTCCGCACGCCGCATCGGCTCGCGGGCGGCGCTTGAGCACTTCATCGAGCATGCCGTCATCGACGCCGGCATTGAGCGCTGTTTCGTGATCGCAGGCGATCTTGCCACGCCTGCCGGGCCGTTCGCCGACAGCACATCGATCATCGAGAGCGGCATTCTCGAGCGCGCCGGCATCAAGGTCGTGGGGGTGGGCGGGCATCCGCAAGACCATCCGGTGATGACCAGCGCCGAGAGGTGGCGCGTGCTTGAAAACAAGTGCCAGCGTATCGAAGAGCGAGGCATGGCACCGCTGGTCATCACCCAGTTCGCATTCGACGCCGGTATCGTTCTGGCCTGGTTGAATGAACTGCGCGCCCGTGGCATCACCCCTCCAGTGCTGGTGGGCGTTCCCGGGCCGGCCAGCATCGCGCGGCTTGTACGCTATGCGACCATGTGCGGCGTCGCTGCAAGCACCTCGATGCTGTCCCGCTACGGCATCTCCATCGGCCGCCTGCTGGGAAGGGCCGGGCCGGATGTGTTCGTGGACCGCCTGGCAGAGGGCTTGACCGAAGCCCATGGGCAGGTCAGCCCGCATCTGTTTCCCTTCGGCGGTATCGCACCAACCATGGAGTGGGTGGAGCACTACCGGATGCGTGCAGGCGATGCGCACACGACCCGCTCACCTGTTGCCGATGAACCGTCATGACACGCATGGGCCTGTCATGGCCGATCACTGCACTCCTCACCCAGCCATTGGCAGAACGCCTGCACATCGGGGCGGTCCTGAGCCATCTCCCGACGGATCAACCAGAATGCGTAACGGTTCTCCAGCTCCAGGCTGAAGGGTTTCACCAGCCTGCCTTGGCGGAGATCGTCTTCCACCAGCGGCGCCACGCCGAGCGCCACGCCATGGCCGGCCACCGCCGCTTCCTGCGCAAGATAGATGCTGGGGAAGACCGGCCCGGCGCTTGCGTTGACGTTGATGGCGCCGGCAGCCTCCAGCCAGTGTGACCACGCCGGCACGCCGGGGCGGTCCGTGGCACTTTCATCGTGCAACAACGTGCAGTGGCGCAGATCATCAGACCGCTGCAGCCGGCCAGCAGTGCCGGCCAGCAGCGCGGGCGAGGACACAGGGAATACCGGCGCCTTCAACAGCAGCTCAGCGCGCACGCCGGTGTAGTTGCCTGCACCGTAGCGGATGCCGACATCGAATCCTCCGCGCAGAAAGTCGG
Source organism: Stenotrophomonas sp. 1278 (assembly GCF_029892765.1). Taxonomy (NCBI): domain Bacteria; kingdom Pseudomonadati; phylum Pseudomonadota; class Gammaproteobacteria; order Lysobacterales; family Lysobacteraceae; genus Stenotrophomonas; species Stenotrophomonas sp. 1278. The sequence continues at coordinate 266,646 of NZ_JARXWD010000001.1, forward strand.
CGTGCTCATTGCCGGTGTCGATGCGCACCCGGACATTGGGGTGCGCATGGTGAAAGCGGTGCAGCCTTGGGGCCAGCCATTTCGCGGCGAACGACTCCATGGTTGTCACCCGCAGCTCGTGTGGTGCGCGCGTCCTGGCGCGCTCCAACGCCAGGTCCAGCTGCCCAAGTAGATCGCCGACCGTTGTTGCCAGTGCCGCGCCGTCTGATGTGAGCGCCACGGCGCGGTGATTGCGCTGGAACAGGCTTACGCCCAGATAGGCCTCGAGGTGTTTGACCTGATGGCTGACCGCAGCCGGGGTGACGAACAGCTCGCGCGCCGCCTGATTGAAGCTGAGGTGGCGGGCAGCCGCTTCGAACGTGCGCAGCGCATTCAGTGGGGCAGTGGGGCGGGCTTTCACGGGCACCATCCAACGCAGGGGCCCTGTCATCGTAGTGCATTAATTTTTCTAACGCGAAGCGTAGAACTACTCGTTTGCCGGGCGCCGCATGAGCTGATGATGATACCGATCCTCCCACCCGGAAAGCCCACCATGCGTATTCAGGAGCTTGCCCCAGATGTGCTGATGTTCGTCGGTGACCAGGTTGAATCGGTCGCTACCGCCTTCGTCAACGGAGACCAGGTGCTGCTGGTGGACGCGTTGGGCAGCGAGGAGGATGCCGCCTGGTTGCGTGAGGTGCTGTACGGGCAGATGGGCAAGAGGGTGCGATTGGTTGCCGCCACCCATTTCATGAGCGACCACATCTGTGGCATGACGCTGTTTCCGGAGGCGCTGACCCTGGCGCACCGCCATCACCGGCATGCCTTTCTTTCGCAGAACCAACCGGTGGCATCACGCTACCGCGATCCCGATATCGTGTTCGACAATCTCGCCATGCGCTGGGGGCGCCACCAGCTGCGCTTCCTGTACAACCCCGGCAAGACGATGGACCACATGAGCGTGGATGTGCCGAGCGCCGATCTGGTCTGCGTGGGCGACAACATCGTCGGCAACATCGTCTATCTCTCCCGGTCGGACCCGGCGCTGCAGCGCGCCGCCATCGGCCGTATCCAGCAGTTCGGGCGCAGCAGGGTGGTCGGCGGGCATATCGGGGTCTTCGATGCGGCGGTGCTGGGCAATGCACTCCACTACCTGCAGCGGATGCAGGAGATCGTCGTGGATATCCGGCTGCGAACTGCGCCGACGGAGACCACGGCGCTGATGGCAGCCATCAGACTGGAGGATTGCATCGCGTCGGGGGTAACGCCGACGGCATTCGAACGAGAATGGCATGGACACAATCTCACGGCGATCGTCGCGCAGTCGATCTTCTCCCTGGACGCTGCGCTGGCAGCAAGGGAGCAGGCCGCATGAAACACGATGCCGTCAACGCACCGGCGCTGGGCAGTCGCAGACGCTTCCTTGCCCGTTGCGCCGGTGTGGCCGCTGCTGCGCTGGTCCCTGCTGGTGCCGCAGCGCCACCGGCGGAGATGCGCAGCCTGCGGGCCCAGCGATTGGCGTGGGCCGGGGTGCGGCTACAGCTACCGGAGAGCACGCTGCTGATTGATCCGCTGGTGAATCCCGCAACGTGGGGCAAGGCATTGCCGGACCGGCTGGTGCCGGTGAACGATGTGCTGGGCGAAAGCCACGTGCTGGTCACCCACACCCACTCCGATCACTTCGATGCCGATGCGGTTGCGGCGGCGCTCAGCAAAGGGGGAACACTCGCATATCCAGCCGGCCTGCAGCCCATGCCGCTACCCGCAGCCGCACGTGCACGGCCGAGCGCGCTGTGGGAGCCCCAATTGCTGGGCGACTTCACTGCAACGCCGGTACCGGCATCGGACGGCTACGGCGATACGCAGGTTTCCTGGGTGGTAACAGCGGGCGGCCGACGCATCTTCCATGGCGGCGACACCCAATGGCACGGCCATTGGTGGCGTATCGGGCGCCAGTTCGGACCGTTCGATGCGGCCTTCCTCCCCATCAATGGCGCCACGTTCGGCTGGCGCGAGCCCGTAAGTGGCCAGCCTGGCGTACTGACGCCGGAGCAGGCGGTGGCAGCGGCGGCAATACTCGGCGCACGCACGCTGGTGCCCATTCACTATGGCATCAGCGGAATGGACAACTATGCGGAAGTGGACGACCCGCTCGGGCGGCTTCGCAAGGCAGCCGGTGACCGTGCCGTGGCCGTGCAGGTCGTCGAGCCGGGCGCGTGGCTGACATGGCCGGCGTAGTCCCGTATCCGCGCGTGAATCATTCCTGGCCCTGGGAGAATCCATGAATCGAGCACACTGCATTGCAACCGCCATCGCGTTTTCTTCTTTTTCCATGGCCGCCCTGGCGGCGGAAACCACCAGCCCCAAACGCCCCTCGGTCGAGCAGCTGCAGAAGGTGATCGTCAGCACCTCGCCGCAGACCCGCGTGGATGCTCCGGACAAAGAACGCATCACGGCGCGGCGGATCGATATCGTCGACGAGAACGGGGTGATCCGGATGACGCTCTCGGGCCAGACGCCACCGCCCATCATCGATGGCATCCAGTACAAGCGAGCCTTCAATGTGGCGGGCATGGTGCTGTACGACCACCAGGGCAGCGAGCGCGGTGGCTTCGGAACCGCAGACGTCGAGGGCGGCATGGCCGTACTGGCGCTTGACCACCCGGCCATGGATGCAATTGGCTGGCGTGTGTCGCCCGACGGCGACGTGCGGTTCTCGATCACCCAGGCGCCGCCGCTGATTCGCGAGCCGCGGCTGGACAATCGCCTGATTCCGGGGGTGCAGACGCCAACACGCATCGAGATGGCGGTGGCAGCCGATGGCACCCCCGCCATCGCGCTGAACGATCAACAGGACCGCGCCAGGCTGCGCCTGACCGTAACGCCGGAAGGCTACGGGGCCATCGAGTTCCTGGACGCGCAGGGCAGGGTGATCCATACCTTGGCGCCCGAAGCCCATCGGCAGTGATGTCAGGTTGTCACTGACGCAGCAATCGCCCAACTACCTTGGAGCCGGCATGGACACTGAAATACGGCAGCTCGAAGAAGCGCTGCGCATCGCGATGCTCACCAGCGACGTGGCCGCCCTGGATGTCCTGATTGCAGACGCCCTGATCTTTGTGGGGCCTTCGGGCGAAGTGTTTGGCAAGCAGGATGATCTGGACCTGCATCGTTCAGGGCGCCAGAAGCTGAGCATGGCCGAATGGCAATCGGTGGAGATTGCCCTGCATGATCAAACCGCAGTCGCACTCATCACTGCGGACCTGGCCGGAACCTTCGATGGCGCAGCCTTCTCTGGCCGCTTCAGGTACTGCCGCTTCTGGGCGAAGACGGCCGGTGTCTGGCAAGTGCTGGGCGGCTCGGTTGTCGCTCTGCCCGCAGCAATGGAGACAATCGCCTAGACAGCCGGCGGTGGCTCATGGCCCGGGGTGGGCGTTGTTCTCCGCATCCTCCATTCCCGGGCTGACCCGGCGGCCGATGTCCTTCAGCCTTGCCAGTTGGTCGACCATCGACGGTGCATCGTCCAGGCTGCCGACAAAGGTCCACAGGTAGGTCATCACCGCATAGACGTGGCCAGGGGTCACGCCATCGGTCGTGGCGAGGCGGCCGATGGTCAAGGCAAACAGCACCGCAGCAGCCGCGCCGACCACCACGAAGGCACCAGCCTCGCGATCGGACAGCAGGATGCGCAGTCGCGACAGGGTGCGGTAGTGGCGGCGCAGTACCGACGGGCCGACCCGGTCGACCAGCCGGATTTCATGCTCCAGCCGGTTGTTCAGGCGGCCGTGCAACTGCTCGTTGCGGCGAGCGAACGAGGGCAGCAACACCAGCGCACCGAGCAGGGCGATGAGGCTGGCGGCCCCAACCAGGGGTTCGATTGCCAGCAGCATCGCCGCCGCGCCGAACATGGAAACGAGCGCAGTGGCGATGATCGGCACGTGCTTCTCGAAGAAGTCGACGAACTCGCGGGCCAGTACCACCCGCGCCGCCGAGGTGGAGGTAGCCTGGCCCAAGCGCCGCTGCGCCTGCACCACGTTTACCGCCAGATCGGCGTAGATGCGGGTGAAGGTGCGTGTATCGACCGCACGGCGGGCGGCGCCTACCAGCCAGAACAGCAGCACCACGCCGGCGTAGGAAATGGCATGGCCGACGTTGCCACGGATGATCGCGTCCACCGCGAAGCCGGCGAACAGCGGATAGGCCAGCAGCAGCGCATTCTCCAGCGCCACCAGCGAAAAGGTGCCGGTGAGCTGCCAGGGGTAGGTGCGCAGGATGGCTTTCAGGGTGGCGGCCGCATTCTGCTGGCCGATGCTGCCGGCTGCGACGGCCGGATCGTGTGGGGGCTTCATGGGGACCTGGGCAGATCGAGGATGGGGCAGGGGATCGATGGAGGCATTTCCCCTGATCGCTGCCAGTATCTGCAGTCCTTTGGAGGGAGCATGGAGGAGCGATGGAGATTGCGTGGAGATGCTGGCAGCGTTCAGCGACGGGCGTGCACCGGCCAGGGGAGCTCGACCCGGGGCGAGGCTCGGCATCCATCGGCAATCGAGCCCCTGCCATCGGGTATCTTAAGGGCCCTTTTCCCACCTCTCTTCAAGCGCCTACGCATGCATGCGAATCCGATGACTGTTCGAAACAGGCGATGGCTCGGCAGCTTGGTCGTATCCGCGGCGTTGTTGGCGGCAGGCTGCGCCAGCGAGAAGGCCGCAACGAAGGATCTGGGGGCGGAGATCGATGAGATCGCCGCAGCGCTGATCCAGCAGCCGTTGCTTCATTCGACCTCGATCGGCGTCGTGTACCGGGGCGAGGAATTCGTCCGTCATCGCGGCGACATGGAAACCGGCAAGCCTGGCCCTCCAACCGATGCGACCCGCTACGAGATCGGTTCGTTGAGCAAGACCCTGGCCGGCACCCTGATGGCCAATGCCGTTCTGGAACACAAGGTCAGCCTGGACGACGACGTCCGACAGTACCTGCAGGGGAACTATCCGAACCTGCAGTACAAGGGCGAGTCCATCCGCATCCGCCATCTGCTGTCGCACACCAGCGGCCTGCCGAACATGCTGCCGGAACGCGCGAACACGGTGTTGGAGGACTTCACCGATCATCGTACGCCCAGCGAACTCAACACCCTCTATGCGCACTACGGCAAGGCTGATTTCTTCAAGGATCTGCACGCCGTCGAGATTGACCGGGCACCCGGCAAGGACTACGCCTACTCCAGTGCCGGAACGGAACTGACAGCGCATATCCTGGAAACCGTCTACAACAGCGACTACGAGTCGCTGTTACGCGGATTCTTTGGCGATTCCGCGCCGATGATGGGTCTCAGAATCAGACTCAGCGACAGCGAAGCGTCCCGGCTTGCGGTCGGCTATCACAGCGACAACCCGATACCGACCACGCCGATGCCACAGCTGCCGTGGGGCGCCTCCGGGAACGTGAAGGCAACTGTCCCGGAAATGGTGAAGTACCTCAGGTTCCAGCTGGCCAACGGGCCGGTGGTGAAGGAGTCGCATCGCCCTCTGGTCACGTTCGATTCGGAGTTCAGCATCGGCTACTTCTGGAACATCGTTTCCGGTGACCGGCTGAAGGGCGTCTACCATGCGCATCATGGTGGCGTACCACGGTCGCAGTGCTACATCTACATCGTGCCCAAGTACGATCTTGGCATCTTCATCATCACCAACCAGAGCGGCGACCAGACGGCGCGCGCCATGGAGGCTGCGATCGATACGCTGGTCGAAAAAATCGCCGCGCGGGAAGCTCTCGCTGGTAATGATGTTTCCCGATAGAGAGGGTGTTTCCCAGCTGTCCGGTGTGGTGCCGAACAGTGTTGGCACCCCAGGCAGGAGCATTGCGCATTGATCACCCGTACGTTGAACAGGATTCTACTGCTCGCAGGCTTGGGGCTTGTCATTGCCCCGAACGCCCCGGCAGCAGAATCGATCCGCAGCACCGTTCCCAAGCAGGATGAAATCGATCAGGCGCTGGCACTTGTGTCCTGCAAGGCGGATCGCACCGCATTCCGGGCGTTGGCCCATCAATTGCGTGACATCGCAACCAGCGGGAAGCCATCGGCCGGCTGGCAGCCGATCACCGGCAAGGGTGGGGGTTACAGCAACGCACTGGGCGACATGCCCGGCGTTGTCGCGGAAATGAAGCTTCCAGCACCGGCTCTGGTCTTCGGTCATCCGTCCACGCGGCTGATACTGTCGCGCAGTTCCGTGGTGGCTGTCTTCGATGCAGACCTTGCTGCAGTCCTCACCAAAGCGCTTTCCCTCGATGGGCCGGGGACGCAGGGCGAACCCGGTGGAATGCGAGTAGTCCAGTCAGCACCGGAAGCCCAGGGCGATGGCATCGAAGTGATGGCACTGGTGGCCCAGCGCATCGAGGCCGACCCGATGCCGATCGCCGTGGCCGGGTGTCTGTACTTCACCCGGTGAAGTGGGCGACGTTCTCATGGACGGGCGCCTTCCTGGTTCCCGATCTTCGCTCCGGGGCTGCGAACAGAGGGATTCAAGGGCGCGAACCAATCTCGAAATCCTGCGCACGTACGGCCTGTTCGATCCGCAGGAATGCCAGGCTCGCCTTGCGCGGTGAACACTAAACGTGTCGGCGCGTCCCGGTTTCAGACGCGGTTTCCATCCCTTCGTCGGTCACCACGGGAATTGGTCGCGCGTCCATCAGCAGTGTCGATGCGTTTTGCTAGGCTGGATCGATCGACCACAAGGATGAATGCTTTCGATGAATCGCTGGCTCTTTCTGCTGCTTGCCGCGCTCCCGTTCGCTGCCGGGGCCATCGTCATCCGTGATGATGTCGACGATGGCAGGTACCGCATCGAACGATCTGACTTCCCGGCGCTGGCGGACATGCCAGGAGAGGGGCACGGCGTTCTCATCGCCCCGCGTTGGGTGCTGACCGCAGCGCATGCAGCGCCGATGGAAGGGATGGGAGCAACGATCGCGATCAATGGCAACGCGTATGGCGTTGAACGCGTATTCCTGCATCCCGGCTACCGGAGGATGCCCGAGGCTCTGGGCAAGGAGGCGATGGCAACAGGAAGTCCTTCCCGGATCCATGCCTTCCTGGCGGCCTCGGATGACATCGCGCTGATCAAGCTTGCCGCGCCGGTGACCGATGCCACGCCCGTGGCGCTGTATCGGGGTTCAGCAGAGGTCACGCAGGTCGCCGTCCTGATGGGGAAGGGCGCCACCGGCAACGGTGCGGTTGGCCAGTTGCCGGATGCGCCGCACCGTACATCCCTGCGGCGGGCCCACAACACGATTACCGGCGGCAATCAGCGGTATCTCTGGTACCGGTTCGATCCGCCGCCGCAGGGCCTGCCGCTTGAGGGCGTACTGGGAAGTGGAGACAGCGGTGGTCCGCTTGTGGTCAACGACCACGGCACCTGGCAATTGGTGGGACTGGGGTCCTGGATCACGGCCGTACCCGAGCATGCCCTTGAAGCAGGCTTCTATGGCCAGATGGTCCACAACGTTCGCGTGTCACGCTACGTCGACTGGATCGAGGCCGTCATGCGGCAGGGGGACGATAGCCTGCCGCCCAGTAAAACCGGACGCGCCAATGGCTCACTTGGAAATGGACGCCCGTAACAGGTTCGATCGTGAAATCCCGCACAAACTGGTCTGAAGCGGAGCGCGCGCAGATGTGCCGCGCTCAGCGCTCAGCGCCCCGCGCATGTCGCTGAGGTGGCCCGCGGGGCGGGCACCCGCCACACCTGTTCACCTTCCTCGTCATTGCCCACGTAGAACGCGATGCGCCCATCCTCCTCGCGGCGAAGCGTGGGACTGAACGTGATGGTGTCCATTTCGCCGCCCTTGCCGATGAAGCGCATTTCACCGCCGCAGACAAAGTTCGAACCGGCCTGCTCTCCCAGCGCACCACAGTTCAGTGGCGAGGATTCGGCGCGGACCAACGGCTTTACCCGAGGCTGGATGCGCCCTTGCTCAGCCAGCTCGCAGAAGTGGTCGGCGATGGTATTGCGCATCTCGGCCTGTGAGGGCATCCATGCGGGGCAGCGGGACGCGTCGTCCTGGCAGCTGCTGGCCGGGGCGGTGGAGGCGGGCTGGGTGGACGGTGCTGCGATCGTCCCGGAAAGCGGCAGCAGGGAAGCTGCGATGGCAAGCAACAGGCGAGTGGAGACGGGCACGCGTATCTCTGGTCAGTTGAGCCCGGCATCGTAACGCAGCGCGCTGGCCATCACTCTCCTGGCGTCCCCGGCGGCAGGCTGTCATCACGCTCGTACCAGGATGGAAGCTCCAGCGCGTGGCCTTTGAGCATGGCCTGGATGCACGCGTGCGCCTGGCCCCTTTCTGCGTGCTGGCATTGGTCCAGAATCTCCGCAGCCAGGGTTTCAAACTGCGGCCAGAACTGCGCTGGATGGCGCGACCGCGCCAACCAGTGCACCAGCATCTCGGCCAGGGCATCAAGCTGCACCTGTATTTCAGGGCGCACGTTCATCCCGGGGCCGCACCCAGATCAAGCGCGACGCGGTAGTGATGGCCGTTGTCGCGCAGCAGGACGGTGAGGTCCGGCTGCAGCACGCCATCCACGTGCAGCGTGGGCTGGTCCTGCGCAGTGCGGGTCACCACGAACTCGTAGAAGCTGCGGCCGAAGCGGTAGCTCAGTTCGAATGACGGCCAGTGATCGGGCAGGCACGGTGCCAACGAAAGACGATCGCCCTGCCGACGTATGCCCAGCAGCGATTCGACCAGCAGGCGATACATCCAACCGGCCGAGCCGGTGTACCACGTCCAGCCGCCTCGCCCGACGTGCGGAGGCACGGCGTAGACGTCGGCTGCCAGCACATAGGGCTCGACGCGGTAGGTCTGGATCGCCTCCGGGTCCAGCGTGTGACTGAGCGGGTTGATCATGCCGGCCAGCTCCCAGGCACGCACCGCATCGCCCTGCTGTGCGAATGCCATGGCCGCCCACACGGCCGCGTGGGTGTACTGGCCGCCATTCTCGCGCACGCCCGGTACGTAGCCACGAATGTAGCCGGGGTCTTCCGGGGTCTGGTCGAAGGGTGGATCGAGCAGCTGGATCAGCTTGGCGTCCTTTCGCACCAGGTGCGTGTACAGCGAATCCAGCGCTTGCGAGGCACGTTCAGGCGCGGCGACGCCTGACAGCACCGACCAGCTCTGCGAAATCGAATCGATGCGGCATTCTTCGTTCTGTGACGAGCCCAATGGCGCGCCGTTGTCGAACCAGGCGCGGCGATACCATGCCCCGTCCCAGGCATGCTGTTCCAGGTTCTGGCGCAGGCTTTCGGCCTGCTGTTGGCACCACTCTGCACGCGGCGCATCGCCATGCGCGTTGGCCAGCCCGATGAAGCGGCGGAGCGTGTCATGCAGGAAGAAGCCGAGCCACACGCTTTCACCGCGCTGCTGGTCGCCGACGCGGTTCATGCCGTCGTTCCAATCCCCGCTGCCCATCAGTGGCAGGCCGCGCTCGCCGAGCAAGCGGCAACCGCGCTCGAGCGCGAGCACGCAGTGCGCATACAGCGTGCCGCGCTGCGTCGAAGGCGTGGGCATGTCGTAATACCCTTCCTCTTCGGGTGTCACCGCGCGCCCCTCGATGTAGCCGACCACTTCGTCCAGCACGCTGGCGTCGCCGGTAACCTCCAGGTAGCGGCATGCACCCTGCGGCAGCCAGAGGTAATCGTCCGAACAGCGGGTGCGCACGCCGCGACCCTGCGGAGGGTGCCACCAGTGCATCACATCGCCTTCGGTGAACTGGTGTGCAGCGCATAGCAGCAGGTGCTCGCGGGTCAGGTCCGGGCGAGCGTGTACAAGGGCGAGTGCATCCTGCAGCTGGTCGCGGAAACCGAACGCACCGCCTGATTGATAGTAGCCACTGCGTGCCAGGTAGCGGCAGCCGAGAGTCTGGTAGACCAGCCAGCCGTTGGCCAGTGCGTCCAGCGCCGGGTCTGGCGTGCGCACCTGCACCGTGGCCAGCACGTTGCGCCAGTGGATGCGCACGGCGTCCAGCGCGTCGATGGCCTCATGGGCGCCCTGGCGGCTTCGCGCCAACGCCAGCGTTTCCTTGCGGTTGCGCCCGGCGCCAAGGCGGAACGTCGTTTCGCTGCGGTCGCCTGCAGCCAGCAGCAACGGCACCTGGATCGCCGCGCAGGGATCCAGGCCCGCACCCAGCCGTGAATCCAGGCGCTCGCGCCGCAGCGCGGCCGGTGCGTGCAGGCTGCCGTTGCGGCCGATGAACTCCAGTCGGTCACAGGTCCAGCCGCAGCCATCGGCATCGGTGTCGAAGAAGGCCATCCGGCCGCCGAAGTCGGTGCTGTAGGTGTTGCGCGCCAGCAGCGCGCCGCTCTGCGGGTCGCGTTCGGTGAGTACGTGCATGCGCGACTTCGCGCGCAGGTCACCCATCACCCATTCAACGTAGCCGATGGCCGACAACCGCCGTGGCCGGCCCGACAGGTTGTGCAGCCGCAGGACCGAGAACTTCAGCGGCGCGGCGACGTCGACGAAGACCCACAATTCGCTGGCGATGCCGTCTTCTACATGCTCGTAGACCGTGTAGCCGAAGCCATGGCGCGTACGGTACGCGCCGGTGCCACGGCGCGGCAGCGGCATCGGCGACCAGACACGACCGGTGTCCTCGTCGCGCACGTAGAAGGCTTCGCCGCCAGTGTCCGACACCGGGTCATTGAGCCAGGGCGTCAGGCGGAATTCGTGTGCATTCTCGAACCATGTGTAGCCCGGTGCACTCTCGCTGACGACCGTGCCCAGGCGGGCGTTGGCGATCACGTTGGCCCATGGCGCCGGCGTCGGCGCGCCTTCGCGTACCACCACGACGTACTCGCGGCCGTCCTCGCTGAAACTGCCGGTGCCGTTGTCGAATCGGCCGGTGCCGCGGTAGGGAAGGAAAGGCCACGGGTCGTCCACTTCTTCGTCGTGCTCGGCGCTCGGCGGCAGTCCGGGCTCCGGGCCCAGGTCGGCAACGATGGGCAGCCCGGGCGTCGCCTCCATCGACAGGGCCAGCTCCTGCTGCAGCGCTTGCGGCACCAGGGCCGGGATCCGTCGCGGAGGCAACGGCTGACGCCCCACCTGCGCGACCAACGTACCGTCTTCGTCGCTGATGACCGCCCGTGCCACCGCCTGCAACAGAATGCGGTCCTCGTGGGTCATGTTCTGCACCGGCCGCACGAAAATACCGCCGGGGCGGTCGAGCAGGCCGGTCTCCGAACTGGCGGCCACCATCCCCAGAATCTGGTCCTGCAGCTCCTGCCGATAGCCGGCCTTGCTGTCGTTCCAGATGACCAGGTCGGTGTTGAGGCCCTTCTGGCGCCAGTAGGCATGCGCCTGCACCAGTTGCCGGACCAGTTCCACGTTGTCCGCGTCGGTGACCTTCAGCAGCACGATGGGCAGGTCACCGGAGATGGCATGGCCCCACAGCCCGGATTGTCCTCGCTGGTTCTGCTGCAGGACGCCTGCACCGGCGCGCAGCAGCGGACCGGCATACAGCACGTGGCTGGCCAGGCGCTCGTACAGCGATGCCTCGGCTTGGCTTGCGTTGATCTGCCGGCGCACCACCTGGCTGTGTGTCCAGGCCAGGTCGAAGACGCGGTCGGCCAGGCGGCGATCACGGTATTTGTCCACCAGTGCTTCGCAACCGCCGCGATTGGCGCCGATGCCATACACCATGTCCAGCTGTACGGTCTGCTCGGGCTCAAGCACCACGCGGACGCGGATGGCCACGATCGGGTCCAGCACCGAGCCATCGGTGCCTGACAGGTCTGCATCGGTGGTCAATGCCTGCGGCGTCCGCGGCGTGTTGCCACGGCCCAGGAAGCGCGCACGGTCGGTTTCGTAGGAGATCGCCACCACCTCCGCATCGTGCACCGCCACCAGATGGAACATCCACGGCGGCACCTCATCGTTCGAACGTGGCCGGCGCGTGCACAGCACCGCCTGCTTGGCGGCCAGGATCTCGCTCTGCACGAAGAGGTTGCTGAAGGCCGGGTGCGCATCGTCGGCCGCGGCGGGTGCCAGCACCACTTCGGCATAGGTGGTGATCTCCACCGTGCGCGGGCGACGGCTGCGGTTGGTCAGGCGCAGGCGCCTGAGCTCGATGTCGTCCTCGGCGGAGATGGCGACCTGCAGGTGGCTCTCGCAGCCGCGGCGCACACCGCGGAATTCCGCCTTGGCGTCAGAGAAGATCGCCTCGTAATTGTCCACTGCCACGCAGGTGGGCTGGTAGGCGGCAGACCAGAACTCGCCGCTGTCCACGTCCCGCAGATAGCAGAACGTGCCCCATGCATCGGTGGTGCCGTCCTCGCGCCAGCGGGTAAGCGACAGGTCGCCGTGGCGGCTGTAGCCGCCGCCGGCATGGGTCAGCATGCCGTGGTAGCGACCGTTGGACAGCAGCTGCACTTCCGGGCGCGGGCCACCCGGGTCGCGCAGGACGCGCAGGGACGTCTCGTGCTCGGCCAGTGCCGAGTGCTCGCCAAGCGCTTCGACCTCATGGGGATGGAACACGCCCACGCGCGGGATGCGTTCCTGCAGCAGCAGCAAGGTGGCCTGGAACTCGACATCGGCAAGGAAGCGGCGCTGCATCGGCTGGTCGCGCAACAGGTAATCCAGCGACAGCAGGCCCATGCCCTGGTGGTGGGCCATGAACGAACGCAACAGGACGTGATCCTGTCCCGGCGGCACCCGGGTGGGCGTGTAGTCGATCGCCTCGTACATGCCGAAACGCCCGCAGAACCCCAATCCTTCCAGCACCTGGAGGTTCTGGCAGGCCGCTTCCGGCGCCACCATCAGTGCCATCATGCTGGCATAGGGCGCGATGACCCGATCCTGCCCAAGGCCGCGTTTGAGCCCCAATCCGGGCACGCCGAACGCCCGGTACTGGTAGTTCAGGCGGGCATCGACGGCGTTGTAGCCGGACTCGGACACGCCCCATGGCAGGTTCAACGTACGGCCGTAGACGATCTGCGCCTCGACCGCGTGCCGTGCGGTCTGGTCCAGCAACGTGTCCGGATAGCTGGGCATCACCAGCTGCGGCATGAGGTACTCGAACATCGAGCCACTCCATGACAGCAGTGTCGGCGTGCCGTTGACCTCGGTGAGCATGCGGCCGAGCGCGAACCAGCTTTCCTGTGCCAGCTGGCCCTGCGCAATGGCAACGAACGCGCCCAGCCGCGCTTCGGAAGCCAGCAGGTCGTAGAAGCTGTTGTCGAGGCGGTGGTCGTCTACGTTGTAGCCGATCGAAAGCAGGTTGCGGGTACGGTAGAACAGGAACCCGTATTCCATCAGCGAGAACTGCCCGGCGCGATGCGCCAGGTCCTGCAGCTGCTCGATGCGAGCGCGCGCGTCCGCGCCGGCCGTGCCGGGCAGGGCGGCCAACTGACGCAGGCTTGGCACCGGTGCATCGACGGCCACGTTGGCATCGGCAGGGATATCGGCAAGCGAGGCGTGGGCGGCATGGCATTCGGCGGCGAACAGGGCCGGCCAATGCAGCTCACCGTCCTCGGGCGAGGCCGGTGCCGGCCATTGCAGCAGCACGGCGTCGGCCAGACCGGCCAGTTCCTGCAGACGGGCCAGCGACTGCGCCGTCCCGACGGGGCGGTCGACACGCGTAGACGCCAGACGCTGGCGAAGATGATTGAGCGCCTCGACCAGCGACGCATCGTCGGCGCGATGACGCTGCCGCTCCTCTTCCAGCACGCCCAGCGTATCGGCCAGGCCATCGAACGTGTGCGGCGCCAGCACCGGCGCGTCCACCAGCGCGAGCAGGCCTTGGCGCAGGGTAAGCAGGTGGCCGGCAAGGTTGCCGCTGTCGACGGTGGAGACGTAGCGCGGCGGCAGCGGCGCCAGGGTTTCGGTGTCGTACCAGTTCAGGAAGTGGCCGCGATGGCGCGGCAGCTGGTCCAGCGTATCGAACGTGCGGGCGGTACGTTCAGCCACCGCGCCCTGCTGCAGATAGCCGAAATCCCACGCAGACAGATTGGCCAGCAGGGACAGGCCGATGTTGGTCGGCGAGGTGCGTCGCGCGACCACCAGCGCCGGATGCTCCTGGATGTTGTCCGGCGGCAGCCAATGATCCTGCTCGCGCACCCAGGCCTGGAAGAAGGACCAGGTGCGCCGCGCCAGCCGGCCCAGGAACGCCCGTTGCGTGACCGACAACTCGGCCACGCTTGCCGCCGGCGGGCGACCCAGCCACGCCATCAATGCCGGCGCAAAGGTCCATGCCAACAGCAGCGGCAGGGCGATCGGCAATGCCTGCGGACGCACGCCGGCCACCAGAGCCACCAGCGCGAGCGCCAGCAGCGAGGCCGGCGCCATCACCCGCCATTCCGCGCCACGGTCGCTGCCAAGGCGGCGCTCGACTTCGCTGGAGGGATTCCATTGCAGCAGGTGACGGCGTGTGACGGCCATGCGCCAGAGCGTGCGCAGCACGGCGTCACTGGCCAGCAGTGCTTCGTAGGGCAGGCACGCAATCTGGGTGGATGCGCGCAGCAACGACTGCAACGTACCGCGCCCGACCTTGATGTAATGCGCTTCCAGCGGGGTGTCTTCCGGAACGCTCAGGCCATCACGCAGCATGCCTATCAGCGGCGGCGCGAACCACAGCGCCAGCACCCACGCGGTCCACGCAGCAGGGTTTCGCGCATACAGCCAACCGGCTACCAACAACGCCAGGGCAGCGATCGGCACCACGCTCCGGCGCAGGTTGTCCAGCAACTTGCCGCGCGAGAGCAGGCTGAGCCGGTTGCGTTCCCAACCCAGGCCCGGGCGCGGTGTCCACGGCAACAACCACGGCAGCAGCTGCCAGTCGCCACGGATCCAGCGCGCACGGCGCTTGGCGTCGGCGGCGTAGCGCTCGGGATAGTCCTCGTACAGGCGCACATCACTGACCAGGCCTGCGCGTGCATAGCAGCCTTCCAGCAGATCGTGGCTGAGGATGCGGTTCTCGGGCAGGCGGCCCTCCAGCGCATGCTCGAAGGCGTCGACGTCATAGATGCCCTTGCCCACGAACGAGCCTTCGTCGAACAGGTCCTGGTAGACGTCGGAAACCATGCGCGTGTACGGATCGATGCCGGGCTCGCTGCCGAACATCCTGGCAAAACGCGAGGTGCGGCGCCTGCCCAGGCTGGTGCCGACGCTGGGCTGCAGGATGCCGTAGCCCTCCACCACGCGTTGCAGCTGCGGATCGAAGCGCGGGCGGTTGAGCGGGTGCGCCAAGGTGGCGACGAACGCGCGTGCCGCATCCCGCGGAAGCTGCGTGTCCGAGTCCAGCGTGATGACGTAATGGACGCCGATCAGGGCCGCCGCGTCTCCGACGATGCGCATGAACGCCGCCGCATCGCCTTGGCGGAGCAGGGCATTGAGCGCGGCCAGCTTGCCGCGCTTGCGCTCGTGGCCCATCCACACACCTTCGCCCGGGTTCCATTGCCTGGGCCGGTGCAGCAGGTAGAAGCGGTCGCCGCGCTCGGGCGCGTAACGATGGTTCAATTCCTCGATCCGTGCCACGGCGTGCGCAAGCAGAGCGTCGTCCATCGGCGCCTGTG
This sequence comes from Stenotrophomonas sp. 1278, assembly GCF_029892765.1. Classification (NCBI taxonomy): domain Bacteria; kingdom Pseudomonadati; phylum Pseudomonadota; class Gammaproteobacteria; order Lysobacterales; family Lysobacteraceae; genus Stenotrophomonas; species Stenotrophomonas sp. 1278. The sequence continues at coordinate 282,179 of NZ_JARXWD010000001.1, forward strand.
CTGCTGGCGCGTCGAGAAAATCCGTCAACAACACGAAGCGCAGCTGGGGATCGCGGTTGGCCAGGAAGCGCACCTCAAGCGCTTCGACCAGAACGTCGATGCCGTCGACGCTGGACAGCATCGAGGGGACCGCGACCACGGTGGCGCACGCGGCAGGAATGCCTTCGCTGAAATCAAGCTTGGGAAGCGGCCTCGGGGCGACCAGCACCGTCGCGGTCCAGTTCACCAGCACGATGCCGAGTTCGCTGAACACCAGCAGCCCGAGCAGCGCAGCCAGCCAGACAGGTACCGAGCCGCTGCCGGTTGCCAGCAGGCCGCTGGTGGCCAGCACCGCCAGCAGGCCGATCGGCAGCAGGTACAGCGCAAGCGGCACGCGATGCGCCAGTCGACGTGCCTTGCGGTGGCGCGGTGCTGCCTCGGCCACCGCCGCAACAGTGGTCTGCAGGCCTTCGCCGACCAGCCAGTAGCCCACGTGCGTGCGTGGGCCGTCCGCCGGCGTAGCCGCCCGTGCCAGGTCCAGCGCGATGGTCGCAACCCGCTCCTCGGCGATGCGGCTGCCGCGGGCAATCTTCTCCACCACGTGGCGGTAGGCATCGCGGGTGCCGAAATCCATCTGCGCATAGACGCCCATGGGGTCTTCCCGCAGCCGCTGCTCGACCACACTCATGTCTTCGACAAAAGTGCGCCAATCCATGGTGGAGAGGAAACGCAGGCTGCCGATGCTGTTGCCGATGGAGACCTGGTCGGCCGCCTGCTGCTGCCCCTCGGCGGCAACTAGTTCATCGATGCGCTGCCCGGCCGCTGCCGCCCACTGTTCCAGCCACGCGATGGGCATGGCCCACGCGCCGCCGCGCCCCTGCAGCGAGCGCGTCAGCTCGGCGATGAACGCGCCGGTCAGCGGCGGCGCGGATCGCGCCATGTCGGCAACCACCAGGACCACGTCAGTAGGGGTGTCGGACGCTGCGCGATTGAGCTGGTCGGCCCACTGCGCAGCCAGGCGGCGGTCGGTCCCATCGCGCATCACCCGCGCGGCCATGCGCCGCAGGTTCTCCAGCAGCGCCAGGCGCAGCATGATCGGAACGGCCCACAGTTCGCCCAGGCTCAGCGGCGCGAGCGACTGGTACGAGGCGATGAAGCGGCCCAGCGTATCGGCGTCAATGCGGCCGTCACCGTGCGCGATCGCCTGCATCGACAGCTCATACACCCGTGGCAACCCGGCCGATGGGCCGGAGGCAAGTGAAGGAAGCTGGCGGCTGTAGCCGCGCGGCAGGTGGCGTCGCGCGGTCTGGATCTGTTCTTCGACCAGGTAGTAGTTGTCGAGCAGCCATTCCCCCGCCGGGGTCACCGGCCGCTGTTCGCGCACCACGCTGCTCAGCAGCGTGTTGGCGTCTTCCAGCACGCGCTCGTTGGCCTGCAGCCGTTCGAGCAGGCGCTCCGGGCTGGGCCGCAACCGCACGCGATGCTGTCGCGCAAGTGCGCGGCCGTACTCCTCCATCTGTTCAACGTTGTACAGCGCGGCACGCAGTGGGCCCTCGGTGGCCTCGATGGCCGGGGCCGATGCCTGGTGCTCACGCCAGCGCCAACGCACACGACGACGCAGGCGCAGCCAGCGGCCAAAAAGACGACGAAGGTGGGGCATAGGTTACCGATGGGGGCAGGGCGCGTCCTGCATGGTTGCATTGCAGGGGCCGTGGTAACTGTGAAGGCCGGGCCCGGTTGGCGTGGTCGCCGCTCAATGCGGTCTGATCCTGAGGCGACCCGGACTCAGCAAGGCAAGGGTAGTGCCGGCCGCTGGCCAGCAACGCGCCATCCATCGCGCTCCTCGGCTACGATGGATGCCGAGCCTGCTCGGCGCACTTCTTTCTATGTCGAGGCCAAGGCGCGCCCGCGCCGGGTCGTGCCAGGAGAGTGCCCGATGACGCGCTTATAGGCGCGACTGAAAGCGGCCTGCGACGCGTAGCCGAGGCGCTCTGCCACTACCTCGATCGGTAGGCTCTGGTGGGTCAGCCATTGACTTGCCAATTGCATCCGCAGCTCAGTCACGTATCGCAGGGGTGCGGTTCCAATAACGGTCTGGAACCGATCTGCAAAGACAGAGCGTGAGATGTTGGATTCTGCGGCCAACGCTTCGACGGTCCAGTCACGCCCGGGGTCTCTGTGCAGGGCAAGCAACGACAGCGATAGACGCGGGTCGCGCATGGCCATGACCAGGCCGGATGCGCCGTCGCAACCGCGCTCGACCCAGTCACGAACGATCATGGCGGCCACTGCATCCGCCAGCCGGGAGAGTATTCCTGCATATCCGATACGTCCGGAGCAGACCTCGCGCTTCATCGCGTCGACCATGGGCAACAGCCCAGGGAACTGCGTGCCGTTGCCATCGGCCAACATCACCGCCGGCATCACCTTGCTCAACCCTTGCATGCCGCCCAGATCGAACACCATGCAGCCGTGGAAGAGCACTGCGCTCGGCACGGCATGCGTGCTCGGGCATGTGTCTATGCCGCTCACCGCGTCACCCAGCGGGGCTGCGTCTATCGTTTCCAGGCACTGGACGGGGTGGTCGTCGCCCGACAGCAACGCGTGTCCTTCTCCGCGGGGAAGAAGCACGACATCCCCGGCAGACAGGCGGTGTTGGCTACCGTCCGCGCCACGAAGAATGGCAGTGCCCACTGCCAGGTAATGGAAGTAGGCATGGCCTGGCTTCGGAGAAAATCCAAGCCCAAAGGTCGGCCCGGTCTGAATGCGTCGGTATTGAACGCCATGCAGCCGCATGCCGGTCAGCAGCTCGCTGATCAGATCGGTGGGCTGGGATGGAGCGTGGCTCATGAGACGATCCGGGGTTTCGATCAAAAATACAGGTCATGCAATCATAGATCATCCGGGTGTAGCTCCCTAGACTCTCGGCTGCACGATTGCACTGGGATCTTTGATGAGTAATGACGTAGCTGATGCCGCAGACGCACCTGATTCTGTGGCCTGGAGTAGCGGGGAACCTTCTTCGTCGGCATGGGTAGCGGTGTTTTCGCTGGCCATGGGTGTCTTCGGGCTGCTCACGGCCGAATATCTGCCTGCCAGCCTGCTGACGCCGATGGCGGCGGACCTGGGGGTGTCGGAGGCGCTGGCTGGTCAAGCAGTGACGGTCACCGCTGTAGTGGCCCTGTTCGCTGGCCTGCTGGTGCCGCGGCTGACCCGTTCGATAGACCGGCGCCTGGTGCTGTTGAGTTTCACGGGTCTGATGATCCTCTCCAACGCCCTGGTGGCATTGTCGTCCAGCATGGGCGTCCTGCTGGTGATGCGCGTCCTTCTGGGCATCGCGCTGGGCGGTTTCTGGAGCATGGCAGCGGCCGTGGCCATGCGGTTGGTGCCGCCGCAGCGCGTGCCTCGCGCGCTTTCCATCATCTTCAGCGGCATTGCGGTCGGCACCGTGGTCTCCGTTCCTTTGGGGAGCTACCTGGGAGGTCTGCTGGGCTGGCGCAGCGCCTTCTGGGCTGCGACGGCGGTAGGTGGACTCACGTTTGCGTTCCAGTGGTTCACGCTGCCCCGAATGGCCCCGCGCAAGGCGGCAGTCCCAGAGTCGGTGGTGCGGCTCCTGCGCCGGCCAGGCGTTGCGGTCGGCATGCTGGGCTGCGTTCTGGCGCACACCGGCCAGTACTCGCTCTTTACGTACATCCGCCCAACGCTGGAGAGCCTGGGGCAGATGAGCGCGGATGGCCTGGCGCTGATTCTGCTGGGATTCGGTGTGGCGAATTTCGTTGGCACCCTGCTGGCCGGCTGGCTCATGGAGCGCAGCTTGAAAGTCACGTTGGTGATCATGCCCGCCTTGGTTGGCGCAGCCGCGCTGGGCATGCTCCTGTTGCCGGTGGGCGTTGGCGGGCTGTCGGTCCTGGTCGCGCTCTGGGGCCTGGCCTTTGGTGGCGTGCCCGTTGCCTGGTCGAGCTGGGTTGCACGTGCGATGCCCGATCAGGCCGAGAGTGCCGGTGGGATGGTGGTCGCTGCTGTGCAGTCTTCCATCGCTGCGGGTGCCGCTTTGGGCGGCCTGGTGTTCGGGTTCGGGGGCATTGTTGCCGTGCTCACCGTTGCTGCGGCGGTGATGCTCATCGCGAGCCTGCTCATTGCGTTCCGTGTCAGGGTGAGTTCGGCGACCTTGTCGGCCGGTCCGGCGTTTCACATCTAGCCGGCATCTGTCCTGAGCGTCCTACTGGGTATCAAGCCGGTGATCGACCGGGTGTTTTCGTGCGCTGAAGTACCTGAGGCGTTCAGCCGGCGCGGGCAATGCTGGCCGCGCTGATCTTGTCGGCCTGGTGTCGCCCCGGACCTCAGGCATCTCGCCTCAGCCAGGCCACCAGCGCCGAAAATGCCGGCGAGGGCTGCCGACGGTTCGGGTAATACAGGTGATAACCGGGGAAAGGCAAGCACCACTTGTCCAGCACGGCAACCAGCCGCCCCTCGGCAATGTGGTCGGCCACCATCGGCTCGGGCGCATACGCCAGGCCCAGTCCATCCAGTGCGGCATTGATGACGTGGATCATGCTGTTGAACACCAGTGGCCCATCACCGCGCACGGTGAATTCCTTGCCCTTCTCTTCGAACTCCCATGCATAGATGGCGCCGTTCGGGCGATGCCGGATGTGCACGCAGCGATGTTGCGTGATATCGGCAGGCTTCCTTGGCTTGGCGTGCCTCTCGAAGTAGTCGGGGGATCCAACCACCACCAGGCGCCAATCCGGTCCGACCCTGACCGCGATCATGTCCTTGCTGAGCGCCTCACCCAGCCGGATGCCGGCGTCGAAGCGCTGTTCAACCACATTGGTGAAGCCGTAATCGACGTAGAACTCAAGTGTGATGTCCGGATACTCGGCGAGGAACCCGGCAAGGCGAGGGCGGACGATGGTCTCCATGGAATCGTCCGTACAGGAGATACGAAGAGTTCCGGCCGGGCGGTCGCGCAGATCCCCCAGTGCCTCGACGCTGGCGACGATGGCCTCGAAATGCGGTGCAATGGAGCGCATCAGGCGCTCGCCCGCCTCGGTCAGGGAGACGTTGCGCGTGGTCCGGGCCAGCAGGCGGATCCCCAGGCGCTCTTCCAGCAGCCGCATGGAATGGCTGAGCGCTGAGGGCGTAACACCGAGGCGTACAGCTGCCCTGGTGAAGCTCTGCTCCTGTGCCACCACCAGGAAGGCTTGCAGATCATTGGTCTTCACGCCGTTCATGGGCCAATTGTGAGCGCAACTCAATAATGCATCAACTTTCAGCTGGCTTATCGCGGTAGCGGGCGGCGCCTATCGTGGCGACCTGAGTCCCCACTGAGGCCGTCCGCACATGAAACCCACCACGCTGCTGCTGGCACTGATCGCCAGCCATTTCGTTCCGCAGTCGGCCTTGTCCGCTGAGGCGCCGGCGGCCACACGAACCGCCGGCGCCGACAATTTCTATAGAAGCGCCAGCGTAAAAGGCGAGCGCGTCAGCTTCCGCAACCAGTACCAGATGGAAGTGGTCGGGACGCTGTACCGGCCTCAGGCCCTGACGCATGGCGGCCGCGCACCCGCCGTGGTGGTCGGACACCCGATGGGCGCGGTGAAGGAGCAGAGCTCACAGCTGTATGCGCAGAAGCTGGCTGAGCAGGGTTTCGTTACGTTGGCGATCGATCTTTCCTTCTGGGGAGAGAGCGCGGGTACCCCGCGGCACCTGGTGTCGCCTGAAATCTATTCGGACGACGTCAGCGCGGCGGTTGACTTCCTGAGCACGCAGTCGTTCGTGGATCCGCAGCGGATTGGTGGCCTGGGTATCTGTGGCAGTGGCAGTTTCGTGATCAGCGCAGCCAAGATCGACCCGCGCATCAAGGCAATCGCTACGGTCAGCATGTATGACATGGGGGCCGCCGCGCGCCAAGGTCTGAACCACGCGCAATCGCTGGAGCAGCGCAGGCAGATGATCAAGGCTGCAACGAACCAGCGTCTGGTCGAGTTCAACGGCGGACCGGCAGTCCATGTACCTGGCACCGTGAACAAGCTCGAGGCCGATACGTCCGAAGTGCAGCGCGAGTTCTTTGATTTCTACCGCACGTCGCGTGGCGCTTACACTGCCGAAGGCGAGCGCAGCGACTTGACCACCCAGCCGCTGTTCAGCAGCTTGGTCAAGTTCGTCAATTTCTACCCCTTCAACGATATCGAGACCATCTCGCCCAGACCGATGCTGTTCATCTCTGGCGACCACGCCCACTCGCGTGAGTTCAGCGAGGACGCGTACCGCAGGGCGGGGCAGCCGAAGGAGCTCTACTGGGTGAAGGATGCCGGTCATGTAGACCTGTATGACCGCACCGACCTGATTCCCTTCGCAAGGTTGGCGACGTTCTTCCAGCAAGGTCTCGCTGGGAAATGAGCAGCAACGACGCGACGGCCGACCGGGCCAACTGGGGTGGGGTGCTGGCAATGACGCTGTGCGTGTTCGCACTGATCGCCTCTGAATTCATGCCGGTGAGTCTGCTTACGCCCTTGGCGGCTGACCTCGGCGTGAGCGAAGGGCTGGCCGGGTATGGGATTGCCATCTCTGGTGCCTTCGCCGTGCTGACCAGCCTGTCGATCTCCCGCTTGGCCGGGAGCATCAACCGGAAGACAGTGCTGCTGACGCTCACCGCATTGATGGCGGTATCCGGCGTGGTGGTGGCATTGGCTCCCAGCTACCCGATCTACATGATGGGCCGGGCATTGATCGGCGTGGTGATCGGTGGCTTCTGGTCCTTGTCTGCGGCCACGGCCATGCGGCTGGTGCCAGCAGCGCAGGTGCCGCGAGCACTGGCAATCTTCAATGGCGGCAACGCGCTGGCAACGGTAGTGGCTGCCCCCTTGGGCAGCTACCTTGGCGGCGTGATCGGATGGCGTGGGACATTCCTGTGCCTCCTGCCTGTGGCCGCCATCGCGCTTGTATGGCAGTGGCTGTGTCTTCCTTCCATGGCCGCAGAACGACGGCAATCCCGGGGCGGGGTGCTGGCCCTGTTGCGGCGGCGGGTGGTGATGTTGGGAATGGCGGCGTGCGGCGTCTTCTTCATGGGGCAGTTTGCCTTGTTCACCTATGTGCGCCCGTTCCTGGAAAAGGTCACGGGTGCAGGGGAATCAGCCGTTCCGCTGGTGCTGCTGGCCATTGGTGCAAGCGGCGTTGTGGGCACGCTCGCGATCGGGGCATTCATCAGGCGTGGTCTTTATCGCACACTGGTGGCCGTCCCGATCCTGATGGCGGTGATTGCCGCGGCGCTCGTGGCGCTGGGGCCTCAACTCTGGCCGACGGCCGTACTGTTTTCGGTATGGGGTCTGCTGGCCACGGCTGCGCCGGTGGGTTGGTGGAGCTGGCTGGCACGCACGTTCACCAACAACGCTGAAGCGGGCGGCGGGCTGATGGTAGCGGTGGTGCAGTGCTCGATCGCGCTGGGTTCCAGCCTTGGCGGCGTGCTGTTGGACAGTGTTGGTTTCGCCTGCACATTCCTGGCCAGTGCGGGCTTGCTGCTGTTCGCGGCATTGCTCGCCTATGTCACGGCCGCCGATGCTGCGTCCGCATCCGGCTCGGCGGTTGCCGTAGAGGCATGAGGCTGATGAGGCGCGCGACGAGGATCATTGGTCAGCTGCTTTCGCTTTGCCTTGCCTGCTCTTCTGCCGGAGCTGAAAATCAAACAGCCGCCGGGTGGTTGGTGGACCGATACCCAAACGGTCACCATTTGCCGGCGTGACGGCGCGGCGCTACGCTTCCACGATGTCTACTTCGACCTCCGCAGCATTCGACGGCGGGCGCGGCCCCGCCGAGCACGACGTGCGCACCCAGATCATCGTGGCCGCCACCGCGCATTTCAGCCATTACGGCTACGACAAGACCACGGTGTCCGACCTTGCCAAGGCCATCGGTTTTTCCAAGGCTTACATCTACAAGTTTTTTGCCTCCAAGCAGGCCATTGGTGAGGTGATCTGCGCCAATTGCCTCGGTCAGATCGAAAGCGAGGTTCGTCAGGCCCTGCAGGGGGTGCAAGCGCCTGACGATAGGCTGCGTGTGTTGTTCACCGTCATTGTGGAGGCCGGTCTTCGCCTGTTTCTGCAGGATCGGCGCCTGTATGAAATCGCCGTCGCCGCCGCGACGGATCAATGGCCATCAGCGAAGGCGTATCAAGACCGGATCGGGCAGCTTGTTGAAGACATCATCAAGGAGGGACGTGCCTGCGGAGCGTTCGAGAGCCGGACATCACTTGAAGAGACCGGCCGCGCGGTCTATCAGGTCCTGCTTCCTTATCTGAACCCGGTGACGCTGCCGCACTTGGCGCCCTTGCACGAAGAAGCGCCCAAAGCCTTGCAGGAGCTGGTCCTCAGGAGCTTGCAGCCACACCAGTAGTGACTATTGACGAAATTCGTCACTAGGAACAAAATGCGTCCGGACACCCCACTCCGGAAGGCCGCATGCGTCGCCGTTTTGTACTCCCAGCCATTTCCTGTGTTGTTCCGTTGCTCCTTGTGGCCTGCAGCAGGGCGGGTGAAAGCGACCCCCGAACCGCGCCGCCCATCGTCCGGGTCGCCCAGGTGCAGCCGGACACGGGAAACGCGCGGACCTTCACTGGCATCGTCGCCGCACGGGTGCAGAGCGATCTGGCCTTCCGGGTGGGGGGCAAGATCACCGAGCGCCTGGTCGAGACGGGGCAGACGGTCAAGCGCGGCGACGTGCTGTATCGAATTGATCCCATCGATCTGAACCTGGCCGCAGCGTCCCAGCAGCAGGCCGTCATCGCAGCCCGTGCGCAGAATGTGCAAGCCACCGCGGACGAGGCGCGCTATCGCGACCTGGCGGCCAAGGGCGTTGTATCCCGGTCGGCCTACGATCAGATCAAGGCTGCCGCAGACGCGGCGTCCGCGCAGCTCAAGGCAGCCGAAGCCCAAGCCCGTGTCGCGCGCAATGCCAGTCAGTACACGGCACTTGTTGCCGATGCCGATGGGGTGGTCATGAACATTCTGGCCGAGCCCGGCCAGGTCGTTGCAGCGGGGCAGATCGTCGCCCGGCTTGCCCGTGCAGGCAGCCGCGAGGCAGTCGTCCAGCTGCCCGAGACACTTCGGCCGCAGATCGGCTCGGCGGCGTCCGCTTCCCTGTTCGGGGCAAGTGGCAGGATTCCGGCACGGTTGCGTGTGCTCTCTGAATCGGCAGACCCCGCAACCCGCACCTTTGAAGCCCGCTACACCCTGGAGGACGGCAGCACGGCATTGCCGTTGGGGTCCACCGTGGCGGTAGCGGTTGAAGGCACCGCAGCTGCAGGCAGGGCGGGGGGCGTTGAGGTCCCATTGGGCGCGGTGTTCGATCCCGGCAACGGGGCCGGTGTCTGGGTCATCGGGGGCGAGCCACTCAAAGCCCGTTGGACGCCGGTAGTGGTCAAGCGATTGGGTGACGACCAGGCCCTGGTTGAGGGCGCGTTGAGTGCATCCGACCGCGTGGCCGCACTGGGCGCGCACCTGCTCCGCGAAGGGCAGGTGGTTCGTCTGGCCGATACCGCCACGACCACCGCTGGCAAGGGAGCCCACCCGTGAGTGGGTTCAACCTGTCGGCGCTTGCGGTGCGCGAGCGCGCGATTACCGTCTTTCTGATCTTCCTGGTCTCGGTTGCCGGCATCGTGTCGTTCTTCCAACTGGGCCGCGCAGAGGACCCGGCGTTCACTGTCAAGGTGATGACAGTGATCACGGCGTGGCCGGGTGCCACGCCCACGGAGATGCAGGACCAGGTGGCCGAGAAGCTGGAAAAACGCCTGCAGGAGCTGCGCTGGTATGACCGCAGCGAAACATACACGCGTCCCGGCCTGTCTTTCACCACGCTGACCCTGCAGGACGGTACGCCTCCTTCGGAGGTGCAGGAAGAGTTCTACCAGGCGCGCAAGAAGATGGCCGACGAAGCCGCAAACCTGCCCGCAGGTGTCATCGGCCCAATGGTCAATGACGAATACGCCGATGTCACCTTCGCGCTGTTCGCGTTGAAAGCCAAGGGCGAGCCGTTCCGCGCGCTTGCACGTGACGCCGAAACCCTTCGCCAGCGCCTGCTGCATGTCCCGGGGGTAAAGAAGGTCAACATCATCGGAGAGCAGTCCGAGCGGATCTATGTGGAGCTTTCCCACCAACGTCTGGCCAACCTGGGCATCACGCCGCAGGCAGTGTTCGCCGCGCTGAACGGGCAGAACGCGTTGACGCCCGCCGGCTCCGTGGAGGCCAAGGGCCCGCAGATTTTCATCCGCCTCGACGGCGCGCTGGATCAGCTGCAGAAGATCCGGGATACCCCCATCGTTGCGCAGGGCAGGACGCTGAAGCTGCAGGACATCGCCACCGTCAAGCGCGGCTATGAAGATCCGTCGACCTTCATGATCCGCAACGGGGGCGAGCCCGCCATGCTGCTCGGGATCGTCATGCGCGACGGCTGGAACGGCCTGGATCTGGGCGCCTCGCTCGACGCTGAGGTCAAGAAGATCAACGACGCCCTGCCGGTGGGGATGGCCCTGGAGAAAGTCACCGATCAGGCGGTGAACATCAGCGCCTCGGTCGACGAGTTCATGATGAAGTTCTTCGTCGCACTGCTGGTGGTGATGGTGGTGTGCTTCGTCAGCATGGGCTGGCGCGTCGGCATCGTGGTGGCAGCTGCCGTACCGTTGACGCTGGCCGCGGTGTTCATGGTGATGGCTGCCACCGGAAAGAACTTTGATCGCATCACGCTCGGTTCGCTGATCCTGGCGCTGGGCTTGCTGGTCGATGACGCGATCATTGCCATCGAAATGATGGTGGTGAAGATGGAAGAGGGCTACAGCCGGATCAAGGCATCGGCCTATGCCTGGAGCCATACGGCGGCGCCGATGCTGGCCGGCACCCTGGTCACGGCCGTGGGCTTCATGCCCAATGGCTTTGCCCGCTCAACTGCCGGCGAATACACCAGCAACATGTTCTGGATCGTCGGCATTGCGCTGATCGTGTCGTGGGTGGTCGCGGTGTTCTTCACGCCCTATCTTGGCGTGAAGCTTCTGCCTGAACTGAAGGCCGTGGAGCGCGGCCACAGCAGTCTCTACGATACGCCGCGCTACAACCGCTTCCGGTCGATCCTGGCGCGCGTGATTGCGCGCAAGTGGCTGGCCGCAGGTTCGGTGATCGGCCTGTTCGTGCTTTCGGTGGCAGGCATGGGGTTGGTGAAGAAGCAGTTCTTCCCCATCTCTGATCGCCCGGAGGTACTGGTCGAGGTACAGATGCCCTACGGCACCGCCATCGAACAGACCAGCCTGGCGGCCAGCAAGGTGGAGAAGTGGCTGTCCGCGCAGGAGGAGTCCAAGATCGTCACGGCCTACATCGGCCAGGGCGCGCCGCGCTTCTACCTCGCCATTTCGCCGGAGCTCCCCGATCCCGCGTTTGCCAAGATTGTTGTCCGCACCGACAGCCAGCAACAGCGCGATGCGCTGAAGGCAAGGCTCCGCCAGGCAGTGGCGGAGGGACTGGCGCCTGAAGCACGCGTGCGCGTCACGCAGCTGGTGTTCGGGCCTTACTCGCCTTATCCGGTGGCCTATCGGGTCAGTGGCCCGGATCCGGATGTCATCCGCGGCATTGCGGCCAAGGTCGAGCAGATCATGCACGCCAGCCCGATGATGCGCACCGTGAACACCGACTGGGGCGTTCGCACGCCAACGTTGCACTTCACGTTGGACCAGGACCGCCTGCAGGCGATGGGCATGACCTCTGCGTCTGTCTCGCAGCAGTTGCAGTTCTTCCTCAGCGGGGTGCCGGTCACTGCCGTTCGCGAGGACATCCGCACCGTCGAAGTGGTTGCCCGATCTGGCGGGGATACGCGCCTGGACCCGGCGCGCATTGCCGATTTCACTTTGGTCGGCGCCGGTGGCCAGCGCGTGCCGTTGTCCCAGATCGGCGCTGTCGAAGTGCGCATGGAAGAGCCGGTACTGCGGCGGCGCGATCGCGTGCCGACCATCACCGTGCGCGGTGATATCGACGATGCCCTGCAGCCACCGGACGTATCGGCGGCCATCAGCAGGCAGCTTCAGCCACTCATCGCCTCGCTTCCCGAGGGATATGCCATTGCCCAGGCCGGCGCCATTGAAGAGTCCGGCAAGGCGATGAGCGCCATGCTGCCGCTGTTCCCGATCATGCTGGCGATCACCTTGCTGATCATCATCCTGCAGGTGCGCTCGATCTCCGCAATGATCATGGTCTTCATGACCAGCCCCCTCGGCCTGATCGGCGTGGTCCCGACCCTGCTGTTGTTCCAGCAGCCGTTTGGCATCAACGCCTTGGTTGGACTGATTGCATTGTCGGGCATCCTGATGCGCAACACGCTCATCCTTATCGGTCAGATCCACGAAAACGAAGAAGCCGGGATGGAAACCTTCCACGCGATCATCGAGGCGACGGTTCACCGGGCGCGCCCGGTGATCCTGACCTCCCTGGCAGCGGTGCTGGCCTTCATTCCGCTGACCCATTCGGTGTTCTGGGGAACGCTTGCCTACACGTTGATCGGCGGCACCATCGCCGGCACCGTGATGACGCTGGTCTTCCTCCCGGCGATGTATGCCATCTGGTTCAAGGTCCAAGCGGACAAGACCCGCGTTGCCTGAAAGTGGCCTGGATCTCTTTTACGTGGGAAGTGAGTCATGAACATTGCCGACAAAGATCGCATCGTAGTGACCGGAATGGGTGTGGTGAGCCCGCTGGGCTGCGGCGTGGAAACGGTGTGGTCGCGCCTGCTGGCGGGACGTTCCGGAATTGGCCCGCTGGGCGATGCGCTTTCCGCCGGAACGGGCTGCAACGTAGGCGGCCGCGTGCCCGACCGGGTGCAGGATCCTGAGGCGGGCTTCGACTCCAACGACATCATCGCGCCAAAAGATCTGAAGAAGATGGACCGGTTTGTCGAGTTTGCGCTGGTAGCCGCCCACGAAGCGCTTGCGCAGGCCGGGTGGCGTGAGGCTGATGAGCGTGGCCTGCTGCGAACGGCGACCGTGATTGCGACGGGGATCGGTGGCTTTGGATCCATCGTCAATGCGGTGCACACCACCGAAAACCGTGGACCTGGCCGGTTGTCGCCTTTCACTGCGCCTACCTTCCTGGCCAATATGGCGGCAGGGCAGGCGTCGATCCGGTACGGGTTCAAGGGGCCACAGAGCGCACCCGTCACGGCATGCGCGGCGGGCGTCCAAGCCATTGGTGATGCGGCGCGCCTCATCCGGTCCGGCGAGGCGGACATTGCACTGTGCGGCGGCGCGGAAGCTGCGATGCATCGGGTCAGCCTGGGCGGCTTTGCGGCGGCCAAGGCACTGAGCACGTCGTTCAACGACACGCCACAGGCAGCGTCCCGCCCGTTTGATGAGCAGCGGGACGGCTTCGTCATGTCCGAAGGGGCAGGGCTGCTGGTGATCGAGCGGCTGGATCATGCGCTGGCGCGTGGCGCCACCCCGCTGGCCGAGCTGGCCGGCTACGGCACCACCTCCGATGCGTATCATCTGACTTCGGGCCCCGACGACGGCAGTGGTGCGCGCAGGGCGATGGAGATCGCGCTGGCGCAGGCGGGCATTGCCGCCGGGCAGGTCGACCACATCAACGCGCACGCAACCTCGACCCAGGTGGGGGATCGGGCAGAGCTTGCGGCCATGCGAGCCCTGTTCGGTGCCCGCCCAGATCTTCTGATCTCTGCCACCAAGTCCAGCACCGGGCACCTGCTCGGGGCAGCTGGCGGCATCGAAGCCATCTTTACCGTGCTTGCTTTGCGCGATCAGGTCGCACCAGCGACACTCAACCTCTGCCGCCCCGATCCGTTGGCCGAAGGGCTTTCGATCGTCGCCGGCGTGCCGCGCAAGGCTGGCATCGAGTTCGCGTTGACCAATGGATTTGGTTTTGGCGGCGTCAATGCCAGTGCACTGTTCAGGCGCATGTGAGCGTGGCTGCCTCCAGCGGCTTCCCAAGCAAAACCGCCCTGCGCTGGGAAGGTGTACGGGCGTTGAGCCGGCGCTGGATGCTGGATGCCGCCGGCACTGTGTTTGCTGAAGAAGGGTTCGAGAACGCGACGATGAAGCGCATTGCCGAGGTTTGTGGCGTTACCAAGGTCACGATCTATGCGCACTATCGTGACAAGGCGTGGCTCTACAAGGCGGTCATGGACGGCCATCTGGCATCGATACCGGATGCCCGGCTCGACGCGCACGGAGCAATGGATCTTGGTGATGTGCTGATGCGCATCAGTGGCGGCATCGAACGGTTGGCAGCGGACCCGGCATGCCAGTCCTTCTGCCGGACGCTGTCGCGTTCTGATCATGCACGTGATGTCTACATGGAACACTGGAGCACGAAACTGGAACCGTATCTGGACCTTGCGACACGAGCGATGGCGAGCGCCCCGGTCCGCTCGAGCCACCCGGGTGACAGTGAGAAGTTCCTCAGGCTCATCCTCACAGAACATGGCCTGCCTCATGGGGCGATGCCCGTGTCCGGGAGTGAAGCAACCGTGGCGCTCTTCACGCGCGCCTATGGGATGACGCTGCCGGTGGCCTGAAAGACTCCCCGGGAACATTGAGTCGACCCCTCAAGGCCATCCGGCTTTCGCCATGGCCCGACCAGGCATTCAGCGCACGCTCGATTTCAGTCCAGGAAGCATGACTTCATGCACTGCAGATTGACTACAAATGTAGTCATTATCTCTGTGCCCATTGAAGGATCCTGCCATGAGAGCACCTCTGCTTGCCTGCCTGTTCTTCCTGGCGCTACGCCCGTTTGCGGCCGCAGCCAACACGCCTGATGCCTTGGCAGCGATAGAGCGGAATGCCCGCAACGCGCATTCCGACGCGGTCTACATTGAAAGCGGGCGCGGGGTGCTGCTGCGGATCGCGCCGGCAGCCGGTGAAGACCGCATCCACCTGATGTCGGCGACCAAGTCCGTCGTCGCCCTGGCCATCGGGCTGCTGCTCGATGACGGCAAGCTCGCATCCATCGACGAACCGGTCAGCACGGTGTACCCGGAATGGCGCCAGGGCAGGAAGCGTGACATCACGATCCGGATGTTGATGGACCACACCTCCGGCCTGCAGAACGCGGCCAACGCGGGGGTGGAACTGGAGGGCGCGCCGGATCTGGTGAAGCTGGCGCTGGCGGCCGAGGTGTCCAGCGATCCAGGCACCACCTTCGCCTACAACAACAAGGCGACCAATCTTCTGCCGGACATCGTGCAGCGGCTTGCCGGCAAGCCACTGGATGTCTATCTGGACGAACGGTTGTTCAAGCCGCTTGGCATCACCGCCCATGCATGGATGAAGGACCAGGCCGGGACGCCCATGGGCATGGCCGGGCTGTCGCTGTCGGCGGTTGATCTTGCAGCGATCGGACGATTGATGCTGGACGGCGGCGTCACCCCGGGCGGCAAGCGGTTGCTGAGCGAACGCTCGGTAGCGTTGATGACCGCCGAAAGCGCGCGTTCCCCCGACGTCGGCCTGTTGTGGTGGCGCATCCCCGCATGGGAGCACTACCGGTTGAAGGCCGGTGCAGCCACGCTTCTGAGCGCTCGCAGCATGGATGCCATGATGCTGGACGCGCTGCTGGCCGCCGACGGCCAGGTATTTGACAGCAAGTCAGCGCTGATCAGCTTCCTGGCCGAACGGCTGGGACCCAGCTGGCCACAGCGCTACGCTGCGGAAATCACCGGGCGTGGACTGAAGCTCGGCGACATCTTCGACATCGACCGAGGGCCGGTAGCGGCATACGCCGCCAACGGCTATCTCGGCCAGCACCTGGTCATTGTTCCCGACAAGGGCGTGGTGGCGGTAAGGCAGATACAACGGCGGGAGAGCCACAGCGCCCCGCTCGACGATTACGCCGCGTTTCCCATGGATGTACTGCGGTTGGCGGAGACGCTGTGACTGGCCAGCACGCTAGGGAATGCGGCAGCCCGCGAACACATCCAGTCCCGGCTGGTAGATACCGCTGCTGATATCGAACAGTCCCAGCAGGGAGTGGAAGAGATTGTCGTGGCTGTAGGATCCGGTGCCCGCAGCATGGCGCAGGCAGGCCAGATCAAGGCGGGCATGGGTTGCAAAGCCCGGGGAGAACCACATCACCATCGGCACCTGGGTCTGCTCGCGTGGCGCAATGAAGTAGGGCGTTCCGTGCAGATACAGGCCGCGCTCGCCAAGCGACTCGCCGTGATCGGAGACATAGATCAGTGCAACGTCACGCTGCTCCGAATAGGTCTGCAGCAGGTCGATGGCCTTGCCCAGCAGCCGGTCGGTATAGACCAGCGTATTGTCGTAGGTGTTGGTCAGCGCTTCGTTGCTGCACTTCTGTATCTGGTTGCTGTCGCAGGTAGGGCTGAATGCCCTGGAGTCGGCGGGATAGCGTTCAAAGTAGGTGGGGCCATGGCTGCCCAGCTGGTGCAGCACGATCAGACCATCACCCTGCATGGCCGCGATGCGCGTGTCCAGCTGGTGCAGCAGGATCTCGTCATGGCAGGTGCCGTCCTTGTTCACGCACAACCCTGGCACCTTCAGCGGCGGCATGTCGTCGGTGGGAATGCGGTTGCACACGCCCTTGCAGCCACCGTTGTTGTTGTCGCGCCAGAGCACGCTGGCGCCGGTGCGCTGCAGGATGTCCAGCACGTTCTCTTCCGATGCCGCAGCGACGCCCTCGTACTGCGACCGCGGCATCTGCGAGAACATGCACGGCAGTGACACCGCCGTTGATGTGCCGCAGGATGCAACGTCCCGGAAGCTGATGACGCCGTCCTTGCGTGACAGTTGCGGGTTGGTTGGGCGCGGATAGCCGTTGAGCTGGAAGTTCTTTGCACGTGCCGTCTCGCCGGCCACCAGGATGACCAGGCGCGGGCGCTCGCCGGGCGCGCGCGCGGCGTCTTCACCGATCGTGCGCAGCGGCTGTGCCTTGGCGCTGTAGCTGCTCCGGAGGTAGCCATAGGTGTGACGAAGGACGTTCATCGGCAGCACCTGCTCGCGGATGTAGCGGTTGTTGCGGAGCAGCGACGAATACTCCTTGTAGAACGCCAGGCTTACCGCTGCCAGCACCATCAGCGTCGCCAGCACGTTCCCCAACCACACCAGCGCCGCCCGCAAAGGGCGCCCGCTGTTTCCACTGCGCATGATCAGCAGAACGCATGTGGGCAGCGCGCCCAGCAGCAGCACCGTCAACAGCAATGGCAGCGACAGGTAGGAGGTCATTTCAGCCTGGTTGGTCTCCAGCGCGTTCTGCACCATGTCGCGGTCGATCAGTACGTTGTAATGCAGCATGAAGTAGGTGCACGCGGCGCTGACGAAAACCAGCAACGCCAGCACCGGTTTGCGCACATAGGGAAGCATGCCGATGGGCGTGAACAGCAGATTGAACAGGCACAGCAGCAGCACCGGAAGGCTGCAGAAGAACAAAGCGCTGCGCAGATCATGGATGTCGATGAGAGACCAGAGCGTCTTCCAGAGAGCGATGTTTCCCAGCGTGGTGAAGAACAATGCCGTGCACCAGACAAGCATGATCGGATGTTGCGGGACAGACCTGAAGCATGAACGCACGTGCAGAATCCGCTGAGCCAGAAGTGCGCGCAGTATCTGGACGCGTTCATCAGGAAGTTGTCAGGTCCGTTGCTCATCCCAACAGGACCACGGCCCACACCGTAGCCACCATCAGCAGGGCCGTGCTCTGTGCGGCGCTGCCCATGTCCTTGGCGTTCTTGGAAAGTGGATGGTGTTCCAGAGAGATGCGATCCACCACCGCTTCGATGGCCGAGTTGAGCAGCTCCACCAGCAGGCTGACGAAGCAGACCATCAGCATCAGGGCGCGCTCGCTGCGGCTGACGTCCAGCAGGAGCGCGACGGTTGCCAGCGCGCCATGCAGCAACAGCAGCTGCCGGAACGCGGCCTCACCCTTGAATGTCGCGACGAAACCGTCGCGGGAATGGATCACGGTATGCAGGATGCGGCGCAGACCGGTCTTGCCGTGCGCGTACTTGCCGTTGCCCTTGGGTTGCCCTGGCTGCATTTCGTACCTGCCTTCATGAAGAGATCCGGCAAGGGTGGAAGGGGCAATGTCAGGAAGCTGTCAGGTATCGGCTGCGGCTGGGCGCATCTGCAGGGTGAAGCAGCAGCCTTGCACCGAGGTATCGACCGTCATCTGCCAGCCAAGATGCTCGACCACGCGCTGCACGATGGACAGGCCCAGACCTTCGCCACTCTGCCGGGCGCTGGTCACGAAGCGCTGGAACTGCTGCGCGTCGATGCTGGACGGCAGCCCCGGGCCGGTATCGGCAACCCGCAGCGTGGTGCCACGCAGTTCCACCCGTACCTCGCCTTCCTCCGTGTACTGGCACGCATTACGCAGCAGGTTCCAGATCACGCTCTGTGCCAGCACGTCATTGGTCAGCAGCTGCTCGTCCTGCGCCGCATCAAGGGTCAGCCGCACCGGCTTTCCTGCCAGCCACGGCACGCATCGCGCCATGCATTCCTCGATCACCGGTCGCAGCAGGAGGTTGCTGCGTGGCACCGTCCTGGGGTCGCGGGAAAGCAGCAGCAGGCAGGTCAGCTGGCGCTGCATTTCCTGCGTGGTCCGCACAATGCGCTCGGCACTGGCCAGCAGCCGGCTGTCGGCCGGCAGCTGGTGCAGCAGCGTTTCGGCGGCGCCACCGATGATCGCCAGTGGTGTGCGCAGTTCATGGCTGGCGTCGCCAGCGAAGCACTGTTCACGCTGCAGGAACTGCTCAAGTTCGTCGCTGTGCTGGGCAAAGGCGCGCGCCAGAACGCCGATCTCGTCGCGCGCGTCCTGGAAGGGAAAGGGCTTGTGCTTGTTCTGCACGGCATCAGCCAGGCGCGTAATGGGCGCGATGACGTGGGCCGACGTCCGGCGACCAATCCAGAACGCACAGAGCACACAGGTCAGGATCACCAGCGCAGCAAAGGCGTTGATCAGGTGCTCGAGGTAGGCGTAGTGATCACCGTGCTGCAGCAGGTAGTAGCGCTGCCCGCTGCTTTCGAAGACCCGAAGGTGCCATTCGTTCGGTGCGGCTTCACCGTGGTAACCCAGCCCGTACCGGCGCAGCACCTGCGGAACCGTATGCGGATCAAACAGCTGGCTGCCTTCCGGCAGGTCCGGTTGCACGCCTTGGGCCAAGGCCACCTGCAGCCTGCGGACCTCCCGATCCTGGCTCATCGAAACCACGGAGGCCCTTACGTCGTCATAGTCCACCAGTTCGACCAGTACGATGAAGCCCATGGCACCGGCCATCAGCAACACGAACGCAACGGTGATGCGCGTTCTCAGGGTCAAGCTTCGATAGAGGGACTTCAGCGAGCGGGCATTCATGGGTGGCGACTATTCCGCATGTGGCGCAGGCGTGCCCAGGCGCCAGCCGACACTGTGCACGGTAGCAATGAGTGCAGGGTCGAACGGCCTGTCCACCTGAAGGCGCAGCTCATGGATATGCGTACGTAGTGCGCCGCTCTCCGGCGGCTCGTCGCCCCATATCAGGTACTCCATCTCCTGCTTGCGCACCACCGCCGGGGCGGCCCGCATCAGGCACATCAGCAGCTTGTGCGTGGTCGGTGTCAGGTTGAGGGCCTGGCCCTGGCGCCATGCCTGTGGCGAACGGGTGTCGACCCGAAGGTCCGCCCAGGCCAGCACGCTCTGCACCTGCCGGCCCTGGGCACGGCGGACCAGCGCCTTGATGCGCGCGTCCAGCTCCTTCAGGGAAAAGGGTTTGACCAGGTAATCATCCGCACCCAGCGCGAGCCCCTGCACGCGGTCTTCCACCGGATCACGGGCGGTCAGCATCAGGATCGGAACCGGGTTCTGGAACTTCTCGCGGAGTGTCCGGCACAGCGCCATGCCATCAAGGCGGGGCAGCATCAGGTCCAGCAGGATGGCATCGTAATCATTCTGCGTTGCCCTGCGCAGGCCGCTGGCACCATCCCGTGCGTCGTCAAGTGCGTAGCCCAGTGGCTCGAAGAACGCGTAAAGGTTGGCAACCAGCTCGGGGTTGTCTTCAATGATGAGCAGTCGTGTCATGGGCTACGTGCATCCGTGCATGAGCAGCGGACTTTGGACGATCACCTGGGATTTGCCAAGTGCGGGGCGGTGCTGCAGGCCATCGCCGGGCGTGGCGACAGGCGGCTGTGATAGCGTGCCAGGATGAAGATCCTTGCCATATCCGGTAGTGCACGCCGGCTGTCCACCAACACCGCATTGCTGAGGGCGCTGGAAGAAATCGCGCCGCCGGATATCGCGCTGACGACCTGCGCCGATCTCGGCGGGCTTCCCGTTTTCTCTCCCGACCTTGAAGATCTGCCCTTGCATGACAGCGTCGTGCGCTTCAAGCAATGCATTGAAGCCAGCGATGGCATCCTGATTTCAAGCCCCGAGTACGCAAGAGGCATTCCCGGCGGCCTGAAGAACGCCATGGATTGGCTGGTATCGGGCGACCTTGTGGTTGCAAAGCCCATCGCCCTAGTGCACGCCTCCCATCGCGGCGACGACATGCTCGCGTCTCTCCGGCTTGTGCTGTCGACCATCAGTTCCCGCTTCAACGAGGAACTGTTCCTGCGCTTTCCTTTCATGAAGATGGAGCCGGAGGCCATTGCCAGTGCTGTAAGACAACCGGTCAATCGCGCGCCGGCAGAGGCCTTTCTTCAGGAATTCGCCCGCTACTGCGGCCGACCGCAGGGTGATCGCGCATGATCGATAGCGCGGCCTGCTGACAAGGGCGTTCTGGACACGCACCGTGCGTCCGCAAGGCCCGGCCATGCGCTTGCGGCGTCAGCGGGTCGCAGGGGGTGCAGATGGGAATAGCCTGCAGCGTCCACGAACTGCGGCAGCGTCCACAGCTGGCCATTGGGCCCCCAGCGCCTGCAGACGCTGTACATGTCGCCGGCAATGATGGCGCACGAGATGGCTTGGTAGCGTTGTTGACTGGCCACATTGCAAACATAAAGCGGCAGGCTTTCGGTGGAAGAGGTGGCCGCGCAGGTGGGCTTGGGCGATTCTGCGACACTCAGGCGATTGCTGCGCCGCCGATTGGGCCTGACTCCCACCCGGATTCGAGGGTGAGGGCGCCGCATTGCTGACTGCGGGTTTGCGGGCGCCCATCGGGTCCGATCGGGGTGCACGGATTCATTCACAGGCGCTGCCCTATATTCCGGGTCACAACGCCGCATACCGCGGCTGGACCGGGAGTATCCCCATGAAAACCGGACATTTACTTGGCATTGCCCTGGGCGCTGCAATCACCTTGATGGCCGCCCCCGCCTGGGCCGATCCGCCGCACCATGCACGTGGCAACGGACCGCCGCCCCACGCAGGCGGCCCCCACAACCGCGACGCACCCCCGCCGGGCTGGCAGAAAAAGGCATGGCGCCGCGGCGATCGCTTGCCCTGGGCCGAGGTTGACCGCCGCTACTGGGTGGACGACTACGCGCATTACCGTCTGCGCGATCCCGGCCGCGGTCAGCGGTGGGTGCGGCAGTCGGATACGGAATACCTGCTGGTGGAGATCGCCACCGGCGTGATCATCGACGCCTTGCGTCGCTAGGGATTCCGGCACGAGCCCCCGGGCGGCAGGCAGCCGCCGCGGGGGTAATGGCGGCACGACCGCCGCTGACATCGCGCTCTCACCCCGGCAACT
Source organism: Stenotrophomonas sp. 1278 (assembly GCF_029892765.1). Lineage (NCBI taxonomy): Bacteria > Pseudomonadati > Pseudomonadota > Gammaproteobacteria > Lysobacterales > Lysobacteraceae > Stenotrophomonas > Stenotrophomonas sp. 1278. Next base: position 303,824 of record NZ_JARXWD010000001.1, read on the forward strand.
CGCACTTCATCTTGCCGTCCACGTAATACGGCTTGGGTACGTTCGGGTTGTCGCTGGTCTTCTCAAAGACCACTTCGAACGACGCTGCGTCGGGCGAGCCCTTGCGATCGGTACACGCGTCGTGGAGTTTTTTCTTGACCGCGGCAATGCCGGCCTCGCGGCTGGCACCGTCGGCGCTGTTGGTCAGGTTCACGGTTTCAGCCAGGGCCAAGGGGCTGAAGGCAGACAGGCAGCCGGCGATCATCAGAGTATGCAGCTTGGTCAAGGGGTGCACCTCGCGGAAGTCCAATGAGGCGATCAGCATAATGCGGGAGCGTTAACAGCACGTGCCCGGTAGCGCTATGCCTGGTCGATCAGGAATGCCGTCGGGCGCAGGTATCTCGTCGCCCCGGATGGAGCCCACGTTCGTAATCTCGCGATGCGACCGCGATTGCAGCACTCCATCTCCCATTGACCTGTCGTTGACGCACAGATGTCAGACTCGCGCACAAAGGGGTGTCCGGGTGAATTGCAGGGGAGTGATCATCAGGAGAGCTGGCAATGCCGTTCTTCACTGACTCAACAGAAGTCGCCGTCGAGGGCGTCGGTGCGGCCCGGCGCATCGGCTGGATGCGCTTCGTGGGGAACGGCTTGGGCGCGCTTCCGATTGCCTCGATCATTCTGGAGCGTCAGGCGGATGCTGCGCCCTGGGTGCTGCTGTTGCTCAACGCCATCGCATGGCCGGCGCTGGCGATGCTCCTGACACGTCGCGCCCGTGAGCCTGCAGCAGCGCAGTTCCGCTGCATGATCGTCGACTCTCTCTTTGGAGGCGCATGGGTCGCCTTCATGGCCCTCAGCACGGTGCCCAGTGCGTTGTTTGCCGCGCTGCTGGTGGCCGACAAGATCGCCGCCGGCGGCATCCGCCTGGCAACGAGGGCAACCCTGGCCCTGGTGGTCGGGTTCGCCGCCACCTGGCTTGCCCTGGGCCTGCCTTATCACCCCATCACCTCGCAGCGCACGGTTGTCCTCAGCCTGCCTTTCCTGTTCGTCTACGGCATCGGGTTGAGCGTGCTGAGCTGGCGGCTGGCGCGCCGGGTGAAATCGCAGAACCGCCAACTGCAGCGCCTGAGCCGGATGGATCCGTTGGTGGAGCTGGCCAACCGCGGCTTCCTGATCCAGCGCGCCCAGCATGTCCTGCAGACGGGGCAGCACCACGGTGGCGACGCCTGCCTGCTGATGCTTGATGTTGATGATTTCAAGCGGATCAATGACTCGCATGGCCATCGTGCCGGCGATGAGGTGCTTCGCCGCATCGCGGTGGTGCTACGCCAACTGGCCCAGCCGGGCGACATGCCGGCGCGTCTGGGCGGTGATGAGTTCGCCGTCCTGCTGCGCCAGCGGATACCGGCAGAGGCCATGGACGTGGCCGAGCAGATAAGGCACTACCTGCAGGAGCCGGGCGCCCCTGAAACAGCCCATATCCAGTTCAGTGTCAGTATCGGCATCGCCGCAGCAGCTGGCACGGGCAGCGCAGAAGATTGGCTGGCGAAGGCGGACAAGGCGCTCTATCACGCCAAACGGCACGGCAAGAACACCGCCAGCTACGCCGAGTAATCTGCACCGGGACCGCTGCACTGCTCATGTGGCTGGAGAGCAGGCTGCCATTTCATCGGATACGCACCAGGCCGCGCTCAGTTCTCCACGCGCCATTGGCTCATCAGCATCTGCAGGAACCGCTCTGCGGTGGGCGAGAGCAGGGCACCTCGACGGCGCACGATGCCAATGGTGCGCGACACCACCGGGTTGCCGATCGAACGCGTCACCAGCGTCGGATGATCGCCATCAGGGGTTGCCATTTTCGGCAGCACCGATACCCCGATGCCGGCCTCGACCATGCCCAGCGAAGTGGACAGGTGAGTCACTTCGTAATGCCAGCTCAGCTTGAGGTTCTCGCGCGCCAATGCGCCGTCCAGCAGTGTGCGGTTGCCACTGGTGCGATGCACGGTGATCAGCTGGTGCTCGGCCAGATCAGCCCATTCCACCGTGCGCTTGCGGGCCAGCGGATGATCACGCCGGCATGCCAGCACGAACGGATCCTCGGCCAGCACGTCGAAATCGAGGTTGGGATCATTGGCGCCCATGAAGTTGATGCCGAATTCGACCTCGCCGCGCTCCACCGCCTGCAGGCCCTCGGTGGCCGGAATATCCAGGATGCGGAAACGCACATTCGGATGCGCCTCGTGGAAGCGCGCCATCACGCTCGGCAGGAAGTAGAACGCCGCCGTGGGCAGGCAGGCGATGGTCACCGTGGCGCCGCGGGTGTCTTCGCGACCGCGCAGCGAGAACAGCGAGCCATCGAACTCCTCCAGCATGCGCCGCACCAGCGGCAGCAGGTTCTCGCCCACGGCCGTAGTGCTGACACTGCGTGTGGTGCGCTCGAGCAACGGCGAGCCCACGGCCTGCTCAAGCTTCTGGATGCGACGGCTCAGCGCCGGCTGGGAGACGTGCAGGATTTCGGCCGCGCGATGGAAGCTGCGGGTTTCCGATACCAGCAGGAAGGCGCGCAGATCGAGAATCTCGCAATTGATGCTCATCAGGTATCAATCATCCAAAAATCAGCAATTCACAGATCAATTGGGGTCATGCCAGTATCGAATCACAGAGGGGTCATTCATCCCCTATACGCATCAATCTAACACACGTATGTCCAACGATCTGCTCAGCATTCCCTGCGTGCTCATGCGTGGCGGCACCTCCAAGGGCCCCTTCTTCCTGGCCAGCGAGCTCCCGGCTGATACCGCCGAACGCGACCGCCTGCTGCTGGAGGTGATGGGTTCGGGCCACCCGCTGCAGATCGACGGCATCGGCGGCGGCAACGCACTGACCAGCAAGGTGGCCATCATCGACCGCTCCAGCCACCCCGATGCCGACGTGGACTATCTGTTCGCCCAGGTGCGGGTGGAACAGCAGGTGGTGGATACCTCGCCCAACTGCGGCAACATGCTGGCGGCGGTGGGCCCGTATGCAATCGAGCGCGGGCTGGTGCAGGCCCAGGACCCGCAGACCGAAGTGCGCGTCCACAACGTCAACACCGGCAAGCTGATCATCGCCACGGTGGAAACGCCGGGCGGCAACGTGGTCTACCGGGGCGACACCCGCATTGCCGGAGCGCCGGGCTCGGCCTCTCCGGTCCGGTTGTCCTTCCTGGATGCGGCAGGCGCACGGACCGGCAAGTTGCTGCCCAGTGGCCATGCGCAGGAAACCATCGACGGCGTGCCGGTCAGCCTGATCGACTGCGCGATGCCGATGATGCTGGTGCACGCTGAGGACCTGGGCGTACGCGGTGATGCGTCACCTGCCGAACTGAATGCGGATGCCGCGTTCATGGCGCGGCTGGAGGCGTTGCGTATCGAGGCCGGCGCCCGAATGGGCATCGCCGACGCCGGCAGCAAGGTCATTCCCAAGCCGGTGCTGCTGTCCGCACCGCAACATGGCGGGCAGCTGCAGGTGCGCTATTTCATGCCGCACCAGTGCCACACCGCGCTGGCCATTACCGGCGCGGTGGGCATCGCGACCGCCGCCGTCACCTCGGGCACGTTGGCCCACACTTTGGTCGGGTGCCTGCCGCTGCCCGGCAGCATTACCCTCGAACATCCGAGTGGGGCCTTGGAGGTGGGCCTCAGTCGCAGCGCGGACGACGCGCCGGTGATCGCCAGCGTGGTTCGCACCGCACGTCGTCTGTTTGAAGGTCGTGTGTTCGCCACGTCGCCCGCGCCCGCCAGGGCCAGTGCTACCCAAGCCCGCCAATGGACGTCAGCGGCATGATCTGAAACCGGTCGGGCCGGCACGGCTGTGCTTGCCCGCCACCACAACGTAGATGCTTCACTCCTGGGAGGGATGATGTACAAGCAGTTCTTCATGGCCGCGCTGTGCGCGGTCGGCCTGGCCGCGGCCGGATGCAGCAAGCCGGACGCCGGTGCGGCCGGTGGTTCCGCACGCGGCGGCGACAATGCCCCGGTGCGCATCAGCGTCGGTTCCTACAACCTCAACAACCTGCCGTTCTTCATCGCCGACGCCAAGGGCTATTTCAAGGACGTCGGCCTGGAAGTGAAGACCGAGAACTTCGCCCAGGGCGGTTCGAAAGTACTGCAGGCGCTGGTTGCCAACTCCACCGACGTGGCCGTCGGCTTCTACGACCACACCATCCAGATGCAGGCCAAGGGCAAGGACGTGGTCGCCTTCGTACTGCTCTCGCGCAATTCCGGCCTGGTAATGGCCGGCCGCGAAGACGCCACTTTCGATCCGGCGCGCCCGCAGACCATCAAGGGCCAGAAGGTCGGCATCACCGCACCGGGCTCCTCGTCCGACTTCTTCGTTCGCCATTTCCTGGCCCAGCATGACATCCCGGTCGACAGCATCTCGCTGATCGGCGTGGGTTCCGGTGCCGCTGCGGTCGCCGCGCTGGAGCAGGGCAAGATCGACCTGCTGGTGAACTACGATCCTGCCGCCACCCTGATCACCGAACGCAAGGTAGGGAAGATCATTCTCGACGCACGCAGTGATGACGGCGCACGACAGGTCTATGGCGGCCTGTACCCGACCTCGGTGATGTACGCCAACCAGAGCTTCCTGGACAAGCGCCCGGAAGCGGCCGAAAAGATCGCCCGTGCCGAGCAGATGGCGCTGAAGTTCATCGCCGACAACAGCGCCGAGGACATCGTCGCAGCCCTGCCTGACAGCTATGTCTCCGGCGACCGCGCCACCTATGCCCGCGCCGTGGAGAACGCCCGCGCGATCTTCACCACCGATGGCCACTTCACCGCGGCCGACCTGGAAACGCCGCTGAAGGTGCTGCGCGAGTTCAACACGGATGTGGCCAAGGCCAACATCGATCTGTCCAGGACCTACACCAATGCCTTCGTCGAGCGTGCCCACGCTGCGGCGCCGGCAGCCCAACGTTAAGCGGAGGTAACCCCATGGCCCTCAATGCCACCGTGCGCCAGCTCAATGGCGCGCCGCAGCTGGAGCCTGCACAGACCATGGTCGCCATCAACAAGGTGACCATGTCCTTCGGCGAATTCACCGCCGTGCGTGATGTCGACATCCAGGTGGGCGACGGCGAGTTTCTCGCCATCGTCGGCCCCACCGGCTGCGGCAAGAGCACCATCCTCAATTCCGTGGCGGGCCTGCTCACGCCATCGTCCGGCGAGGTGGCCATCGACGGCCGCAAGGTCAGCGGCGTGCAGGAATCTGTCGGCTATCTGTTCCAGCAAGATGCGCTGCTGCCATGGAAGACCGCGTACCAGAACGTCGAACTGGGTCTGCGCTTTCGTGGCGTGCCCGAAGCCGAGCGCAAGGCCAAAGCCAATGCCTGGCTGGCCAAGGTCGGCCTTGCCGGCTTCGAGCATCGCTACCCGCACCAGCTGTCCGGCGGACAGCGCAAGCGCGTGCAGATGGCACAGGCGTTGATCGTCGAACCGAAGGTGATCCTGATGGATGAGCCGTTCTCGGCGCTGGACATCCACACCCGCCACCTGATGCAGAACGAACTGCTGCGGCTGTGGCAGGAGGACCGGCGCTCGGTGATCCTCATCACCCATGACCTGGAAGAGGCCATCGCGCTGGGTGATCGCGTGGTGGTGCTGTCCTCCGGCCCCGCCAGCCGCGTCGTGCGCAGCTTCGACGTGGACCTGGAACGGCCGCGCAACGTGGCCGAAATCAAGCTGGACGAACGATTCACCGACCTGTACCGCGACATCTGGGCCTGCCTGCGCGGCGAAGTGGAGAAGAGCTATGCACGCCAAGACTGACAAATTCATCCAGCTGGCCCTGGTGGTCGCCGTATTCGGCGGCTGGGAAGGCGGCATCGCGTTGGGCGTGATCGATCCGTTCTTCTTCCCCTCGCCAACGGCAATCGTGCAGCAGGCCTGGACCTGGCTGTCCGACACCTCGTTCTACCAGCACGTCTACATCACCCTGACCGAAACCGCGCTGGGCTACATCATCGGCACCGGGCTGGGCGTGGCCGGTGGCGTGTGGCTTGGCCTGAGCCGACGCTCGGCACGCATCCTGGACCCGTTCATCAAGGGCTTCAACGCGATTCCGCGCGTGGTGCTGGCACCGATCTTCGTGCTGTGGCTGGGCCTTGGGCTGTGGTCGAAGGTGGCGCTGGCGGTCACGCTGGTGTTCTTCACCACGTTCTTCAACGCCATGCAGGGCGTGCGTGAAGTGAACCCGGTGGTGCTGGCCAACGCACGCATCCTGGGGGCGGGCCGCAGCGATCTGCTGCGTCACGTGTACTTCCCGGCGGCGGCCAGCTGGATCCTGTCCTCGCTGCGCACGTCCGTCGGTTTCGCGGTGGTCGGTGCGATCATCGGCGAGTACCTCGGTGCCTCGGCAGGGCTGGGCTACCTGATTGCCCAGGCCGAGGGCAACTTCAATGCCGTGGGCGTGTTCGCCGGCATCATCATCCTGGCCGCCTTCGTGCTGGTCATCGACGCACTGCTGGATGTGGTCGAGAACAAGCTGATCACCTGGCGCCCGAACGCGCAGACGCAGGCCACCAGCTGAGCGCGGCCGCCTGAGTCCGCTTGCCGCGCCGCCGGACTGATCCGGCGGCGCGCGCCTCCTTCCCCGATCTTCCCCCGCACCACCGCAACAGGCCAGCGCCAGGCCAGGGGGCCGGCTGGCCGGAGAGAGAGACCATGAACCATTCCACCGTGCTGCCGCCGGCAGCGCTGTCGGTCGCACTCGGCCTGCTGTTGGCCAGTGGCCATGCCGGCGCTCAGTCCACTTCGTCACCGCCTGCACCATTGAGCCAGGTCGAGCTCTCGCAACTGGTGCAGCAGCAGGCCGTGCAGATCCAGCAGTTGGAGGCGCGCCTGCGCGCTGTCGAAGGCGGGCAGGGCCCTGCGGCTGTACCGGCGGCAGCGCCCGCCGCCGCGCTGGAAACCCGGGTCGCCGCGCTGGAATCGGGCCAGTCCAAGCAGCCCAAGGTGTCCTGGTCCAAGGGGGCGCCGGAGTTCAGCAGCGCCGACGGCAACGCAGCCTTCCGGCCGCGCGGGCGCCTGTTCGTCGACGCATCCAGTACCGACGGATCCTCGGTGAGCGACCGCAACCTGTCCGGCACCGAAATCCGTTCGGTGCGCCTGGGCGCCGAAGGGCGTTACGGCATTCTGGGCTGGGCCGTCGAAGGCGATTTCGCCGACAACGACGTGGCCTGGAAGTCGGTCTATGCCACTGTCGATCACCGCCTGTTCGGCCTGCCTGCCGATCTTACCGTCGGCAACCGCCTCAATGACCGCGGCATCGACGGTTCCAGCAGTACCTCCAACACGCCCTTCCAGGACCGCAATGTCGTGGGCACCTTGATGCTGCCGCAGCGCGGGCTGTTCGGTGTCGGCCTTACCGAACGGGTGTATGGCAAGGGCTGGCACGCCAGCCTCTCGGTGGCGGGCAATGACCTCAACAACGCCGGTACCGACAACGACAGCCAGACCTGGGCCACGCGCGTGCACTGGAATCCCATCGAGATTTCCGCCGCGACGGTGCACCTGGGCGCATGGGCCTTCCACGAGGAGATCGCCGCCGGTGCCAGCAGCGTGGTGCGCAGCTCGGCCATCGCCGGGCATTTCAACGATCTGGTCAAGATTACGCCGGGTACGCTGCTCGGCGCCGAGCGCAGCACCGCCTATGGCGCGGAGCTGGCGGGCTTCTTCGGCCCGGCATGGGCGACGGGCGAATGGGGCACCCGCAACCTGCGCGGTGCCGATGCCAGCGGTCGCTACGACCTCGACCACCAGGCTTGGGCTGTCTCGGCCGGCTGGTTCCTGGCCGGTGCCATGCCAGCCTATTCGGGCAAGGCCGGCACCTGGAGCCGGGTGAAGGTGGCCGACCCGGTCACACGTGGCGGCAGGGGCGCGTGGGAGCTGAAGGCGCGCTATGAAAACGTGGATTACGCCGAACTGCCCAGCGGCGGCACCGGCCATGCGTGGACGCTGGGCACGAACTGGTACCTCAACGATTTCAGTCGCGTGATGTTCGAGGCCATCCGCTGGCAGACCGACAACCGCAGCGGCACCGGGCCGGGCAGGGACGAAGGCACCACCTTCAACACCCGTTTGCAGGTGGCGTTCTAGGCAAATACTGCGCCCGCGCCTGATCAGAGCAGCAGCAACGCCCCGATCAGCGCGGGCGGCATCACCAGCGCGCCGACACGCAGGAAGTCGAGCGCGCTGACATGCTCGCCTTCGCGGCGCAGCGCCACCAGCCACAGCATGGTAGCCAGCGAGCCGGTCACCGACAGGTTCGGGCCCAGGTCCACGCCGATCAGCAACGCCGCGCGCGTCTGCGCCGGCAGTTCGGCCATCTGGCCCAGCGAGCCCGCAGCCAGGCCCACCGGCAGATTGTTGGCCACGTTGCTGAGCAGTGCGGCTGCGCCTCCGGCCAGCCACCCAGCCTGGTGCGGCGAGGTCTGCGCCAGCGCCTGCAGGTTGCTGGCCGCTGTCTGGATGACACCGGTCTGCGAAACCGCTTCAACCAGCACGAACAGGCCGGCCACCAGCGGCAGCACGCCCCAGGAGACGTGGCGCAACAGCGGCAGCGGGCTGCGGCGCTGGCGGATCGCCACCACCGCCACGCTCAGCGCGCCCGCACAGAACGTAGTCAGGCCCAATGGGCCGTTCAGTGCTGAGGTCACCAGCAGCACGGTGCCGGTGAACAACACGCCCAGCGCACTCAACCGGCCACCCTCGGTAAGCGGGCGATGCTCGGGCGATGCTGCCAACGGCTGTGCGATCTCGCGGCGATGCACCCAGCGCAGCACCAGATACGTGGCACCGATTGCGGCCAGCGACGGCAGCGCGAACTGCGTCAGCCACTGCAGCAGCGGTGGCATGTGGTTGCCGTACACCACCAGGTTGGCCGGGTTGGAGATAGGCAGCACGAAGCTCGCCGCATTGGCGATGAACGCACAGACAAACAGATAGGGCAGGGGGTTGGCGCGGGCCGCCTTGCACGCCGCATAGACCGCGGGCGTCAGCACCACCGCCGTGGCATCGTTGGACAGGAACACCGTCACCACCGTGCCGACCAGGAACACCAGATCGAACAACCGCCGCCCCGAGCCGCCCGCATGCCGTACCGCATACAAGGCCAGCCAGTCGAACAGGCCCTCGCGCCGCGCCAGCTCGGCCAGCACCATCATGCCGACCAGGAACAGGTAGACATCCCGGCCTTCGGCAACCGCGTGCCAGGTCGTGCCGAGCGACACCGCCCCAAGCAGCGGAAGCAGCGCGGCCGCGCCAAGCGCCCACACGTACTCCGGAATGCGGAACGGCCGGAACAGCAGGCCGACGGTGGCAACGGCCACGGCCGCCCAGATGATGAATGGGGAAGAGGAAGCGAGCATGGAGTGGGTGAGGTCTCAGCTGCACCGGCGCGAGCCAACAGCAACGCGTGCTAGAGCGATGGCAAGTGCGAGAAAGTCGGCATCATACCGTGCCGGCTGCAGTGCCGGCCGCGCCAGCAAAGGGCTGTATCAGAACCCGGCGTGCGCCCGATTGAAGGCTCATGCCATTCACCGTGACGCATCACGGTAATGCCGATTCCGAACATCCGCATCGCAAGGGTAGTGCCGGCCGCTGGCCGGCAAGACGCCAAGTGGCGCCGCCTCAACTACGATTCGGTGAGCGGCACAACGCCGGTGGAGGAGGGGTGCAATGGACATGCGGACAGGAACCGAATTCGATTCATCCGTTCGCTGGTCACGGTGACACGATAGGACACGCGTACATCGCCGAGCGCCGCGCAGAGGACGGGGTGCAGGCTGTATCGCTGACACCTGTCACTTGTCCGTGCAATGCGTACCGCCAATAGTGAGCGCCACCGCCGCCTGCCTGGCCGGCACTCACCGAAAGGACCTCCCGTGAACCTGCTGCAGCAACTTCTCTGGCAGACCCCCATCTGGGTCTGGGTGCTTCTGGCGTTCCTGGTCTCGCGCGGCATCGCGGCCATGCGGCCGGGGCAGACCTCGCTGCGGAAGCTGGCCATCGTGCCGGCGCTGTTCAGCGCCTGGGGCATCTGGTCGATCAGCCACCGCTATGGCGGCTCGCCGCTGGCGTGGGGCGAATGGCTGGCCGGCATCTGCGCGGGCGCAGCAGTGGGCTGGCTGCTGCTGCGCCGGGCAACGCTGAGCGTGGACGCCTCCACGGGCACGCTGTGGCGCAGTGCCGACTACAGCCTGCTGCCACTGCTGCTGGTCACGTTCGTCATCAAGTACGGTTTTGAAACGGCGCTGGCCGTGGCGCCCGGCCTGAGCAGCAACGCAGGTTTCAGCGCCGCCTATCTCCTGCTGTCTGGCGGATTCACCGGCATCTTCATCGGCAAGTACTGCCGGTATCTGGCGGCGTCGCGCGGGGCAACGCCCAGCGGGATGCAGCCTGCGGGCTGAGTCCAGCCCAGGATGAGGGGGCGGTGCACGCGCTTCGGTCGTGCCCTCACCACATTCACCTCGCAGCAGCGAAAATGCAGCCTTGGGCGCGCTCCAGGGCGCACCGCTCACTGCCTGCAGGAACGCAACGATGTCCAACAACCCTTTCGGTGAATCCTCATGCGCGGCCGCAGCCAGCGGTTGCGTGGAGGTGCGCGGCGCGCGCGAGCACAACCTCAAGAATGTCGATGTCTCCATTCCGCGCAATGCACTGGTGGTGTTCTCCGGGGTGTCGGGGTCGGGCAAGTCGTCGTTGGCCTTCGGTACCGTCTTCGCTGAGGCGCAGCGGCGCTACTTCGAATCCGTAGCGCCGTACGCGCGGCGCCTGATCGACCAGGCGGGCGTGCCCGATGTGGATGCCATCGACGGGCTGCCGCCGGCGGTTGCCCTGCAGCAGCAGCGCGGCGCCAGCAATGCGCGTTCCTCGGTTGGCAGCGTCACCACGCTGTCCAGCCTGGTGCGCATGATGTACTCGCGCGCAGGGGCCTACCCGGCCAATCAGCCCATGCTGTACGCCGAGGACTTCTCGCCCAATACGCCGCAGGGCGCCTGCAGCACCTGCCATGGCCTGGGGCATGTGTACGAGGTGACCGAAGCGCTGATGGTGCCGGACCCGTCGCTGAGCATCCGTGAACGCGCCATCGCCTCCTGGCCGCCGGCATGGCATGGCCAGAACCTGCGCGACATCCTGGTCACGCTGGGCTACGACATCGATGTGCCGTGGAAGAAGCTGCCGAAGAAGGACCGCGACTGGATCCTGTTCACCGAGGAAACGCCAACCGTGCCAGTCTATGCCGGCTTCACGCCCGCAGAGACCCGTGCCGCACTGAAGCGCAAGCAGGAACCCAGCTACATGGGCACCTATACCGGTGCGCGCCGCTACGTGCTGCACACCTTTGCCAACACCCAGAGCGCGCTGATGCGCAAGCGCGTTTCGCGCTACATGGAAGGCAGGTTGTGCCCGGCCTGCCACGGAAAGCGCCTGAAGCCGGAAGCGCTTTCGGTCACCTTTGCCGGCGTGGATATCGGCGAGTTCATGCGGCTGCCGCTGGACCAGTTGGCGGACCTGCTGGAGCCCATCGCGCAGGGCGATTTCAGCGCGCACAGCCGCGGCGCGCGTACCAGCGGTAGCGCCACGAAACGCGATCGCACGCAGCGGGCTGCAAGCGGCCGCCCTGTCCACGCTGGGGCCCCCGACGTGCGGCTGACCTCGGCCCTGTCAGAAGAGAAGCGCCTGGCCGCGCAGCGGCTGGCAGACGGCGTCATGGCGCGTGTACACCAGCTGCGAGGCCTGGGCCTGGGGTACCTCTCGCTGGATCGCGCCACACCGACCCTGTCGGCCGGCGAACTGCAGCGCCTGCGGCTGGCCACGCAGCTCAGCTCGTTGCTGTTTGGCGTGCTGTACGTGCTCGACGAACCCTCGGCCGGCCTGCACCCCGCCGACAGCCAGGCGCTGTACGACGCGCTGGACCGGTTGCGCGACGGCGGAAACTCGGTGTTCGTTGTCGAACACGACCTGGAGCTGATGCGCCGCGCGCAGTGGCTGGTGGATGTTGGCCCGGAGGCGGGTGAGCACGGCGGGCGCGTTCTCTACAGTGGCGAGCCCGAGGGCCTGCGCAAGGTCCAGGAATCGCGCACCGCCCGGTATCTGTTCGATCAGGTGCCTGCGGCCGCCAGCCGGCAGCGCACCGCCAGCAGCTGGCTGGAGCTGAAGGGCATCCACCGCCACAACCTGCAGGGTGTGGATGCGCAGGTGCCGCTGGGGTTGCTGACCGCAGTGACCGGCATTTCGGGGTCGGGCAAATCCAGCCTGATGGCGCAGGCACTGCCCGAGCTGGTGCTGCTGCACCTGGGGCATGAGCCCGAGGACAACAGCGCCGAGAGTGCGCCCACTGACGCGCCGACCGTGATCGAAGCGACCCGGGGCCGGCTGGCTGGCGATGTGGACGCCATCCAGCGGGTAGTGCAGGTGGACCAGAAGCCCATCGGCCGCACCCCACGATCCAACCTGGCCACCTATACCGGGCTGTTCGACCACGTGCGCAAGCTGTTCGCCGCTACGCCCGCCGCGCGCCGTCGGCGTTTCGATGCCGGCCGTTTCTCGTTCAACGTGGCCAAGGGCCGATGCGAGACCTGCGAAGGCGAAGGTTTCGTCAGCGTCGAACTGCTGTTCATGCCCAGCGTCTATGCGCCGTGCCCCACCTGCCACGGCGCGCGTTACAACGAGGCCACGCTGAAGGTGCTGTGGAATGACCGCAACATCGCCGAAGTCCTGCAGATGACGGTGGACCAGGCGCACGCATTCTTCATCGAGGAAGAGGCCATTGCCCGTCCGCTGCAACTGCTGCAGGAGATCGGCCTGGGCTATCTGAGGCTGGGCCAGCCGGCCACGGAGCTCTCAGGCGGCGAAGCCCAGCGCATCAAGCTGGCGACTGAGCTGCAGCGCAGCCAGCGCGGACGCACGCTTTACGTACTGGACGAACCCACCACCGGCCTGCATGCATCGGACGCGGACAGGCTGCTGGTGCAGCTGCAGCGACTGGTGGACGCGGGCAATACGGTGGTGATGATTGAACATGACATGCGCGCGGTCGTGCAGGCGGACTGGGTGATTGACGTCGGACCTGGCGCAGGCGCTGCGGGCGGCACCATCGTGGCGAAGGGAACGCCGCAACAGGTGGCGCGCGCCAAGGGCAGCAGGACGGCGCCGTTCCTTGCGCGCGAGCTGGGGCAGGGTGGGTGAGGCGGGGCGTCGCCGGGGGGTGTACTCCTACCTCTGCACGCCACAGCGCTCATCCTCAGGCACATCGCCAGCAAGCGTCAGTAGCAGGCGGTCTTGCAGCGTAGGCTCCTGCACGCCAGACAGCACCTGCTCCAGATAGGTCAACGGCACCAGTGACCACTGCAGCGTGGCCTGCAGGGGATAGATTGCAGGCGCCCGTTGCTCGGTGCCCAGCGCAACCCGGATCAGCAGAAGCGGCGGCTGCCTCTCCACGTGCAGCACCGGCACACCCTTGCACAGGATCTGGAAGGAAGCCGAAGCGGGCGTCCCCTCCAGGAACGCGAAGCCCTCCCGCGCCCGTGCCTCTGCGAATCGAAATGCATGGCGGCGCAGCGTCCAGAATGTCTCAACGGGTACATCACGGTACGCGAGCACTTCCGGCTCAACAGGCTCTGGCAAATGCATCTGTACTGCAACGACCAGCGCCAGAAAGAGCACCCACATCACCCCGTGGCGCACCTTCATTTCAGGCCCCTCCGAGGTGATCCTTCAGTCTGCCGGCTGCAGCCGTTCGCTTGCGTGCGCTGCCAGCCCAAGGCCGGCCATGATCAGCCCTTCCATCACCCGGTCGCCGACATATTGCTCCGGCTCGCCGTTCTGACGCGTGCGTTCTGCCGCCAGCAGCACTTCCAGCACCACGCGCAGGCCTGTCAGCGAGCAGTCGGCATCGGCCAGCGCCATCTGCCGGCCACGTAGCTGATGCCGCTCTGGCCAAGGCTGGCCGTTGGCGGCCACGCCCGAGCCGATGCTGTGCAGCAGCGCGATGAGGGTGTTGGGATCTACGGCAGGCCCGGCCGAGGGTGCCTCGTGGATGGGCTGTGGGGCAGGGGAGTAGGGCGTGGTCATGGCGGGGCTCCTTGCGTGCAGGCAGAAGCCGCCACCGATAAAGGTGGCGGACGATGCGTGGCTCGAAATCCGGTCTACGCTGGAACCGGTGGGCACGAGGCCCCCACGCACCGCCCGCCATAGCCGGCAGACGGATTGCCAGCCGGCACCACGCCGAGGTGGTGCCGACTGGCAAGCGTAAACATCAGCATAGAACCGGGATTTCGAGCCCCGACCACCGGTGTTAGGTGGCACGGAAAGAATTACGCCCGGTTGCGCGCGATGCCAATACAGTAAGGGCAATGCCGTCACCGTTTTCGACGTTTTCAGAATCGTTGTATGGCGGGGAAGGGCGTTAGAGGCTTGGCCTGCAAGGGCTGCCGGCTATCGCCAATCACTGGGGACGTTGTTGCTGCCGCCCATCTTGCGGTCCCGAGGGTGTGGCAGATGCGACAGCTGGCCGGCAGAGTCGGGACCGGTTAGAAGCTCTTTATCGTCGCCTAGCTCGATCCACCTAGACCTAGACGGCATTGGATCCCACCACGGGGCCAGGTTGTACGATCGCTTGTTTGCCGCACCCGATCGCCCTAAGATCGAGCGGCAATACGAGGTCAGTCAACAGATAGTCAGGAGTCTATGGGAACTTCAGACGCAATTGCAGCCTTGGCGCTGATAGTCAGCCTGGCATCTGCCTACGTCAGTTTTAGGGCTTTCAAGCACTCTGTTAGTGTTCACGACCTGGAGTCAAGCTTGGCCTTTGATCGAGACAAATCCGAGTTACTGGTGCAGGTCGAGCAAAGTCGCAAATTATTCTCTGCTGCAAGGCGAGAGATTGAGAAAACTCAGTTTATTCTTTCGCAAGAGCCGGAGCAGGTCCGGCTGGCACTGAACTGCTACGACAGTCTTTTCACAGAGTTCCTCCCAAAGCTGATCGGTGCTGAAAGGCAGGCATCCTTGCTATGGGAAGAGATCTTCAGCTGGCGAGACAAGGCAGGTCGGAGCGCGTTCGTCCATCATGGGCCACGATTTCGCTCACTAATTGAAGATGATCGAGTGGTTCACGATTCGGCCTTGTTCTGCAACAACGAGGTTCGGGCTCAGCTTGCGAAAGCGCAAGATATGTATCAGAACGGACAGTTGGCATAGCCCCCCAATAGTTCATGCAAGCCCCACCACCTTCCGGCTTGGCCAAATTCCGGCGATGGGGCCCTCAATCCGTCTGAACGGGATGCTCTACGCGCAGCTAGCGCCTGCTGCATGTCCTGGGTCGGGCATCGGAGAGACTGCATCACTTCTCAACTGATTTCTTGATTGACGCCTTCCGCGATTTGATTTTCTTTTCAATCTGCGGAATATCAAAGACGAGAACAGTCATCGTCAATTCGCGATTTGCATCAGCTGGATGGTGCATGATGAATCGGCAGCCTGTTTCATGCTTCCAGTTCGGCGTTCGCTTATAGTTCTCATGGGCTTCGCTGGAAACCTTGATCTCTTCAAGAACCTTGCTGGTGTCTCTGTTCTTATTGAAAACCAATATGGCGGCCTTGGTGTCACGCCATGAAGAATATCCAAGCAGCTGATCAATCGTTTCTTGATAGACCTTCGCGCCCCTCCAGAACTTGCACTCACCGATGAAGGCATTTTTGCCATCGATGCGGAGCAAGATATCGGTCTTCCCTGCAGCATTGAACGTTTCGCCAGTGGCCTGCCCCTCAAATTGTCCATTGAGCTGTACAAGATAGTGATCTCGCAATGCCTCTTCGCCCATGGTCGCAAAGGTCGAAGGGCTGCGCTCCATCACTTGGGTCATATTCTGAACAACGGTTAGCACATGTTCGTAATGCTCCATGCTCATCGCTGGCTCTGGCGCGAACGGCGCTTCTGATGCCTTCGGAAGCACGGGGGCGACTCTCTTCCTGATTGCGGGTGCAGCATAGGTCTGCGGCGCCCCTGGGCGAACTTTAAGGGGAATGCCAAGTGCGGCAACACGGCCCTGGTTGGCAAGCAATCGCTGCTTGCGCCTTTTGATGGACGCTTCTCCTAGGGCGTAAATGCCGCGATTGTATCCTGCAACATCATTACTGACCCACCCAAGGTGTTGCTTAATTTCGTTCAGTTGTCGATCCAAGGCCGGGCGGATGTCCTGATTCATGTCATGCGGCACCTCGAAAGACAGGATGACGCTTTGGCCCGCGATCCGGCCTCTCGGCGGAGACGTCGTGAAGGTGCTGGCTCGAGCCTTGAAAAGGTCACCGTCGCCAGTGAAAGGCACTTCGATGTCGATCTGCTGGCCGGGAATATAGAACGGTCGAGACTCATCCCGAATCCAGCGGCTTCCGTGAAGCCTCGCATCCACCTGCGTCTCTCGTTGATCTACGGTCATTTCATCATGCAGAAGCACGGGGGCTTCGAGGGTGTATTTCTCGACGAAGTACCGAATCAAATCCTCTTCAGACGTGTTGAGCAAGCGGTTGGAGTCCAGTTCGTCCACCTCTCTTTCGATCTGCGCCCGTTGGCCTTCAATCATCGCCCGTAAGTCAAGATCCGAGAAAAGGAATCCCCTGTCATATGCACCCATGGCAGCCCCCTAGCGGCATTTGCACTCTCCGATACTTTACTCGGGTGCGTCTCAAGGCGTAAGACACAGCGGAGGGGCGTTCACAAGCCTCCGGCCACTATGTAGTGCAGGGCATGGGGGACGCTTGGAGCAGCAGCAGTCCGAACCACCGCTCGCCGAGATTGCGTCGCTATTTCTGAAGGAAGACCAGCGCTGATGGCGCCTCGGGGTCAGCGCCTGTGAGCCGAGGAGCAGATGCAATTGCGCGCCGCACGGGCGACGGAGGAGCAGCAGGCTGCCGCGGCCACCGCCTCATCGGAGGCATTGCGTGACCAGATCCGGCTGCTGGGCGAGCAACGGCCGAAGTGGATCGGGCGCGCAAGCCTTGCAGCACCTGCAGAACTGTGTCACCGATTAGGCGCGACGACACCAGCGCGAGCAGGCCATACTGAACTAGGCTCGGAAACAGGCAGGGCAGTCAACTGCTGATGCGCCGCGCGAGCTGGGAGCCCAGACGGCACTGGCGCAGGCGTATGCCAGCCATCTCGAACGCCTGGGCGATTTCCCTGAGCAGGGGCGCAAAGCAAGCCTGGCCTGAGCCAACGCCTAGAGCTCCGTCAGTCGCTCCGCCACCTCCGCTACCGGACGACCGCACTCAACGATCTGCCGGATCGCCTCTATCTTGAACTCATCGGTGTACCGCTTGGTGCTTATAACCAGCTCTGCCCACGCCAACGTTTATGGCTGCGAGGTGCCTGCTGAGCTCTGGGCGTTTACCCTATCACTGGCAATTAAACCCTTATACAATTGAAGATCAAGAGCAGCCCAAAAAGGACGGGTTAGAGCGTGAGCAAGATAGGACGAAATGAAAAATGCCCGTGTGGTTCTGAGAAAAAGTTCAAGCGGTGCCATGGCGACCCACTTACCCCTCCCCATCCCCCAGGACAGGTTGACGCGCAGCTCCGCAAGCTGGCCCCGAAGGCTGAGTGCCTGTCGCCAAGGTCATTTCACTCCAGCTGCAAAGGCAAGATAATCGCATCGCATACGGTGTCTCGATCTGGAAGCCTGGGCGAGATTGCAAGAGACGGGCATGTCTACTCTTACAAGGTTTCAATCCAATCACTGAACGCATTAAAAGGCTCTCTCGAACCTACGCTAACAGGATGGAAGGAGGCATCCACCTTCCCAGGATTCTGCGGTGCGCATGATAAAAGTATATTCGCCCCGCTTGAAGACAAGCCATTCACGGGAAGTGATGAGCAGTGCTACCTCCTTGGATACCGAGCGATTGCTTGGGAGTACTACGCCAAGCTGCGCGCCACAAAAAGTAACGGATTCCGCCGCGCTTACGCTGGCGCGATCGGGCAGGCCATGCAAGAAGCGGTTACGCACTTCAATGAAGGCGGTGACTTGGGCCTCATGGACTTGACGGCAAGAAAATCTGCGATGGACACTCATCTTGAGAGACAAGACTGGTCTTCCTTGAGTGGACTGCTGATTGAATTTGACAAAACATTCCCCATTCAATGCGCGGCAGCGTGGTCTCCCACGGAAGACCTTCAAGGCAAGCACCTGCAGTCCCTTGACAATGCAAAGCTAGTGCCTGAGGGGGCGACAATTTCCTCATTCGCCGCGGACGGAAAGAGCTATTTCTTGCTGTCTTGGCTTGATGACAGTAAGAATGTTGGCGCGAAACTAGCAAAGTCTATCGAATCGATACCCGACACAGAGAAGGGTGGCGCATTGGCAGCTTGGCTGCTCCTTACATCAGAGAATTGCCATCTTTCGCCAGACTGGTTCGAATCCTTAGATAAGAAGACGGTGAACATAGTTAACGCACTCATGCATCCCGTTCGCACGACAAAAAGCGCCATGAGCGCCAGCAGAAATGTTGGAATCGATGGAATTGGAGTAGTGTCGTGCAGGCATATTGGCGCGAGTTGGCGCTAAGCGTAACTATACTGACCATGGATGGTCACGGGTGATTTGTAGGCGGGAAGCCCGACGTCGTACTTGGGCGTCGGGCGAACGGCAGTCATCCGGGCCAGGAATGATATGGATGCGCGGCCTGTCGCCCATTTAATAGCAGCAAGAACTTTGCCACTAGTCGACTCCAATCACCCCCCCCCCATGACAGCGCAGACGCAATGCAGCTGGCGCTGCGCGCATGGGCGGAACGGCGATGCAGGGAAGTGCAATGATCTAGGAGATTTTTCCGACGTACTTAGATGGGGGAGGGTGTATGTCAGATGTTATTGATGCTGTCGCCCTGGTGGGAACAATCGTTTCGCTGGGCATCGCGTACAAAGCGCTGAGGCTATCCACTGCGGCCAGCGAAAGGCAGCAGGAGCTTTCTCTCGCGCAGGTCCGTCCGTGGATAGTGATGAACAGCCCGTGCGAACTCAAACGAGGCTTGGAAAAGGATCAGACGATCAGCTTCATACAGAAAATCGAGGTCCTCGGAAGCCAGCCTGCGGTGCGCATGCGCACCCAGTCTTGGTGGAGTCTAGTAACCACAAGTGAAGCGGCTGAGCACTGCGGGCTTGAGCGCTTCAGAATTCAAAGACGCATCGGTGAAGGATCTCTCATTGCTCTGGCCCCGGGCCAGAAGTCCCACATCTTCAACAGCCCAGATATGCCAGCCATATCACTGGAGCAGTTGGAGCTTATTGATAGGGGAACCCACGCCATTCGCATAGTGAACGTGATCGAGTACGAAAGCGTGTCGAGCCCCGGGAAGCTATTCCGAAGCTCCACCGCAGTCATCGGCAGGAACGCGAACGTGCACGCACAAGGAAGCGAACTGATACTGCAACTAGCAAAGGATGGGCTTCATTTGCAATAGGCCGACAAGCTGCGAGTTCGTCCTTGTCGGCGGAGCGAGCAGGCAGGCAAGAGCTCAGCCACAGCCATTGCCAGCAGAACCGACTAAAGCCGCCCAGCGGCGCAGCCTGTGCCGTACACGCATCATTTCGCATAATGTATATTATGTTCAAGCGCATCCGGGGCTGGCTGGCACGCCGCTTGCCTCGCCCCCTGGTCCCGCTGCGGCATGGAGCCTGATCGTGCGAGATCGCAACCTAACCGGCCCTTGGGCCGGTTTTTCGTTTAAGGGTGGCCGACTGGTCACGCCCGAGGGCCGTGAACTGTACCCCGAGGATCTGGCCTGGCTGTCGTTGACTGCTGCACAGGCTCAGGAATGGCGTCGGATGATGGGTGAACTCTGCAGCGGTCCTCGATCGGGGAAATCCCGAAACCGTTGCAGCACTAGTCCTGCCGCCAGAGACTCGTTTTCTGCAGGTCGTGCTGAGGTGGTCACCCTGAGCACTATCATGGCCGACCGCAAAAAGCGGTCTGCGGTGGCGATGACTGGCCCTGACGCCGAGCCGCCTGCAGCAGTCCTGCCAGTGCCGGGGCCGAGACGTCGCCAGCGCGTGTGAAGCGCTTCCGTAGGGGCGCCGCCCCTACACCCCGGCTACTGCTCCCGGCAGCGCTGCCAGCCGCCTGCGGGCGCAGAAACCTGCTCCCATCCATTCGGGAGCTTTCGGAACGCTTGGCCGCCGATACAAGCGAATCCCGAGCGCTTCGCGGCGCCCGATCCCAGGGATGGCAGGCTGATCACGCTGTCGGAAGGGCCGGGACGACCAGCTTGGCGGGCTTCGTCTGAAAGCGTGCGAGCCTCTAGGCGCTCGCAATACGCCTTCATGCCTGGGTGTGGGTGATTCGGCCATGCCAATTCTTGGCAGTTGAAAGGCGTGGTGCCCTTGGCCATCGAGTTGTGCGCAGGCTTCGGCGCGGGTGCCAAAGGCTTTGGCCTGGGGCCGGTTGCAGATTGCAGCTGTGCCTGCGAAGACCAAGCAAGCGCACAAAGCAGTAACCCCGCTGAAATCCTTTTGAGCATGAGCTTCCCCCTTTTAACTGGGGGAAGCTTAACGCCTTAACCAAGCTGCTGGCGACGCCTCACAAACCGAGCACAAGGGCGAGGGTTGCCAAAGCTGCCAGATGTCCGAGGTAGTACAGGTAGAACCATTTGCCCGCCCTGGGAATACGCCAGTTGCCCTCCCCTAGAAGCAGTACCGGGAGGGCCAGCAGTGCCCAGGCGTTGCCGTTGTACCAGCACAGCAAACCCATGGAGACCCAAACCCAGAATGGAAACGCAGTGGCCATTGGATCCCACAACCCAAACAGAGACCGGACACGGCGCCCATAACCGGAGAACCAGTACCAAGCCTCCACAACGAGCCACACGCCCGGCCAAGCGTAATCCAGCGGCAAAGGTGCCACGAAGAAGAAGAATACGGCCACGACCCACTGGCGGCGCTCGTATGCCCAAATGCAGGCGGCGGCCGCGGCGAACGTAAGCAGCACATTCAGAGGCAGGAAGGTGCCGAAAGCGAGATAGGCCACGGGAACGGCAGCAACACCCCACAGAGCAAGACGCAGCGACACCTTGCCGGCGTCTGCGCCTGGTTGCGCCAAGTTGTAGGCCAACACCAGGGCGAACACGGGAAAGGCGATGCGGCCAAGCTCAGACAGCACGGGCACATAACCGAGGCCGAGAACTTTGACCAAATGATCGCCGGTCATCAGCACCAAGGCGATCCATTTCAAAAACTCACGTCCGCCACTGGTCATAGCCGATTCTCCCCTACAGGTGCCGTCAAATAGCTACTGGTCTTGATGGGCGGCGACTCGGGAAAGCTACCCATTGCGCGTTGCCCACGGTTGATGACAGCCCCGCCCTGCCCCGCATCTGCGATTTCACCGCGTGCCCGTTCCATCTGAGTAGGCCCATCAACGTAACGGTCATTGCGCTCATCACGATAAGGCTCGTACTGCCCATGCCGGGCGATGAGGCGACAGGTGGGCTCATCCGACAACTGATAACGCGTTCCCTGCTCAGTGACGCAGGTGCAACTGGGGTCGTCTTGATCGCCCTGGGCGTTGGCTCCCCCGAGCGAAGACATGCAGAAAAGGCGAGGCGCTTCGCTCGGCAGATTGATGGCGCTGTCGTATGCAGGTGCACTCCACGGCTCCGATGGGATGCGCGGCATGAACTGGTCCACGTATTCCCGAATCGTTTTCGTGCCTCTCGCTGCACCTGCCCCGCCTGCCGTCGCTGACGCTCCGTCAGGCGGGGCAAGCGCGCTCTGTGCACTCGGCGATGACGAAGCAACCGTGCCACCCCCCAATCGCTCCCCCATGTTGCCGAAGGTGTAGTACATGAGCCCCAGACCACCAACTACCGCAATGGGAAGCGCGACGTAATACCAAGGAATCTTGCGCTCGGTGGTGTCCAACTCAGTGGACTTATAGAGGCCCATTGGACGCGTAGGAAGAAGCTTGCGCTTGATCAGAAGCGGTGTTGCCTTCTCAGCCTGCGCCTGAAATCCGTCGAACTCGCGCAAGTGAACGAACTTCGTACCAAAGCGGCGTCGCACGTGAACATGCCGCTCAATCAAGTCATGGACAAACTGATCGCACTGCTTGTCGGGAGACTGGCAGATAAAAATGAAATCGATACCACGATGCCGATGCTTTGCAAGCTCCTTGACGTGCTCAGGAACCTTAGCGCTAGGCGGACGCTTAGGCAGCATGTCGTGTTCATAGGCCTCATCGACCAGGGCAACAGCGCCGTCAGGAAGGAAGTTCATCCAATCGCGGAATTCCTCGGGCTTCATCTCCAGCACGCCTGCCTTGGCATAGTCGAATTCGCGGATGTTGCAGGCATACACAGCCCTGCCCTGATCCTTGAATTCAAGCAGACGCTCAATTCCGTGCAGAGTCTTTCCGTGACCGGGCTGGCCGGTATACCAGTAGATCATGACCCGCTCCCCAGCTGATCGGCCACAGCCTTCGGCACGATGAAGACCTTCCACGTCATCCGAACAGCCAAGGCCGAAAGAACCATAGACATGGCGGTGCCAACGCCCAGGTAACCGAGCAGATCATTAGCTGCCGGGCTAAGTCCGCCTGTCCATTGCGTAACGAACGCTTTGAGATTAGGAAGGATCGCATTGAAGGTCACCGTCGTGAGCCCAAAGGTCGCGAGGATGCGGGCAAAAATTCCTGCCGCCGCATCTTTCAGCGTGCCTACAAGAAGCACGACACCCTTAAGAATCCAAGTCCAGACCATCATGATTAGAAGAACCTCCCCAGCAATATTTGAAGGGCTGCGAACGCTGCGAATATCTGAATCGCTGCGCGCAGAATCGCCGCTGCTTGGCAGAAATATGGGAAATCAGCGCCGCTGATCGTCTGACCCATCAACTTGAAGGTAGGAGGGGTCGGGCAAGAGCCGCCACCAAACATATTGCTGGTATCAAGCAAGCCAGTTGAGACCCCGATACCCCACTTCTTAGCTCCCTGAACTTCAGTCGCGCTGTCTCCGATAGGTGCTGGATCGCCGCTGCCTTCCAAGGCATCTGCCACACCATTGCCATTGGCATCGGAATTACTGCCGCCGGGCGCATCCGTCTTGCCCGCAAGCTTCTCTAGGGCACACGCAGAACGCCACTGCATCAAAAGGCCGGAGTACTCCATCGCGTTGCACTTTTCGCCGGTGCAAGTCGGCATGCCAGCCTGCGAGCAATGCCCGCCGCTGATGTTGTTATTGCGCCGAGTGTTGCATTCAATGCGCCATTGAATTCGAGCCTGACCGCACATGATCGGCGAGCCACTGCAAGATGGCGGAGCACTGCAAGAGTCGCCGCCAGAAAAGGTCTCAGGATCATCCTTGTCGGTGGGATCTGGTTCGCCGTCATTGTTGCTATCACGCTTACACGTGCCGTCGGGCCCTCTGACCTCACCCTGCGCGCACTGCCCGTCTCCTGGAATACATTGCCCGGAAGAACTGCGGATCATGCCAGAGGGACACTCTTCGTCTTTCTTCTTGCAAGAGCCTGCGACCAACGCCATGCCATCCGGACAGGGCTTCTCATCGGTGCATGCATTGCCAACCTTGACCTTGCCTTCGGGACACTCCGGCTCAACCGGCTGGCAAACGCCGAGGACGGCGTTCCAAACCATGTTCTTTCCCTGAGCATCGCAATCGGGCTTGCGGTCGCAAGTTTTGCCATTAGGCGAGTAGGTCGTCGTGTCGTCACCGTTGTCGCGAAACACAGACTCGCAACCATCCATGCAACGTACTGACCCGGACGGGGGGAAGAACAGAGTCGTCTTGCTTGGCCGCGACTCACAGGTCTTAGTTTGGGGATACCCAGAGGCTACAGATTCGTGGCCTGGACACGGGACTCCCGAACCTGCGGCGTAGCCTTTGTAACTGCAATCGAACGCAGCAACGGGGCCGTACACAGAAGCCGTACAAGCTTCCACAATTGCCGCGCCACCGCCCAAACGCGCAACCTCAGCGCGAGCACGGGACAGACCAGCGGAACACTCCACGAATGCACTACCCTGGTCGCAATTGGCCCAACCACCATTGGGAAAAGCACATTGCTGCGCGGCCCGAGCTTCAGGGATGGCAACGCCGGCGCCCGACCACATGCCGAACGCCAGCGCCAGCATCATGGCGATTCGCATCACCATCTCACATGCCCTCAAACGCGAGCCAGCAGGCTCCGCAGATCGCGATAACGACGAAGTACCCCATAACCCCTCCTTTCGCTCAATAAAAAGGGGGCGAACGTTTCCGCGCGCCCCCTGCTTGCCCAGGACACCCGCGTTAGCGGGCCTTCTTGACGTAGCCCCACAGGATGATCGCGCCCAGGATCACCGCTGCAGCAGCCACGACCAGCATCACGTCTGCCTTGCCACCAGCCAGCTCACCGGCAATGGCAGCACCCGGAGAGCCCGAACCGCCCGATGCCAGGGCAGCACCGGAGGCCAGCAGGGTTGCAGTACCGGCACCGATCTTGGCGACGGTCGAAGCGCCAACGCGGCGCAGGGTCTTCATGTTCATGCAGTTGTTCCTCGTCATTTCAGTAGACCCCTAGACGCGCCGCGCGGAATACGAGGCGCGCTTTCAACCCGATTGCCCAGACGCCCACAATCGCGCCCGCAACAAGGGTTCCATCAACCAGACTCAGGGGTGGAAGAATCGGCTGGTGGTACGGCATCCAAACCGGCACCGTGCAAGTGCCGTCCTGCTGCATGTTTTCAGCAGCGCAGCCGACCACATACAGGGGTGCCGGATCAGACATGGTTAGGCCGCCTTGGTAGCGGGCTGCGGCTTGATGCCGGCCGGATCAACCAGCGTCATGCGACGGGCCAGTTCAACGCCGTAGCGGCCGGGAACGAGGTCTGTGGTCAGATCCCATTCCTTCACCGCGCCGACTGCATAGCCCTTGTCCAGGCCGTCGACTTCAACCTCAATCTGGATACGCATTGCCTCGGTTTCGAGCGTGGCGCGCTGGCTGTACACGGGCTTCTGCATGCCGGTCTTCGTGGTGACAGTGCGGGTTTCAACGGCGCTGTTGATGGTGATCTTCGGTGCGTTCATAGGTCGGTTCCTCTTGGCTTCGTGTGATTGGTTGTTTCGTCGTCGGCAAAATTCGGGCGGTACTGTGGGGTCAAGCTAAGTCCCCCCCCTACCCCCCCGCAGGGAGATGTGGTGGACCGCTTGTTTCCCCGTTGCGCGATGCTTGCATCAGTCCGCCCGGTGCCCTGGTGTCGCCCTGGACTGGCGGATCGCATGTTGCTGTCGCCTGCGATCAAGGCGTCTTGCTCTGGGCGGCGGGTGTAGTCGATTGGCGGCGGGTTCCATGCCCCGAAGTTCCGCGAGAAATCGACCACCCCACCTTTCGTGACGTACTTGCTTACGTAGCCGGTGATGTCTGCCTGACTGCGCGGCGCTTCGATGCGATTGCGACCGAACTCCCGGTACCACCATTCGTGCCACTCGTAGCGGCTGGCAAGGCGGTTGAGGTCATCGGTAGGTGCAGCTGCAACGGCGTGGAAATGGAGACGGCCATCGCGGTGAAATTCCTGCCCTCGCGCCCACTGAATGCCGCCGTGCCAGCGCGATGCCCACTTGGGACCGTAGATGCTGCGATTGAGGCAACTGACGAAGTAGCGGAACGCTTTATCAGCCGCTTCCTCGTGCATGCCACCTGTGCGGCTGGTCTTGCTGAGCTTGAACGTGAGCGTCCAGAACTGTTGCCAGGGAACGCGCTGGAGTAGCTCGGCGTATCCCTGCGCTTGGTAATCAACGTGCCGCAGCTGGTGCAGCAGTTCAGCGTCGCATCCGTCGCCCGGAGGGTCTGTAGGCTGCCCCCGCACAGGTAGCACGGACTGTTGGGATAGTGAGTCTTCATGGCTCATCCCTACGGGCCTTAGAAATACGCCGCCGCCGCAGATAGCGCCGGATGCGGTGTTCCCACAGGGATAGGTCGAAGTGACCGAAGAAAGCCGTGGCAGCAACAAGCAGGAACAGCCAGCCCAGGCCGCGCATCAGCTGGTTCCATTCAGCAGTGCCGACAACCAAGCACTCACTGGTCATGCTGCACGCTCCTGCGCATCGGCGAGCTCGGCAGCGGCCAGCAGGTTGCCGCGTTTGGTTGCTTCGATTTCGAGACGGCGCAGTTCCGCAATGGCGGAGGTTGCAAAGTGCGATTCGCGCTCAGGCTGCTTCGCGGTGTAGTCACGCAAAGTAGCGACGCGGACAAGGAACAGGCCCGAGGCGAGCGATATGGCCGCCGCGATGGCCAGAAGCATGAAAGTGCTGAGTGCGTCCATGTGCCCCACCCCTCCCCAAGCCCCAAGGGGCCCGCCAACGGCCTTGGGGTGCCGGTGGCGGGTGTCGAGTGTTACTCGACAGGAGACGTTGTAAAGTAGGACTCAACCTCCTGTCAAGCGAAACTCGACATGACCGCGAAAGAATTGCTACTCGATAAGGCCCGAGAGACTTGCAGCCCTCAGACCGACATGGCCCTTGCGGCGCGGGTGGGCGTGACGCGCTCGGCGGTTTCGCTTTGGCGAAAGGGAGGCACGATCAAGCCGAACCATCTGGAAGCACTGGCTGCTCTTGCCCAGGTGGACGGCGAAATCGTGGTGCGCGTGATGGAAGAACAAGCGGAAACGCCTGCTCAGCGCCGAGTGTGGCGATCAGTCCTGGACAGGTTGAGCGCGGCGGCGGCAGTGCTGGTGCTGGTAGTGTGCGCAACACCAGGCGTCGCACGCGCAAAAACCGTTGATATTCAATCGTTTAGCCCAGATAGCGGCGGCAGTATGTATATTATGTTCAAGGCAGACTGAGCATCGACTCCGCTACCAAGCCCGACCAATGGCACCCCGGACATCACCCGGGCCCCAACCCCAGCCATAGCTTCTCTGCACTCATGGTCGCTGGCGACCCAAAGGCATCCCGCCACGTCCAGGCGACACATGCCCGCTCAAACAGTCGCACGCTCCAGTCTCCAATAGTCAGGCGTACCTCGCCGGACCAACGTTCAATTCTGAGGGAAACCCAAGCCCTCAGCCCTGCAGAATTCAACGCCGGCGGACCCGCGACCACTGTGACGCGTCACGTTAATTGCGCCCGCCAACCCGTCAATCGCGCCGCTCTGGAACGTCTTGTGATTGGAACCGCCCTGGACCAGACCGTGGACGCTGGCATTTCGCCAGCGGAGCCCGCACTCGACATGCGCAGCGCACGCAGTCCGCGCGCTCCTTGCAGACGCGATCCAAAATTCATCAGACGCAACAGGCCACTTCGCTGCACCCACGCTGTGCAGATCCCGACACAAACCTCCAACTTTTCCTACTTCCACTCTAGGAAAAGTCTCAAAAATCGAACGTTTTCGATGCTCGACGCGACAGCGGCGCCAGAATGAGTGCCACGCCACTGGGCGCTGACAACACTCCTGCGCATGAACGGATTCCCTGCACCGCGCCGGCTTCGCCTGGCCCTGCTTGATGACCATGACGTCGTCCGCCGCGGCACGGCCTTCCACCTGGGCAACGACAGCCGCTTCGAGATCGTCGCCAGCCACAGTGACAGCCAGGCGTTCGTGGAGGCGCTGCAGCAGCGTCATGCCGATGTGGCCATCATCGACATCACCTTGGCGCCCGGCGATATCAGCGGCACCGAGCTCGTCGAGCACCTACGGCAGGCATTGCCGCGGGTAACGCTGCTGGGCTTTGCCGGGCAGACCTCGGTGGCGATCATCAACCATCTGCTGGATGCCGGAATCAACGGCTTTGTCGGCAAATCCGAGCCGTTGATTGAACTGTCCGACGCGGTCGTACGCGTGTCCCAAGGGCTCTGCCGCATTCCGCCGTCGTGCAAGCTGCTGACGCCCTGCGATGCGCTGAGCCGCAACGAGCGCGAGGTCATCCGGCTGGTCCTGGATGGGCTGACCGTCTCGGAGATTGCCTTGCATCGCCACCGCAGCATCAAGACCGTCAGCACGCAGAAGATTGCCGCGCTGCGCAAGCTGGGGTTGCGCAATGACGCGGAGATCTTCGCGATACGGCAGCAGTTGGAGGCACTGTGACCGCGCTGTTCAAGCCTGGCCGCAGGTTCATGCTGCTGGCACTGTTTACCCTGCTTCCCTGTACGTCCGCGGGCGACATCCAGCACGGAAAATGGACAGCGGGGCGCGTGGTCCGGGTGGCCGCAGCCCCCACGCTGCACCCTGTGCCCGAAGATGCTGCCGACCCCGAGGTACTGCAGACGCTGGCGCATGGCTATGCCGCGCTCGTGGCCCGCCATTCCGGCCTGACCTTCGTCGAAGTCCCTTTTCCCAGCACCCTCGCCGCGATGGCCGCCGTCTGTGAGGGGCGGGCCGATCTTGTGCTGGCGATGGGTGCTGACGATGGGGCACGCCTGCCCTGCCCCAGCCTGGCGCCCTCGCGCAGTTTTCCTGGCGGTGCCAGCGTGCTCGCCGGCCGCATTGGCGAGCGCTTGCCGCGGCGGGTTGCCGATCTCGGCACGCTGCGCATCGCTGCGGTTGAAGGAGGCCCCTACCCTGTGTGGCTCGCACAGCATCACCCTGCACTGCCTGTGCTGCCGCACCCCAGCATGCGGGCGGCATTGGCTGCCGTGGATGCCGGCATTGCCGACGCTGCGATCGGCCTGGAATCCACTGCAGGCGCGATAGCACGACGTCACTTCTCCCACAGCCTGCGGTTGCAGACAGTGGATGCCGATCTTTCGACCCAGCTGCATCTGCTTGCCCGGCGCGAAGACCAGGCGCTGCTCGATCGTATCGAGGCGGCACTGGATGACATCACCATCGAAGAGCATGCCCAGTTGCTGCAGCGCTGGGCACGGCAGACGCTGCCGGCCGCGCTCGGCCAGAAGGTGCGCGAAGGCCTTGATGGCACCGTGCTCTGGCTGTTGCCAGCCGCAGCCCTGCTGCTGGCATTCCCGTTGCTGGCTGCACGCAGGCTGCGCCAGCAGCAGGGTCTTGATCAGAAGCAGGCGCAGATGACGGGCATGATCAGCCATGAGGTGCGTAATTCCGCCCAGGCGGTCATGGCGTCGATCGACCTGCTGGGCCAGGCGCCACTGCCAGCCGGGCAGCGCGAACTGGTAGCCGCTGCGGCCACCGCCAGCCAGACATTGCGCGGATTGCTCAACCGCACGCTGGACTTCTCCCGCCTGGCCAGCGGCACGTTCCGGCCAAAGCGGGTGCCCTGCAACGTCCCTGCGATCTGCACGCAGGCGCTGCAGGCCATTACGCCCCTCGCGCAGAAGAAGGCGCTCAGCCTGCAGCTCTGCGCACCGCAGGCGCCGTTCCCGATGCTGGCAACGGATCCGGACTGCCTGCGCCAGCTGCTCGACAACCTGCTCGGCAATGCCGTCAAGTTCACCGACGTAGGCGGCGTTGAACTGCGTCTGCAGCTGGATGCGTCCTCGAAGAACGCATCACTGTTGATAGAGGTCATCGACAGCGGCATCGGCATCGCGCCAGCGCAGATGAGCGCCCTGTTCGAGCCCTTCCGGCAGGCCGATGCAGGCAGGCAGCGCGGTGGCAGCGGCCTGGGTCTTTCCATCTGCCGCACGTTGGCCGAGGCCATGGGCGGCACCCTGGATGTCCATAGCGTGCATGGCCGTGGCAGCCGCTTCATTCTTCGCCTGCCCGTGCAGCAGGTGCAGGAAGATGCGCCGGCCACTGCCGCTGCGTCCGCCCTGCCCCGGCTGGCCGGCACGCGCATCCTGCTGGTGGAGGATCACGCGCTGACCCGACAGGTCATTGCCGCCCAGCTGCGGCGCTGGGGCGCGACGGTGCAGGAGGCTGCCAATGCCGAAGAGGCCTTGGCGGCCCAGATGCAGGCGCCCTGCCCGCTGGTGATGCTGGACATCGGTCTGCCGGCAATGGATGGCTACGCGCTGGCCCGGCAATTGCGGCTGCATGAGGCAGAAGGCGCGCCGCGCGCCCGGCTGATCGCGCTTTCCGCCTTCACTGGCGACGATCACACGCTGTGCTGCCAGGTTGCCGGCATCGACGCGGTATTGCTCAAACCGTTGCAGGCCGATGCGCTGCTGCAGGCGCTGGACCAGGCTGTGCCCGACCGTGCCTTCGAAAGCGCTGCCCGAGAACTGGTGGCCGCCTACGAAGAAGATATCGATCGCGAGCTGCAATGCCTGCACGAAGCGATCGTTCGTTGCGATGCCGCGCAGCTGCGCCATCATGCGCATCGCCTGCAGGGCGTGCTGCAGATGCTCAACGCGGGCGGCATGGATGCCCGTGCCGGCGAGCTATGGGAGCTGGGCGATCGCGTGCCGCCCGGCTGGGACGATGCGCGCCAGCTGCTGGCCGAGCTGCAGACGTGGCGCGGCTCCCGGGGTGCGGGAACCGCGCCGTCGCCCTGAATCAGGCGGCGTTGCGCCCTGCCTGGCGGCGGGTCAGGTCGTTGAAGCGACCCAGCGACATCAGGTGCTGGTGGATCAGCGCCAACCAGCCGTTGCGGTGCCATTCGATGACGGTCGCATCCGGCAGCGCAATGAACTTCTCGACGTCGACCACGAAGAAGCCGTTGAGGTTGAACTCGCGACCATCGGGCAGGCGCACGGTTGCATTGCGCTCGACCAGCAGGCCGTTGTCGACCAGTGCCTTGGAGAAGGCCTGGGTCTGTTCGTGCTCGCGGGTGAACTGGCCGCAGAACTCAAGCGCCTGCTGCACCATCTCGGTGGCCTTGCCATCGACGAACAACGGCTGGCCTTCTTCGCCGCCACGGACGATGCGCGGGCTGTCTTCGTCGATGCCGAGCAGGAAGTCATTGTCCGCGCCGGTGTCGATGAAGATGAAGGGATGGCGGCGCAGGTAGGCCGGAATGTAGGTCTCGTCGTCCCACAGGCCATCGGTGATGAACAGGTTGTCGGTGGTCACGCCCACGGCGGCCATCGGCACCGCGCTCGGGCCTGCGAACAGGATCGGGAAGTGGTGCAGCGCCAGCGAGAATTCGCCCAGCACCAGCGGGATGGAGTTGCTGGCGGCAGCGAACTCGAGCTTGCCCGGCAGGATGCGCAGATCGGCGTGCAGGTCTGCCTGCAGCGGCACCGGGCGGGTGTAGAACAGGGGCGCGCTGCTCGGCGCAGCTTCGGTGGTGGTGTCGCTGGTGGTGGTCATCGTGGAAACCATGTCGATCATGCGCGCCTGCCATCCCGGGCGCGCCAGCGGGAACAACCTGAATCCCGCATTATCAACAAGGCAGGTGACAACGGCCACCCCGCCGCCGACTTATTTCAACTGCAACGGGTAGCGCTGCCACAGTACGTGGACAAGAAAGCCAGCCAGTTCGGTGTCGCGCGCACTGACCGCCGCGCGGATCTTGTCCAGCAGGACCATGTCGCTGCAATGCCGCACATCGGCGTGGTTGGCCTGGCCAGCGCGCCGTGCCCGATAGCGTGCAGCCCGCTGTGCGTCGCTCATTGCGTACCCGAACTTGGGCGGCCGACCGCGTTTGCGCGGCAGAGTCAGCTCCAGGGTTCCGGGATCATTGTCATCACGCATGGGCAGGGTGCGGGCGGCGGCAAGCAACGGGGGGTGCGCAATTTATCGTGAGGCATCACTTTAATCCAGCTTTTTCTGCAGTTTTGTTGCAATGCAATGCAGGCACGTGGCGCACGGATGGCACCCATCCACGCATGGCGTGGGAAGTAGATCCACGCCATGCGTGGATAGACCCCCGCCAATGCAAAGGTCGGTAGATCCACGCCATGCGTGGATGACCCGCTCGCCAACACAAAAAAAGGGAGCCCGCGAACGGGCTCCCTGCATCCACCTTACGCTGCACGCACCGGCTCGTAGCCATGCAGGTGCGATTCGCTGCTGGCCCGTCCCTGGCTCAGCGAACGCAGCGAGGTCGTATACCCGACCAGCTGCGCCAGCGGCGCGAACCCGCTGACTTCGGCGCGACCGTCCTGGTCGTCGATGCGGGCAACGCGTCCATGGCGGCGATTCAGATCACCCACCACGTCCCCCACCGAGGCCGACGGCGAATGCACCGTCACCGCCATCACCGGCTCCAGCAGCTGCGTACCGCTGGCCGCCAGCGCGGCCTTGATGCCCTCGCTGCCGGCCCGATGGAACGCCATCTCCGACGAATCCTTCGCGTGGGTCTGGCCATCCACCAGGCTGACTTCGATGCCGACCACCGGATGGCCCTGCGGGCCTTCCGACAGCGCGGCACGAACGCCCTTCTCCACCGCAGCGATGAAGTTGCGCGGCACCACGCCACCGACGATGCGGTCATTGAACACAACCTCACCGTCGTCGCGCGGCACCACATCCAGCACCACGTGCGCGAACTGGCCCTGGCCGCCGGTCTGCTTGACCAGGCGACCCACGACGCCTTCCACGGCACGCTGCGGCGTTTCCTGGTAAGCCACGCGCGGCGCGCCAATGCCGATGTCCAGCTTCCATTCGCTGCGCAGCCGCTCGACCATCACCTCCAGGTGCAGCTCGCCCATGCCCCAGGCCAGGGTTTCACCGGTCTCGCGATCGGTTTCCACTCGGAACGAGGGATCTTCCTGGGCCAGGCTTGCCAAGCCCTGCGCCAGCCGGATCAGGTCGGCCGCACGTGCCGGCTCCAACCGCCAGGCCAGTACCGGGGCCTGTGCCTGGATGCTCTCCAGGCGCAACGGCTGCCCTCGCCCGCTCAGCGTTTCACCGCTGACCGCATCCTTCCAGCCCAGCACCGCCACGATGTCGCCGGCCACGGCCTGCCCGATGTCCTGGGTCTGGTCGGCCTGCACGCGCACCAGCCGGCTGATGCGACGCCCTTGCGGGTGCTGCGAGCTGGCCACGTTGTCGCCTACCTTCAAGGTGCCCGAGTACAGCCGCACGAAGCTCAACGCGCCGTGCTGCTGGTGGGTGATCTTGAACAGCAGGCCAGCCAACGGACCGTCCGGGTCCGGCGGCAGCAGGACGTCGCCGCCCTCGCCTTCGGCAGTGACCGCAGGACGATCCAGCGGCGACGGCAGGTAATCGACCACCGCATCCAGCAGCGTTTCGATGCCCTTGTCCTTGAAGGCAGCGCCCGCCAGCACCGGTACGCCGGCGCCCGCCAGCGTCGCGCGACGGATCGCTGCGCGCAGCGTCGCCGCGTCGATGTCACGACCTTCCAGCCATGCCGTTGCCAGCACATCATCATGGTCGGCCACGGCTTCGACCAGCGCATTGCGCTGCGGTTGCCACTGCGCGCGCTCGGCTTCGCTCCATGCCGTCACCGTCGCCGCGCCTGCGTCCTGCCACTGCAGCACGCGGCCATCGACCAGGTCGACCCAGCCGTGGAAGTCGCCCTCACTGCCCAGCGGCACGCCCAGCGCCCACGGTCGCGCGCGCAGCTTGTCCTGCAGCTGCTCCAGCACGCGCTCGAACGAGGCACCGATGCGATCCATCTTGTTGACGAACGCAATCAACGGCACGCCATGCCGGCGCGCCTGGCGCCACACGGTTTCCGATTGCGGCTGCACGCCGTCCACGGCCGAGAACACCGCCACGGCACCGTCGAGCACGCGCAGCGAGCGCTCGACCTCGATGGCGAAGTCGATGTGGCCGGGCGTGTCGATCAGGGTCAGCTGGTGCCGCGGCAGATCGCGTGGCGCCCATTGCGCATGCACGGCGGCCGCACCGATGGTGATGCCACGTTCGCGCTCGATCGCCGAGAAGTCGGTGGTCGCGTTGCCGTCATGCACTTCGCCGACGCGGTGGATCTCGCCGGTCTTCCACAGAAGGCGTTCGGTAAGGGTGGTTTTGCCAGCGTCGATGTGGGCAATGATGCCGAGGTTGCGAAGACGCGACAGAGTCTGGGTGTTGGTGTTCATGAGAGGGGTTCCTGCTGGGCCAACTTCGGGGGCCGCACACGCCGGTTGGCAACGGCGTGTGCGGCTAGCGTTCGGTCTCGGCGATCTGGTGCATGGCACGTTCTCCTTGCGGTGGAGCGGGTTGAGGGATGGGGGCGGAAACGAAAAGAGCGCCCCGGAGGGCGCTCTGTGGATGGTCCAGCGAAGGCCGCGATCAGCGGCCTCGTAGGGCTCCAGGCAGACACGCCCGTTCCGCGCTTGCGCGGGTCAGGGTGAAAAACTTCAGGAGCGGCATCCGGTTCATGCGGCGCATTCTAGACCTGTCAATCTGGCGCGCAAGTGAATATTGCGCGCATGGATGGAACGATGAGGCGCAACGGGGCAGCAATCACCCAGGAACGATCATTCGCACCCATTGATCCGCCGCGCCTCACCCACCGTCGCGGCGTGATCCCCCGTCACCGACACCCAGTCCTTCAGCGGGAAGGCGGCATTGATCTCGCCTCGACGGGGCGTGTCGTGGATGGTCACTTCAATCCAGGCGCCCACCGCACCCAGCTCGCTCAGGCGGGCAGCCTGGTCGTCATCGGTGCTGAAGGTGTCGCCCGGCTTGGACGGCTTTGCGTTGTTCACCGTGGCGGTCTTCAGTGCGCGCACGCGCAGCGCACCATTGGGCATGCGCTGGCTGATCACGTCGTAACGCTCAACGCCGTAGGCCCACGACCGCTCGGCCTGGCGGCGCACTTCACTGCCGTCATCGGCCACCTCGATCTTGCCATCCACCAGTCCACTGATCGAAGCGAGGCTGCCGTAGCCGGCCATCATTGCTTCGTAGCCGATCATCTGCCGCTTCTCCAGCGGCAGTTCGCTGGCCGCAGGCTTCATGCCCGGCAGCTTCAGATACGCCGACTTCTTGCAGAGCAGCAGCACGCTTTGATTGCCCCAGGCCATCAGCATCGCGCCACCGGTGTAGTAGTGCGTGGTGAAAAGATCGGAGGCGGCGCCGGCGCCCTTCGCATGGCGGATTTCGATCGAGGTCGCCTGGTCAGCCGCCTTGTCCAGCACAACCGTGCGGACGGGAGCGGCGTGCGCCGTGCACGATGCAGCAATGATCGAAGCCAGCAGTGTCGCGCGCGGGAGGATGTAGTTCATGGGGGTCATTCCGTTGAGAAAAACGAACCGACAATGATACGTCGCGCTGCGCAAGGAAGCTTTACTGCATCAGGTCACCACAACCAACGGCACACCGCGTCGCGGATGCTGCAGCACCACCACGTCCTGCTGGTAGACACGCTGCAGGTTGCCCTCGGTCAGCACGTGCGAAGGCGTGCCGTCAGCGGCCACCCTGCCCTGCTCCAGCAATACGATGCGATCGGAGTATCCGGCCGCCAGGTTGAGGTCATGCAGCACCACGATCACGCACGCACCGGCTTCGGCGCAGGCACGTACGCTGCGCAGGGTGCGCTCTTGGTGGCGCAGATCCAAGGCAGCCGTAGGCTCATCCAGCAGCAGCAACGGCGTGTCCTGTGCCAGCACGCGCGCGAACGTGGTACGCGCCGATTCGCCGCCGGACAGCTGCTGCACTTCGCGCAGGCGCAGCGCCTGCAGCTCGGCAGCATCGATCGCCCGCTCCACCTGCGCCTCATCCACCTGCGGATCCGGCGGGTGCGGCAGGCGCCCCATCGCCACCACTTCCTCCACGCTGAAGGCGAAGCGCACGCCGTGCTCCTGCGGCATCACCGCACGTTCGCGCGCAAGCGGCCCGGCCCTGTAGTCGCGCAGCGGACGTCCATGCAGCTGCACATCGCCACCGTCGGCACGCAGATCGCCAGCCGCCACCCCCAGCAGGGTCGACTTGCCGGCACCGTTGGGCCCCACCAGCGCCGTTACCGTGCCCGGATCGAATGCGAGGGTGATGCCATGCAGGATCTCGCGCTGCTGGCGACGCACCACCACGTCGCGCAGTTGCAGGAAGGCGCTCATGCCGCCGCCTTGCGGCGCTGCTGCAGCACCAGCCAGAGGAAGAACGGCGCGCCCAGCGCGGCGGAGAACAGGCCCAGCGGAATCTCGGCAGGCGGGTCCAGGGTGCGCGCCGCAGTGTCGGCCACCACGATCAGCAGTGCACCCAGCAGCCCCGACAACGGCAGCAGCCAGCGGTGGCCAGGGCCAACCAGCAGGCGCGCCACGTGCGGCACCACCAAGCCGACGAAACTGATCGAGCCGGCGAACGCTACCGCAGCGCCGACCAGCAGCGCACTGAAGGCCACCAGCAGGCGCCGTGTGCGCGCCACGTCCAGCCCCAGATGCTGTGCCTGGCGCTCGCCGAGCGCCAGCATGTCCAGCGGCGTGGCCAGGCGCTGCAGTGCGAACGCGCCGACGGCGAACAACGGCAGCACCGCCACCACGTCGGCCCAGTTCGCGCGCGCCAGCGAGCCCATCTGCCAGAACACCAGCGATTGCAGCTCGCTTTCGTTGGCGATGTAGGTCAGGAAGCCGATCAGTGCCGAACAGAACGCGGCCATCGCAATGCCCACCAGCAACAGCGTGGCATTGCCACTGCCCTTGCCCGGCCGCGCCAGCGCGTAGGTCAGCCCGATCGCGGCGGCACCGCCGCCGAAGGCCGCCACCGGCACCAGCCAGCCGGCTGCACCCGCAGCGCCCAGCACGATCGCCGCCACGGCACCCAGCGCGGCGCCCTGGCTGACACCGACGATGCCCGGATCGGCCAGCGGATTGCCGAACAGTCCCTGCAGGCTGGCACCGGCCATCGCCAGCGCCGCGCCGACCATCGCCCCCAGCAATGCACGCGGAATGCGCAGCTGCCAGACCACGGCCAGGTCACGGCTGCTGACCGATTGCGGATCCAGCAGGCCCAGCTTCACCGCCAGCGCCTGCATCACTTCCAGCGGTGGCAAGCGCAGCGGCCCCACGGCGAACGACGCCAGCACCGCGCCCAGCAGCGCGAGCAGCGCAATCAACAACATCGTCCGCCCGCGACGGCGGCGTCGATCCGCAGGGCTCATGCCTTCGGCAGCGCCGCCAGCGCCTGCGCCAGGGCCAATGCACCCGCACCGGAACCGATGCTGGCGTACTTCAGCTGCGCATCCGGCATCACCCAGACCCGGTTGGCCTGTCCGGCCGGGGTCTGCTTCAGCGTCGGGTACGCCTTCCACAGGCCTTCAGCGCCACCGAACAGCTGCAGGTCGTGCTCGGTCACCAGGATCACGTCCGGTGCCGCCGCGACCACGCCTTCGTTGCTCAGCTGCGAATAGTTGGCCACGCCGGCCTCGGTGCCGATGTTCAGGCCGCCGGCCAGGGCGATCAGCTTGGCCGATGCGCTGTCGGCACCGGCCACGGTGGGCGAGCCGCCCGCTCCCGTCGCCGACACATGGATCACCCGCGGCGCATGCGCCAGGCCCTTGCCGATCGCGGCGGCCTCATCCAGCTGGCGCTGCACCTGCGTGGCCAGGGTCTGCCCTGCGTCGGCCACGCCGAGCACGGCGGCGATCTTGCGCACCTTGTCCGGCGCCGGCTGCAGGTCATCGATCACCACTGCAGGCTCGCCCACTTCGCGCAGCTTCTTTGCCAGTTCGGTGTGGCGACGCAGGCTGTTGCCGATGAACAGCGACCCCTGCAGGCTGAGAACCCCCTCCACGCCGGTCGTGCGGTTGAACAGGAACTGGTGCGGTGCGGCCAGGCCTGCCTCGGTGGTGGTGTTGGTCGGCGCGGCGAACACCTGCTTGCCCAGGCCCAGCGCCTCGATCACCGCGATGATGTCGTCACCGCCGGCAATGATCCGGCTGCTGTCATCCACCTCCACATCGGCGCCATCGTCGGAGTGCACCTTGCTCGGCAGCACTGCCTGCTGCCCCGGCAGTGTCGGCACGTCGCTGCCTGCCACCCGCTGCCAACCTGCGGGTAGTGCTCCCGCCTTGGCGGTGGCGGCCGCCGGTGCTGCTGCATCTGGGTTGCCGGCAGACGGCGGCGCTTTGTCGCCACAGGCGGCCAGCACCAATGAAACGGCAATCGGGAGCGCGCACTGGCGCAGGCGGGAAGCGATGTTCATGCAGATTCTCCTTGCTGGCAGGGCGGCGGGGTGCCGCCCTGCCTTGTGGCTTACGGCTGGCGCAGGCTGATGCGGGTGATGCGGTCACCCTTCGGATCTTCAGCGCCACGCGACTTGTTCACGGCGAAGACATTGCCCTTGCCATCGGCGCGGACGTGATTGGGGAAGGTGCCGCCATCGAGGTTGCCGACCACCTTGCCATCACGGTCAACGGTAGTGACGGTGCCGGCACCGCGATTGGTGACGTAGGCCAGGCCACTCTTCGCATCGAAGGCCACGTTCAGTGCGCCGGCGCCGACCGGCACGTCGTGCACGACCTTGCCGCTGGCCACGTCGACGATCAGCAGGTTGTCGGTGCCCTGCGAGGCCACGTAGAGGCGGTTGCGCTCGGCATCGAAGGCAACGCCCGAAGCGCTGATCGAATTGCCCAGGTCGATGACCTTGTCGACCTTGCCGCTGGCCACATCGATCACCGCCGCTTCCGGCGTACCGATGCTGACCGTGAACAGCTTGCCGCTGGGCTCATCCAGCACCAGGCTCATCGGCACGAACTTCTCGTCGTCCACGCCGGAGGCCAGGGTGATCGGCTCCAGTGCCTTCAGCGTCTTCGCATCGAACACCGACAAATGGTCCTCACCGGCGGCCGAGGCGAACACCTTGCCGTGCGTGCTGTCGACCACCACGTCGCGGGCGTGCGGCACGGCGCCGACCGGGAACTGGTGGACCAGCGACAGATCCGCCTGGCGATAGACAGCCACGGTGTCCTGGCGGGTGTTGCTGACCCAGACATTGCCATTGGCATCATCGACGCCCACGCCATACACCGCGAACACCGCACCGTTGGTGCTGCCCGGCACCTGCGCCGGGGTGATGGCCTTGGTCACCTTCAGCGACTTCGGGTCCAGTTTCAGCAGCTGCGACTGGGTGACCGGCGGGCGGCCGACGGCCGAGGTCACGAACACGGCATTGCTGGCAGCACTGTAGGCCGACTGGTACAGGCCCGGCACCAGCTTGTTGGACTGGGTGGCGAACTTCGCCTGGCCCGACAGTGGCAGCTGCGGCGACACACGCAGCTTCAGCACGGCTGCGGCGGCCGGCTGGCTGGCGCGAACCACCACCGGATGGGTACCCGGCACGGCGTCGGCCGGAATGGCCAGCTGGGTCTTGAAGTTGCCATCGGCATCGACCACCACCGGCTGGCTATTGAGCACGGTATCGCCACGCAGCAGGCTGACCTGCTGGCCCGGCACGAAGCCGCGGCCGGTGACATCGGCGGTGCTGCCGGGAACCACGTTCTCACCGCGTGAGACAACCTGGCCCTTGAAGGTAGCGCTGGCCGGCTGGTCGAACACCGGCTGTGCGCTGGCGGTCACTGCCAGCAGCAGGCCGGCGGCCAGGGAAGTGAGGCGGAAAGACGGACGGAATGACATGGAAGGCTCCTTGCACACGTAGGCCGCGCCTGGTGGCGCGGGATTCATCGGTTGCCTTGGCCGCTGCACATCGACAGTCCGCCTGGGTAGTGGGGTCGCACGGCACTGCCGTGCGAGGGGGTCATTCGGCGGCATTGTCTCCACCGGCCGGCGGGCCGTCGGCGGCGCTGCGGTCGGTCACGCCATAAAGCTCGTGCAGCGCCGCGTGGAAGGACGCCGGCAGCATCGGGCCATGGCCCAGGCCCGGGAACTCGCGGTACTGCACGCTCAGCCCCGGTACCTTGCCCAGGCGCTCGGACAGCTGCATCGCCGCATCCGGGGTGGCGCCACCAATGCGGCGCAGATGCGCGACCACGCGCGGATTGCTCATGTCGCGCTTGCCACGGTCGCCGACGCGCTCGGCACCGCCCAGCATCAGCCACACCTTTGCTGGCTGGCCATGCACGTTCTGCACGAACTGCTGCTCGATGTCACCCAGCGGCGCACCCTGGCTCCACCACAACGACGGGCTGGCACTGAGGTAGTACTGGAAGGCGGCCGGACGGGTGTACAGGCTGCTGAGCACGAACAGGCCGCCCAG
The DNA here is from genome assembly GCF_029892765.1 of Stenotrophomonas sp. 1278. Classification (NCBI taxonomy): domain Bacteria; kingdom Pseudomonadati; phylum Pseudomonadota; class Gammaproteobacteria; order Lysobacterales; family Lysobacteraceae; genus Stenotrophomonas; species Stenotrophomonas sp. 1278. The sequence goes on from NZ_JARXWD010000001.1 coordinate 343,747, forward strand.
CGAATGGCCCCACAGGGCCTGCTGCTGGCGATCGATGTTGGCGCGGCGTTCCACTTCGGGCTTGATGCGACGCTCGATCATGTCCAGGAAGGCCGCTGCGCCGCCGCCGACAGCCTGCGTCCTGCCGCTTTCATCATCGGCGCGATCGATCCATGCGGTGTAGTCGCGGGTGCGCGACGCCGAATCGATGCGCAGGTCGTTGTCGTAGCCGATCAGCACCAACACCGGCGGCGCCTTGCGTGCGGCCAGCTCGGCCAGCAGCGGCTGGTCCAGCACCATCGCCACGGCGTTGCCGTCCAGTGCGTACAGCACCGGCGATGGCGCCTTGGGGGCCTTGGCCGGAATCGCCACATTCACCCGCCAGCGGCGCTGCTGATCGGGGCTGTCGATCACGAAACGCTTGAAGCGATAGCTGGCCGCCGGTGCATCAAGCACGGTCTGGCCCATCTTCTGCAGCGGATTGCGTTGCTGCGCGTATGCGTACGGGGTAGCCAGGAGCAGGCCCATCATCAAGGCGGCCAGGCCGGACAGCAGCGGGCCGCGGCGCGGAGGCAGGACGGAAGACTTCATCAGTGACGGCGAAAGCGGCACACGGCCACCGGTTCACAAGGGATCGCAGTCTACCTTAAACGCGAATGATTATCACATCGATCAAACGTCACGCTATGTATCACGCGCCCGCTCAGGGCCCTGCCGACGAAAAGCCAAGACCTGCAAACTGGGAGCAGCGTCGCATGGCATCTCTCCCCCTGAGAAGCCTCCTTGCCATCATTCGCGTCCCTCGGCCCAACGCAGAATGGAGCTACATGTCCAAACCAAGCAGCCCCGATGAACGCCTCACCGGTATTGCAGCGCTGGAGGACATCCTCACACACCTAAAGCGCTACTTCCTCGTAATGTCCAAACTGCTCTGGTTGCCCGCCTTGGCTTCTGGGGGCATCCAGCTCTGGACATATACGCGCGTCAATCAGATCCCGTATCCGCGATTCGGCGCGGGACTGGAGTCACTCGTTCTACTGGTCGCCGGCTTCCTGTTGATCGTTGGCGGACTTCTCGCGACGTTCTACATTGCCCCAGCGCTTCTTGCCTCGATCGCGGACGAACCGTCGAAGGGCAAGAGTGCATTTCGTATCTCGGACATGAAGCTCAGCGCCTTCCTCAAGTGGGCTGCTCCGCCAGCAGTCACTGGCTGGATCGTTCTGCTTCTGGTCAGCCAATATCCCTCATCAAATGGCCTCATGCACGCATTCTGGATGGTGCTGATCGTTGCCACCTTCGCAACCCTCCTGTCGATCCCGACCGAAGGGTCTCGACTGAATCGATTGTTGATATGCGCAGCCTACAGTTTGCTTAGCCTTTCCTGGCTCTGGATCGGCGCGATCCTCCTCGTGTGGCACCGTCAATACCTCAACCTTCTTGAGCCACTTCCCGAGGCCGTTCAGTGGGCCGCGTTGCTGGCGCTGACCGTCTTGTACATGGTCATCGTGTACATCCAAGTTCAAATTCAGGCTCGCGTCCGCAGGTCCGGAATCGAAGTGGTGACTGTTTTTGCTTTCATGATGATGATGTTTGGCTGCATGGTCGCCATCACGCAGCCTGACTGGATGGCTGCGCAGACATCGAAGCTGCTGATCGGCATGAATCGAGGCGGCGGAGAGCAGGTTGACATCGTTCTCAGTGATGCGGCCGTGGCCATGCCCACCCAAGGGTGCACCCCCTATGGAAAAGGAACCGTCCGTTGCAGCGCGAAATTGCTGTTGGACTTTGGCAACGAAGTAACCATAAGACTCAATTCAGAGTCACGGGTTTCCACGCTGAGCAGCTCTGACGTACACAGGATCATCCGCAACCCTCCTGCCAAGCAGACGCATGCAACGCAGGCCGACGAAGATCAACCGAGGCTACGCCACTGATCGTGCAGGGTGCACATTTGCGCCGAAAGGACTCGGCGTGCGGCTCCAGCCCGCCTCGTCTTCTCAGATTGGAACCATCAATCGAAGCCCCCAAGGGCAATCAGAGGCCCTTGGCCGCCCTCGCCGCCTCACGCTCGGCACGCAGCCGGTCGAGCTTTTCCTTCAACTTGATCTCCAGCCCGCGCGGCACCGGGTTGTAATACACCCGCTCGCCCATCGCATCGGGGAAACCGGTCTGGTCCAGCGCGATGCCGCCTTCGGCGTCATGGTCGTACTGGTACTCGGCACCGTAGCCCAGCTCCTTCATCAGCTTGGTCGGTGCATTGCGCAGGTGCAGCGGCACTTCTTCGGTACCACTGTCGCGCACATCGGCCTTGGCCTGGTTGAAGGCGGCATAGCCGGCATTCGACTTGGCGGTGCTGGCCAGGTACAGCACCAGCTGCGCGAAGGCGAGCTCGCCTTCCGGGCTGCCGAGCCGCTCGTAGATGTCCCACGCTTCCAGCGCCATGCTCTGCGCGCGAGGATCGGCCAGGCCGATGTCCTCGATGGCCATGCGGGTCAGCCGGCGCGCCAGATAGGACGGATCGCAGCCACCGTCGAGCATCCGCGTCAGCCAGTACAGCGCGGCATCCGGGTTGGAGCTGCGCACCGACTTGTGTAGCGCCGAGATCTGGTCGTAGAACTGCTCGCCGCCCTTGTCGAAGCGGCGGGTGCGGTCGGCCAGCACCTGGGTCAGCGTCTGCGGGGTGATGCGACCACCCTCCCCGCCCGCCAGCTCGGCGGCGATTTCCAGCAGGGTCAGCGCACGGCGGACGTCGCCATCAGCGGCGGTGGCGATCTCCAGCAGCAGCTCGGGCGCGACTTCGATGCGTTCCTCGCCCAGCCCGCGCTCGCGATCACCGAGCGCACGTTCCAGGGCTTCGACGATGTCGGTTGGCGAAACACCTTCCAGCACGTGCACGCGGCAACGCGACAGCAGCGCCGAGTTCAACTCGAACGACGGGTTCTCGGTGGTTGCACCAACAAACAGGATGGTGCCGCGCTCGATGTGCGGCAGGAACGCATCCTGCTGCGCTTTGTTGAAGCGGTGCACTTCGTCGACGAACAGCACCGTGCGACGACCTTCGGCGAAGCGCTGCGCGGCCTCTGCCAGCACTTGGCGCACCTCCGGCAGGCCGGACAGCACGGCGGAAATGGCACGGAACTCGGCGTCGGAGTATTCAGCCAGCAACAGCGCCAGCGTGGTCTTGCCGCAGCCGGGCGGCCCCCACAGGATCATCGAATGCACGCGTCCGGATTCGACGGCGCGGCGCAGCGCGCTCTCTGGAGCGAGCAGACGCTTCTGCCCGACCATCTCATCCAGGGTGCGGGGGCGCATGCGCTCGGCCAGCGGGCGCATGTGTTCCCGATCAACACTCAGCAGATCGGGGCCGGGGAATGAAGTGGAGCGATGTCTTGGCACGCGGTCATTGTACCGCGAGAGCGTGCCAACCAAGGTTGGCACCCACCAAGGACGGTAGCGCCGGGCCATGCCCGACTGACCGGAGATGTGCGGCAATCGGTAGTGCCGGCCGCTGGCCGGCAGATCAAAAGCATGTCAACCAAGGTTGACACCCACCAAGGCGGTGCCGAGAGCATGCCAACCAAGGTTGACGCCTACCAAGGGCGGTAGCGCCGGGCCATGCCCGGCGGATCGGAGATGTGCGGCAATCGGTAGTGCCGGCCGCTGGCCGGCAGATCAAAAGCATGTCAACCAAGGTTGACACCTACCAAAAGCGGTAGCGCCGGGCCATGCCCGGCGACCGCGATCAGTTGCCGATGACGTCGGTACCGGCCGGCGGGGTGAAGCGGAAGGTGTTGGCGGCGAAGCTGGGGTTGCGCTTCCAGCCGCTGAAGCTGATCACGGTGCGCTGGCCCACGGCGTCGGTGATCTCCATCTTCGCCAGGCCCTGCGCGTTGAAGCCCAGCGCGGCGTACTGGAAGCTGGCTTCGGTCTCGCGCTTCGGCGACAGCGACAGCCACTGCAGGCCATCGCGGGTAGCGGCCTCTTCGCTCACGTCGTACTGCTGCTCCAGCAGTGCCGGGTTGATCAGCGCGGTCAGCGGGCTGTTCTGCTCTTCCTTGCCCTGCTCGCGCACGGTCGCCTGCTCCAGGTCCGGCTCGAACATCCACACCTTCTTGCCGTCAGCCACGATCAGCTGCTCGTGCGGGCGCACGTATTCCCAACGGAACAGGCGCGGTGCCGACAAAGCGACGCGACCACTGGTGGATTCCTTGACCTTGCCGCGGCTGTCGAACACCTGCTGGCTGAACTGCCCATCCAGGCCCTTCAGGCCGGTGGTGAAGGTTTTCAGGTCATCACGGGCGCCGGCCCAGGCGCTGCCGGCAGCGGCGCAGGCCACGGCCAGGGTGGTGGTGGCAAGGAAACGGCGGAGGCGAAGGTTCATGCAGGGATCCTGTGGGCGCGCGGCCAGGAAAGTTGGGTGCCAGTGTGCCCGGCGAAAGATGAATGGGCGATCAGGACGCCATTATGACGCCCTGATCGCTGATCGGCGATTCAGCTGCCAGCGGCCGGCAGCTTGCCGTACAGCACCTGGCCACGGAAGCCGCGGCGCACCTCGCGGAACAGCGCGCGGAACGCTGCATAGTCCTGCGGCTGGCACAGCGCCTCGGCGCCGCGCACCGCGTTCTGCTGCAGGCGGTGATGCACGGTCACTTCCTGGCCCTGCCGGCTCCAGTCGACCCGGTACTCGCCGGCCGCATTGGCAAACCGCTGGCTGCGCGGAATCGCGATGATCGGGGCATTGGCCGGGAACTGCAGGCGATAGGTTTCCTCGCGCAGGCTGGCATTGCAGTAAAACGGCGTCTCGTTGTCCGGTGCCGAGGCGCTGGCATACAGCCCGCGTACCGATTCACCACCGGGCGGATCGGGCACGGCCATGCCGCCGGCCACATCGAAGTCCACGTAGTCCTCGGCCTGGAAGGCCATGCGATAGCCAAACGGCCGGGTCAGGTCGACCGGCACACCCTGCAGCTGCAGCTGGCCGCGGCCATCGAAACCGGACGCGGCCATGATCGATTCTTCAGCGCGCGCCCGGTTCTGTGCATTGAGCTGGGCGAACTGCGCGCGCATGCCGATCTCGGCGTTGTCGCTCAGCTGCGGCACTGTCTCGCCACGCAGGTTGCCCTGCGCGTCGAAGGTGAAGCGCACCTCCATCACCGTGGCGTTGCGCTGCGGATCATTGGCCGGCGTGCGCGCCAGGGTGGCATCACGCGTGTGCAGCACCGGCGCACCGAGGTCGCCATCGGGCAGCTGGCCGAAGCGCGCCCAGGCACTGGTCGAATCCAGGTACAGGTCGAACTCGGGCACGTAGGTGATGGCGTGGTTGAAGCGGCCCAGCAGCGGAATCTTCGGCAGCGTCGGGCCGCCACCGGCACCGATCAGCACCGGCGAACTGGTGATGCCCTTGGCCGCCAGCAGCGCCTCGAGGATCGTTACGTGGTCCTTGCAGTCGCCATAGTGGTTGTCGAGGATGCTCTGCGCACTGTTCGGCTCCAGGCCGCCATTGCCCAGGTACACCGCCACGTAGCGGATGTTCTGCGCCACCCAGCGGTACAGCGCATCGGCCTGCGCGCGACGGTCGCTGATGCCGGCGGTGACTTCATCGGCCAGCGCCTGGATCTCCGGGGTGACCTGTGCGGCCGGCCCTGCTTTCAGTTGGTAGGCGCGGCCCATCTGCGCCCAGTCGCGATAGGTGCTGGCCATGATGTTCGGCCCGAACTCCCACACCGCCGCCGACCAGTTCTGCGCCTGCATCGGCTCGCGGCGCTGGTAGCGCCAGCGCCATTGCGCCTGGCCGTTCTTCACCACCGGTCGGTCACTGCCCTGCACGCCACGGCTGTCCACGAACATGGGCAGATTGGCCGGCGCGCTGAGGGTCACTTCGGCATCGTCGTACTGGGTGAACACATTGAAGGTTTCCCACAGGCCGAAGTAGCCCGGGAAATAGGGCGTCAGCTGGGTCCGGCGCACCTGGTAGAACAGCCGCGTGCCCGGCGCCAGGTTCGGGAACACGATCACCCGCACCTTGCGGTCGGCATACATCGCCGCCGAGGCACTGGAATAGCTTTCCTGGGTGTAGATGCGATCGGCCGGCACTTCGCGACGCTGGCCGTCGGCGGTCAGCGTATAGGCGTTGACCACATCCAGCGTTTCCATCTTCTCGCTGTAGCTCAACCGCACCTGGCTGAACTGCTCCACCGCTGCCTTGGTCTTGAGCAGGATTTCGTAGGTTTCAGTCTGCACGTTGCCGGCATCGGCGCGCACCTGGTAGTCGGCGCGATAACGTACGAAGCTGAAGTTGTTGCTGGCCTCGGCATCGCTGCCGGTGGACGGTGGCGCGACTGCGGGTACAGCCGTCGCGGCGGCATCGGCCAGCGCCGGGCCGGCTGCCAGCAGGCAGGCCAGCGCCAGCGCGCAGGAAACGGGTTGAAGCATGCGTCGGTTCCTTGGACGTCGGGAATGCGGCAGGGCTTGGCTTACTTCGGCGGCGGCGGTGCCAGCACGGTGCGGTCGCCGTTGTGCTCGGGCGGACTGACCACACCGGCCGCTTCCATGGCCTCGATCAGTCGCGCCGCGCGGTTGTAGCCGATCTTCAGGCGACGCTGCACGCCGGAAATCGACGCGCGGCGGGTCTCGGTGACCACGCGCAGCGCTTCGTCGTACAGCGGGTCGGACTCATCGCCGCCGCCGGAACTGGTCTCCGGCAGGCCAGTCGCACCGACCACCACGCCATCGCCCATCGTCTGTACTTCGTCCAGCACGCCGTCGACATAGTCGGCCGGCCCCATTGCCTTGAGGTGCTCGACCACGCGATGCACTTCCTCATCGGACACGAAGGCGCCGTGCACACGCTCGGGCATCGCCGTGCCCGGCGGCAGGTACAGCATGTCGCCGTGACCGAGCAGCGTCTCGGCGCCGGACTGGTCGAGGATGGTGCGCGAATCGATCTTCGAGCTGACCTGGAAGGCGATGCGGGTGGGAATGTTGGCCTTGATCAGGCCGGTGATGACGTCAACCGACGGGCGCTGGGTGGCCAGGATCAGGTGGATGCCGGCCGCACGCGCCTTCTGCGCCAGTCGCGCGATCAGCTCTTCGACCTTCTTGCCGACGATCATCATCATGTCGGCGAATTCGTCGATGAAGATGACGATGAACGGCAGCGTCTCCAGCGGGCGCGGCGCCTCGCCCAGCTCCGGGTTAGGCTTGAACAGCGGGTCCATCATCGGCTGGCCGGCGTCCTGGGCGTCCTTCACCTTCTTGTTGAAGCCAGCCAGGTTGCGCACGCCCACCGCGCTCATCAGCTTGTAGCGGCGCTCCATCTCGGCCACGCACCAGCGCAGGCCGTTGGCGGCCTCCTTCATGTCGGTGACCACCGGCGCCAGCAGATGCGGAATGCCCTGGTAGACGCTCAGTTCGAGCATCTTCGGGTCGATCATCAGCATCCGCAGGTCTTTCGGCGACGCCTTGAACAGCAGGCTCAACACCATCGCGTTGACCGCCACCGACTTGCCCGAACCGGTGGTACCGGCCACCAGCAGGTGCGGCATGCGCGCCAGGTCGGCCACGGTCGAGCGACCGGCGATGTCCTTGCCCAGCGCGAGGGTCAGCGAACTGGCCGACTTGTCGTACTCCTTCGAGCGCAGCAGCTCGGACAGGTAGATCATCTCGCGGGTGACGTTGGGGATTTCCAGGCCGATCACCGACTTGCCCGGGATCACATCGACCACACGCACCGACTTGACCGACAGGCCGCGGGCGATGTCCTTGTCCAGCGAACTGATCTGGCTGACCTTGATGCCCGGCGCCGGCTCGATCTCGAAGCGGGTGATGACCGGGCCGGGATTGGCGCCGACCACCTGTGCATCGATGCGGAAGTCCTTGAGCTTGAACTCGATCTGCCGCGAGAGCGCGTCCAGGGTGTCCTTGTCATAGCCCACGGGTTGCGGCTTGGGATCATCCAGCAGGGCCAGCGGCGGCAGGTCCGAGCCGTCGCCATTGACGCCACGGAACATCGGGATCTGGTTGTCGCGCTTGGCCCGGTCGCTCTTTTCGATCACCGGCTCCGGGCGCGGCTCGATCTTCACCGGCTCGCGCTTGGCACGCACTTCGGCATCGGCCTTGCGCACTTCCTGGCGTTCCTCGCGCAGGACGCGGGTCTGCTGCCATTCGGTGGCCTGCTCCTTCTTGCGCTCGAGCAACGGTGCCAGCGACATCACGCCGCGACCGATCTTCTCCATCACCACGAACCAGGACAGGCCCGTGGCCAGGGTGATCGAGGCCAGCAGCAGCACCAGCACGAACAGGTTTGCCCCCAGCGCACCAAAGCCCACGCTGAGCGAATTGCCGACCAGCTTGCCGAGAATGCCGCCGGCACTGGAGACATCGCCACTGAACAGGCGAACGTGCAGGAAACCGGTGCCGGCGATCAGGAAGCCGACCAGGCCAACCAGCCGCAACGCGGGGTCCAGATCGTTCTCGCCCTTGCTCTCACGCTTGAGGCCGAACATTGCGATCCAGGCCAGCGCGCCCAGCACCACCGGCAGCAGGAAAGCGATGTAGCCGAACAGCTGGAGCAGCACGTCGGCGATCCACGCGCCCGCGCGGCCGCCCATGTTGTGTACCGGCGCAACCACGCTGCCGGTGTGTGACCAGCCCGGGTCCGTCGCTGAATAGGTGAAAAGGCTGGCAGCCAGATACAGCAGCGCCGGCGCGATGGCGATCAGACCCAGGTCGCGCCACAGGCGCTGACGGCGTGGGTTGTCGGTCGTGGCCGCTGCCGCCGAGCGACGCGATGCCTTTTTGTCGTCGGACTTGGAGCGTTCGGGGACCTGCTTCGCCACCTTAGACCATACCTTTGGAATGCGCTGTTAGTGTTTGATAATAAACGAGACGGCGTCAGTTTTCAGTTATCCGTTGCCGCGCAAGCGGGGACAGGGCCGGAAACCGCCCGTGGATGGCGCTGTTCTGTTCATCGGCTTGAATCGCCCTGCCCCAGCCGCCACTCTATGACCAGCCAAGGATGCTGTGCAAACATCGCCGCGCCTTGTCCCATCTACCTTTTCGCGAGTCTACATGAGCACCAGCCTGCCCTCCCGCCACCAGCGTCTTGTCATCCTCGGTTCCGGCCCGGCCGGTTGGACCGCTGCCGTCTACGCTGCCCGCGCCAACCTGAAGCCGGTCGTCATCACCGGCCTGCAGCAGGGTGGCCAGCTGATGACCACCACCGAAGTGGACAACTGGCCGGGTGACGCCCATGGCCTGATGGGCCCGGACCTGATGGCGCGCATGCAGGCCCACGCAGAGCGCTTCGAGACCGAGGTCATCTTCGACCACATCCATACCGCGGACCTGTCGCAGCGCCCGTTCAAGCTGATCGGCGACAGCCACGAATACACCTGCGACGCCCTGATCATCTCCACCGGCGCGACCGCCAAGTACCTGGGCATCCCGACCGAAGACGAGTTCAAGGGCCGCGGCGTCTCCGCCTGCGCCACCTGCGACGGCTTCTTCTACCGTGACCAGGACGTGGTCGTGGTCGGCGGCGGCAACACCGCCGTGGAAGAAGCGCTGTACCTGTCCAACATCGCCCGCAAGGTCTACCTGGTCCACCGTCGCGACACCCTGAAGGCGGAAAAGATCATGCAGGACAAGCTGTTCGCCAAGGTTGAAGCCGGCAAGATCGAAACCGTCTGGCACCACCAGGTGGAGGAAGTGCTGGGCAACGAGGCCGGCGTGACCGGCGTGCGCGTGAAGTCGACCCTGGACGGCAGCACCCGCGACATCGATGCCCACGGCTTCTTCGTGGCCATCGGCCACCACCCGAATACCCAGCTGTTTGACGGCCAGCTGACCATGAACAACGGCTACCTGGAAATCCGTTCGGGCCTGGGCGGCAACGCCACCCAGACCTCGGTGGAAGGCGTGTTCGCCGCCGGCGACGTGGCCGACCAGCACTATCGCCAGGCGATCACCTCGGCCGGCTTCGGCTGCATGGCCGCACTGGACGCAGAGCGTTACCTGGATGCACAGGGCAAGGCCAGCTGAGGCTGGCTTCTGTAGCGTCGAGACAGAGTTGACTTGAAGCGGGCGCGAAAGCGCCCGCTTCAAAGCATTCAACCTGCCGTCGCGGTCTCCACACCGGCAGAGATGATCGGAGCCTCGCTCAACCCGCGCGATGTTCGGATGCACTGCACGACGTGGCGCACAGGTGGCGATTTCACGCCATCGGCGTCCACGACCCGCGTATCCCACAGAATTGGCGCACTCCCGGCGTTCTCGCACCGCAGGGTAATCTGGCTGGGTTTGTCGTCGGGGCTAGTGATGCGAACCTTTCCGTCGCTGCAGGTCCATCCGGGCGGGCAGCCCACGTTCGTGGTGACCAGTTCGATGGGGTACTGCGGATAGCCCTCGAAGGCGACATCCACCTGCTGTGAGCTTCCCTGAGGCAACCGTATTCCCTGGATGGGCTCGGCCTCCAACGGAACGCAGCCCTTGCCTTCGCGGAAGAGCCGGTAGCCCTTCTCAACTCCTTTCATGGAAGCGGCACGGAACACCGGGTCCTGGAGGGCGGCGGCGTCCGCGGCATTTGTGTGAAAAGCCACCTCGACCACTATGGACGGCATGGTTGCGAAGTTGTTTTCACCATGTCCTGCGGCGACGCCCTCTCGGGGAACAGGAAAGTCAGCGTAACCCTCCTGTGCGGTGATGAGCTCCCGCATGTAGCACAACGTCAGATCGGCCAGCTGTCGATCCGCTGGCTTGCTTGAATGGTAGAAAACCCTTGACCCACGGGCAACGCCTGGGACATCCGCATTGGTGTGAATGCTGAGCATCCCTGCAACGCCGAGATGATTCGCGTAGTACGGTCGAGCGCGGATGTCATCTGACACCTCCCTGTCGCTCGCAGTACTGTTCGCAAAGTGATTCCAGATATCTGTCCGATCAGGAAGAAGATCCTTGAGATGGTAACGAGCTGACATCTCATACCACGGACGCATCGAATCCGGGTGCGTACCGCCCCCGCCGCGACGCGCACGATGCACGGTCACACCCCCTCGATCTTCCAGCAGCCGTTGCAACTCGTCCGCATATCCGGGCGTAATCAGATCCTCCCGCACGCCATTGCGTACAGGCCGCTGGAATTCCCACCCCATACCGGGGTGCACTCTCAGCAGCCCGTGACTGGCCGAGACAAGAACCTGGCCCCCTGCCTGCCTGGCAGAGCCCTGCTCTTGCGCACTGATGCCGCGAGGAAAGTGTTCCCAGTAGGGCTTTCCCTCGTAAAGAATGACCGTTTCAACTTCGCCTACGCCGGCCTGCGTCGTGTAGGCCTCCAGGGTGTTCCTGATGTGCTGCTCCAGTTCCTCGAGCGAATGATCGTCCTCCGACGGCAGGATTCCAGCCCCGAAGCTGATGACGAGCTTCCTTTGCTGGATATCAACAGAGGCACCAACTGATATGCCCGTGGATCTGGACCTGCGCAACTGGTGGTCATCCAGGATCTTCTGTGCTTGCCGCGTCAATAGAAGATCCAACGCCACATCTGTATCAGCGGCGGGCGGTAAAGGCTGAGTGAGCGCCTGCGGACAGGGTAAGGTGCAGGCAATGATCGACGCCAATCCAATGGGGCGGAACGCGCGCACGAAATTCATATCAGTTCCTTTGAAAGGTTGGGGAGTGCGCCACGCGTGTCGCACGGATCAACACTCCCAAGCCCTCAAAAGGGATGTAATGCTAGGCGTTTCAGATCCGGGAATTCACAATTTCCCTCAGGCCCATCGCGCCTACCAACGCCGCAACAAGCCATTCCTCGCCAGCCTCGAACAGCTCCCCCGAGAATTTTGAGAAAGGCAAGCTGTCCATTCGCGAACACTGAACGGCATCGGCCGTGCCTCCTGCAGTTAGCGGTACCGAGTGATCCAAGGCCGACGCCAATCGGCACCGCGTCACTCCCATCGTGACGGGCGATCAGACCCTCACCCCGGCTGGTTAAACTCAACCCGCGGCGCCGCGACACCGTCATCCCGCACCTCACCTGCCCTATCCTCTTCCCATGCCCACCGCCCGCTTCCTCGACTCCCTGCAGTCCGTTCCCGCCACCGCGTGGGATGCTCTGCACGATGGCCGCAATCCATTCGTCAGCCACGCCTTCCTGTCCGGCCTGGAAACCTACGGCTGCCTGCGCGAGGACTGGGGCTGGCAGCCGCAGCACTTCACCCTCTGGGACGGTGATGCCCTGGTCGGCGCCGTTCCCGGCTACCTGAAGACCAATTCCCACGGTGAATTCGTGTTCGACCACGCCTGGGCCAATGCCTATGCGCGGCACGGACGCGACTACTACCCGAAGTGGCTCGGCGCGGTGCCGTACTCGCCGGTGACTGGCCCGCGCCTGCTGGCCCGTGACGATGCGCAGCGCACCGCCCTCCTGACGGCACTGCGCGAACAGTTGCCTGTGCTGGATGTGTCATCAGCACACATCAACTTCCACACAGCGGCTGACGAAACAATCTTCGACGACGACTGGTTGCTGCGCGAGGACATCCAGTTCCAGTGGCATAACCCGGGTGACTGGGTGACGTTCGAAGAGTTCCTGGGCGCGATGGACCACAAACACCGCAAGAACATCCGCCAGGAGCGCGCCAAGGTCGGCCGCCAGGGCATCAGCTTCCGGGTGGTGCATGGCGACGAGGCCACCCGCGCCGATCTGCAGGCGATGTACCGCTTCTACCTGCAGACGTTCCTGGAATACGGCAACGCGCCGGCGCTGACCGAAGCGTTCCTGCGCCATCTGGCGGTTTCACTGGGACGCGGGCTGGTGCTGTTCCTGGCCGAACAGGACGGCGAACCCATCGCCGGCGCGTTGTGCCTGCGCGGTGGCGACACGCTGTACGGCCGCTACTGGGGCGGTGCCACCCTGCCCGGCCTGCACTTCGAGGCCTGCTACTACCAGGGCATCGAGTACTGCCTGCGCGAGGGCGTGGCTCGCTTCGAGCCGGGTGCGCAGGGCGAGCACAAGCTGGCACGTGGCTTCCTGCCCACCATCGTGCGCAGCCGGCATTGGGTAGCCGACGCGGACTTCGCCGATGCGCTGCGCGACTGGTGCCGACAGGAGCGACGCGATGTGCGGCGCTACCAGCAGGAGCTGCAGGGTCATGGCCCGTTCCGCGCGGAGCCGTAGCGTCGGAGAAGCGTGCCAACCAAGGTTGGCATCTACCACGGCAATGGCGGGGATGCTGCGCTCAGGTGCACTGCCAGAAGTGCCCGCTCACCCGGCACTTCGCGCACCAGAAGCTGTACAGCATGCCGCCACTACCCCACAGCACCATGCCTTCATTGGTGGTCGGCAACGTTGAGTCCAGCTGCATCACGAAAGGCATCTGCTCGCCACAATCGATGCACGTCGGGTAGTGCGCGCTCTGCACCCAGCTCGGTGCGCCACCCACCCGCGACAGGTTCTGCCGGTGATTGGACTGGCCCCAGTCCTGCTGCTGCCAGCGATGGCTGTCCATCGCGGCAAGACCCACTTCGGCCTGCAGCAGGTCGCCGCTGTCGGTGGGATTGATCGGCACCTGGCAGTGCTGGCTGGGGTGGCAGCTCGGCATGCCCTCTGCATCGTGCCGATAGAAACGCACGGGCGGGTCTTCCCAGCCACAGCAGTCCAGGCACAGCCCGAGCGTGACCTCACCCTCCGCGTCCGGCTGCAGCGCCGCAGCATCGGACTGCAGCAGACGCTGCAGCGGCGCATGACAGCTGCCGCACAAGGCATCGAGCAGCCCGCCCACGCGCCCGGCGTGAAGCACCTGGCCGCCATTCCAGCTGGGATGCAGCCGCCAGATCCGCTTGCGCCAGGCAGGCTCTTCGGCCACCTGTGCGCGATGCTGTTCGCGCCCGAAACGCAGGTGCAGCGGTTGCTGGCCATGCAGGCGGCGCAGACGCGGGCCATCGGCCAGGCCCGCCCAGTGCGCCCAGACCTCGGCATCCAGGTCGCTCCAGTCGGCCAGGTAGCCACGGGCGGCGGCGTGGGTCTCCGGCCGGGTGGCCAGCAGCACTGCCTTGGCCCGCTCCAGTTCGCGATCGTCGTCTGCCTCGGTCAACCGATGCGCCCAGTCAGTCGCAACCGACGGCGGCAATGCCTGCCAGACCTGCGAGGCCAGCTGGATGTGATCCTCGATGGCGACCTCCAGCAGCGCCTCCCAATCGTCCTGCAGCGTGTGCGGCGCCTGGTAGCTGGCAAACTCCAGCACGCTGGTCAGCAGCTCGCCGCGCTCGCCGTCACGATAGCGCCGCCAGGCGTCAATACAGACCGGGGCGACAGCCTCGTCCGGCAGCAGATCCAGCGCAGTGTCGAGGAAAGTGGAGCCGGGTGAGCGGCGATCCAGCGCCTGCAGCAGCAGCGCGCCAAGCTGTGGGCGGTCTTCGCTGGCCAGGGTCAACAGCATGGCCAGGCTGTCATTGCGTGTGCGCGGCGCATCGTGCGCATCGAGGATGGCGGTGATCGGATCGCTCATGCGGGGCTCCTTGCCGGTCGTGCGTGATGGTGCCAGACATCGCGCGTCGCCACGACGAATACAATGCCGGCATGACCCGTCAGTTGCCCTGGCGCCTGGCCGATGCGCCGGATGCCCCCTTCCCGCCGGCCGAGACAGCGCTGCGCCAACCCGATGGCCTGCTTGCGGTGGGCGGCGACCTGCACCCGCTGCGCCTGCTCAATGCCTATGCCGGCGGCATCTTTCCGTGGTTCAGTGAAGGCGAGCCGATCCTGTGGTGGTCGCCGGACCCGCGCATGGTGTTCCGTACCGACGGCGTGCACCTGAGCAGCAGGTTCCGCCGGCAACTGCGCGGCAACTGCTGGGAAGTGACCGCCGATACCGCCTTCAGCCAGGTGATGCGTGCCTGCGCCAGCGCGCCCCGCCCCGGCCAGGACGGCACCTGGATCAGCCCGGCGATGGTGGATGCCTACAGCCAGCTGCACGACCTGGGTTTCGCACATTCCTTCGAGGTGTGGGATCGGCAGACGCTGGTCGGCGGCATCTATGGTGTGGCCATCGGCACGATGTTCTTCGGTGAAAGCATGTTCAGCGGCGAAAGTGGCGGCTCCAAGGTGGCGCTGGCCGCACTGGCACGCACGCTTCACGGCTGGGGTTGGCCACTGATCGACGCGCAGGTGGAGAATCCGCATCTGCTGCGCATGGGCGCCGAGCACCTGCCGCGCGCGCCGTTTCTGCAGCAGGTCCGCAGCGCGGTACAGGCGCCGGGCCGGGAAGGCGCCTGGACCCGGCTCGTCGGGCGCGTGCCGGCAGCGGATTTTGCCGGGGAATAACACAATCTTTGCAAGCTGGGCGTTTGACGCGTAAAATGCTGCGCCTTAGGCCCAGCGTGGCCGTTTTCTGAACCGCACAGGACTACATGTCGAAAGACGATTCCATCGAGTTCGAGGGCACCGTCAGCGAGACGCTGCCGAACACCACTTTCCGCGTTCGTCTGGAAAATGGGCACGAAATCATTGCCCACATCTCCGGCCGCATGCGCAAGAACTACATCCGCATCCTCACCGGTGACCGGGTCAAGGTTGAAATGACCCCGTACGACCTGACCAAGGGTCGTATCACCTACCGAATGAAGTAAGCGGCTGGCGCGTTGCGCCACCTCGACAAGGCCAGCCCTGGACGCTGGCCTTTTGTCATGCCTGGAATCCGGCCCTGCCGGACGGCACCCTGACCGAATGCACCGTGACATCGGTCAGCCATCCTTGCGGCAGATTCGCATTCGCAGCGGCGGCGTCATCGTCGCACCCGATCCAGTCCGGATCGCCACCCCCTGCCCCTGCCATGAACGTGACCTCCCTGCCCGCTGGCTTCGCCGCCCTGGTACTCAGCACTGCCGCCCTGATCGCACCCGCCGCCCAGGCCGCCGACACGCCGTCGGCAAGCGCCGGTGACAGCTGCATTGCCTTGAGCGAAGACCAGCAGATCGTCCGCGCCGGCGCTGATCGCGATGTGCTGCTGCGCAATGGTGACCAGCACTACCGCGTGGTGTTCAAAGCCTCCTGCAGCAGCGCCGTGACCTCGCGGCGGCTGGCCTTTGAAACCCAGGGCGAAAGCAACCAGCTGTGCGCCGACTCACGCAGCGCGCTGAAGACCGACCGCGCCAGCTGCACGGTCGAGCGGATCGAACCCCTCGAAGCTGCCGCCTTCCAGCGCATGGCCCGCCAGCGCAGCCGCTGAGGAGCTGACACGACAAGGGCGGCCTGCGCCGCCCGGTCGTTGCTTCCGTTGCCGGGCGCTGCCCGGCACACCCTTACTCCACCGTGGCCGGCAACAGCCGTTCCGGCTCGGCCTGCGCCTCGACCACCAGCTCGTCGTTGCGCACGTCGATGCTGACCTTGCCACCGTTGACCAGCTTGCCGAACAGCAGTTCGTCGGCCAGCGGGCGCTTCACCTTGTCCTGCAGCACCCGCGCCATCGGGCGGGCACCCATCAGCGGGTCGAAACCGTGGTGGGCCAGCCAGTCGCGCGCAGTCGGCGTGGCCGACAGGCTGACGTGCTTCTCCTGCAGCAGCATCTCCAGTTCGATCAGGAACTTGTCCACCACGCGCAGGATGTGTTCGAAGCCCAGCGGCTGGAACTGCACCACCGCATCGAGGCGGTTGCGGAATTCCGGGGTGAACGCACGACGGATGGTCTCCATCGCATCGGTGGCGTGGTCCTGCTTGGTGAAACCGATCGAGCGCCGCGAGGCCTGCGCCGCGCCGGCATTGGTGGTCATCACCAGCACCACGTTCTTGAAGTTGGCTTCGCGGCCGTTGGTGTCGGTCAGCACGCCACGGTCCATCACCTGCAACAGGATGTTGAAGATGTCCGGGTGCGCCTTCTCGATTTCATCCAGCAGCAGCACGCAGTGCGGCGTCTTGACGATCTTCTCGGTCAGCAGGCCACCCTGGTCGAAGCCGACATAGCCCGGGGGCGCACCGATCAGGCGGCTGATCGAATGCGGCTCCATGTATTCGGACATGTCGAAACGGACCAGTTCGATGCCCAGCTGCAGCGCCAGCTGCTTGGTCACCTCGGTCTTGCCGACACCGGTGGGGCCGGCGAACAGGAAGTTGCCGATCGGCTTTTCCGGATTGCCCAGGCCCGAGCGTGCCAGCTTGATGGCCGACGCCAGGGTGCCGATGGCCGGATCCTGGCCGAAGATCACCATCTTCAGGTTGCGCTCCAGGTGCTGCAGCACATCCTTGTCGGTGGCGCTGACCTGCTTGGCCGGGATGCGCGCCATCTTGGCGACGATGGCCTCGACCTCCTCGACGTCGATCAACTCCTTGCGCTGGCCTTCCGGCATCAGGCGCTGGCGGGCACCGGCCTCATCGATCACGTCGATGGCCTTGTCCGGCAGCAGGCGATCGGCGATGTGCTTGACCGACAGGTCGACGGCGGCCTGCAGCGCTTCATCGGCGTAGGTGACGCCGTGGTGGGCTTCGTACTTGGACTTCAGGCCCTGCAGGATCTCGTAGGTTTCGCCCACGGTCGGCTCGACGATGTCGATCTTCTGGAAGCGACGGGCCAGCGCCCGGTCCTTCTCGAAGATGCCGCGGTATTCCTGGAAGGTGGTCGAGCCGATGCAGCGCAGCTCGCCCGACGCCAGTGCCGGCTTGATCAGGTTGGAGGCGTCCATGGTGCCGCCCGACGCCGAACCGGCGCCGATGATGGTATGGATCTCGTCGATGAACAGCACCGCATTGGGCACCTTCTTCAACGCGGTCAGCACGCCCTTCAGGCGCTTTTCGAAGTCACCACGGTATTTGGTACCGGCCACCAGCGCGCCGAGGTCGAGCGAATAGATGACCGCATCGGCCAGCACGTCCGGCACCGAACCTTCAACGATGCGTCGGGCCAGGCCCTCGGCAATCGCGGTCTTGCCGACGCCGGCCTCGCCCACGTACAGCGGGTTGTTCTTGCGGCGGCGGCACAGGACCTGGATGGTGCGCTCGATCTCGTCGGCACGGCCGACCAGCGGGTCGATGCGACCGGCGCGGGCCTGCTCGTTGAGGTTGCTGGCGAACTCGGTCAGGGCATCGCCCTTGGGCTCGCCTTCGCCCCCTTCCATGCGGCCCTCACCCTCGGAGGAGGACGGCTGCTCGCCTTCCTCGCCCAGCTTGGCGATGCCGTGGGACAGGTAATTGACCACATCCAGCCGGGTGACATCCTGCTGGTTGAGGTAATAGACCGCGTGGGAGTCCTTCTCGCCGAAGATGGCGACCAGCACGTTGGCGCCGGTGACCTCCTTCTTGCCGGAGGACTGCACGTGGTACACGGCCCGCTGCAGCACGCGCTGGAAGCCCAGCGTGGGCTGGGTATCGCGGCCGTCATCTTCGGCCAGGCGGGACACGGAGGCCTCGATGGCCTGCTCCAGCTCCTGGCGCAGGCGGTCGGCGTCGGCGCCACAAGCCTTCAGTACGGCCTGGGCGGACGGGTTGTCGAGCAGTGCCAACAGCAGGTGTTCGACCGTCATGAACTCATGTCGGGCCTCACGGGCGCGCTTGTAGCACTGGCCGATGGTGTGTTCGAGGTCTTTGCTGAACATGGATTACTCCGGCGGCAGTTGGAGACAATATGCGGCCTGACTACACGATTTCCATCACCCTAGCGGATTGCGACGTTCAGATGGCGTTAGCACTACCAAACGCTTGATCATCGTTCACTCCAGGACAGCCCACCCACATGAGCGAACCCTACCTGAGCCGCTGGCGATTGCGACGTGATGGTCCTTCGATCCGTACCCCCCATGCCCGGCTCTGGCCGGTGCTGACCGCCTCTGGCGAGGCGGCCATGTTGAAGGTGAGCACGGAGACAGAGGAACAGAACGGCCATCGCCTGCTGCGCTGGTGGAACGGCGACGGTGCCGCACGCCTGCTGGCCCACGAGGGGCCGGCGATCCTGATCGAACGGGCGCACGGCGATTCGCTGCGGCAACGCTCGATCAAGGGCGAGGACGACGCCTGCACCATGATCCTGTGCCAGGTCCTGCAGCAGCTGCACCGGCCACGGAGCGCGCCACCAGAAGATCTGGTCTGCCTGCGTAGATGGTTCGCCGATCTGCTGCAACCAAGGGCACCGCTGCCGCCATTGCTGGAACAGTGCAGATCGCTGGCGATGGCACTGCTGGAGGACGAGCAGGAGATGCGGCCCCTGCATGGCGACCTGCACCACGACAACGTGCTGGATTTCGGCGCGCGGGGCTGGCTGGCGATCGACCCGAAGCGGTTGCTGGGCGACCGCGCGTTCGACTACACCACGATGTTCAGCAACCCGGACCTGTGCGGGCCGGGCATCCATGTGGCAACACGGCCCGAGCGCTTCCATGCCCGGGTGGAACAGGTCTGCCGGCTGGCCGATCTCGAGCGCACGCGGCTGCTGCGCTGGATCGCGGCCAGTGCCGGCCTGTCAGCGGTGTGGTTCAGGGATGATGGTGACCCGGCCGACATCGATGAGGCGGTGGCCGTGATGGCCCTGCAGGCGCTGGCGGAGGCGTGACTCGAACCTGGCAGGTGCCCACCCTGGTGGGCACGCCGTGCCAGGATCAGGCCTTCTCCATCGTGCACAGCAGCGGGTGCTGGTTCATCCGCGCGTACTCGTTGACCTGGGCCACCTTGGTTTCGGCCACTTCGCGGGTGAACACACCGCAGACGCCACGGCCACGGGTGTGGACGTGCAGCATCACCTGGGTGGCCTTGTCCAGGTCCATGTTGAAGAACTGCTGCAGGACGTCCACGACGAAATCCATCGGGGAGTAGTCGTCATTGAGCAGCATGACCTGATAGAAGGGCGGCGGCGCCACTTCCGGGCGCGCGGGCTCCACGGCAACGCCGTGCTCGTGGTGGGAATCGGGGGCGGACTCGCGAGGCATCTGCCGATTATAAGGGGTGCGACGGCCTTGCGTAGGCCCCGCGTGGAATGGACGGCACGGGCGCCCGCCGTCACAATTGCACCTTCCCACACACTTGGTTTCACAGGATCTTCATGAAAAGGACCCTTCTCTCCGCCCTGCTGATCGCCCTGGCTGCCGCGGGCACCGCTGGCGCTGCGACCACCACTGACAGCACGAAGGCCGACAAGGCCGTTGCCCGTCACCTGGAAAAGCTGGGTTACACCTACGAGGTCGATGAAGACGGCGATTACCAGATGGTGTTCGATGTCGAAGGCGATCGCACCCAGATCGTCTATGTGCGCTCGTCGGTGGAAGACTTCGGTACCCACAACATCCGCGAGATCTGGTCGCCGGGCTACACCTCGCAGACCAAGCAGTTCCCGGTGGCCGTGGCCAACCGCCTGCTGGAAGATTCGCAGGACGCCAAGATGGGCGGCTGGGTGAAGCAGGAATCGACTGCGATGTTCGTGGTGAAGATCGATGCCGACGCCACCTCCGACCAGCTCAGCGACGCCATCGATGCGGCCATCCGCACCGCCGACGCGATGGAGCTGGAGCTGACCAAGAAGGACGATCTCTGAGTTGAACACCTCGCCGGACCCGCGCTGGGCACCGCATGCAACCGTCGCCACCGTGGTGGTCGACGGCGGCAGGGTGCTGCTGGTGGAAGAAACCATCGAGGGCCGGCAGGTGCTGAACCAGCCGGCCGGGCATCTTGAGCCGGGTGAAAGCCTGGCCGAGGCTGCCCTGCGCGAGACCGTCGAGGAAACCGGCTGGACGGTGGAACTGACCGCCTTCATCGGCTGCTACCAGTGGACCGCCGGTGACGGAACCCCGTTCCTGCGCTTCTGTTATGCCGCGCGCCCGGTCTCGCACGACCCGGCGCGGCCGCTGGATGCCGGCATCGATCGGGCGCTGTGGGTGACCCCGGCCGAACTGCAGGCCGCCGCCGGACGCCAGCGCAGCCCGCTGGTCTGGCAGGTGCTGGCCGACTACTTGGCCGGCCAGCGCTATCCGCTTGCACTGGTCCGGGAGGTCGCATGAGCAGCCCTCGGGTGATGGTTGGCGTGTCTGGCGGCGTGGATTCTTCCGTGGCTGCCTGGCGCCTGGTGCAGCAGGGCGAGGCCGTGGCCGGTCTGTTCATGCAGAACTGGGCCGACGACGGCAGCGGTGACTGCCGCGCCGAGGACGACCGCCGCGACGCGGTAGCGGTCTGCGGACTGCTGGGCATTCCGTTCCATTTCCGCGATTTCTCCAACGAATACTGGCAGGGCGTGTTCGAGCACTTCCTGGCCGAATACGCCGCCGGCCGCACGCCCAACCCGGACGTGCTGTGCAACCGCGAAGTGAAGTTCAAGCACTTCCTTGATGCGGCCCGCGAACTGGGCGCCGAGCGGATCGCCACCGGCCATTACGCACGCATTGCCCAGCGCGGCCATCAGTGGCTGCTGCTGCGCGGCGCCGACCGTTCCAAGGACCAGAGCTACTTCCTGCACCAGCTGGGGCAGGAGCAGCTGGCGGCCACCCTGTTCCCGATTGGTGACCTGGAAAAGAGCGACCTGCGCCGGATCGCCCGCGACGTCAGCCTGCCGACCCACGCCAAGAAGGATTCCACCGGCATCTGCTTCATCGGCGAGCGCGATTTCCGTGAGTTCCTTGGGCGCTACCTGCCGGCCAAGGCCGGGCAGATCCTCGATCCCAGCGATGGCAGCGTGATCGCCGAACATCCTGGCGTCTTCTATTTCACCCTGGGCCAGCGCGAAGGCCTGAACATCGGCGGCGTGCGCGGCCGCCCTGCCGCGCCCTGGTATGTGGTCGGCAAGGACGTGGCCAGCAACGTGCTGTACGTGGACCAGGACCGTGACAGCCCGTGGATGCTGTCCAACAGGCTGCGCTCGGAGACCGCGCACTGGATTGCCGGCGCACCACCGGCACGGCGTTTTGAATGCACCGCGCAGACCCGCTACCGCCAGCCCGATGAGCCGTGCACGGTGGATGTGCTGGACGACGGCAGCGTGCAGGTCACCTTCGCCCGGCCGCAGCGTGCAGTCACCCCCGGGCAATCCCTGGTGCTGTATGACGGTGAGGTCTGCCTGGGTGGCGCGGTGATCGCCGCCACCGACGCGCCGCTGGAACAGCGCCTGCGCACCACCCCTTCTCCTTTTGAGGTAATCGCTGCATGAGTTTCACTGTCGACGACCGCGTTCTGGCTTTGGCCGGCATTGCCCAGGCCCTGCAGCAGGTACGCCGTATCGCCGATACCGGCCACTCCGACGCCGCTGCCGTGCGCACTGCCGTGGACAGCGTGTTCCGCATCGATGCGGCCTCGCCGCAGGCGGTTTTTGGCGATCGGCACGCCCTGAAATCCGGCCTGCGCCTGCTGCACAATTATTTCCGCAGCCAGGGCCAGGACCCGATCCTGCCCAAGCTGGCCCTGTCGGTACTGCAGCTGGAGCGCCGCTTCGTGCAGGACGGCGCTACCGTGAACAAGGTCGCCTCGGGTATCGAGCGCGCCCAGCGCCAGGCCACCGAGCTGGGTGACAGCGGCCACCCCGATGTGCTGGCCGCGCTGGGCGGCCTGTATGCAGACACCATCAGCCACCTCAAGCCGCGGGTCATGGTGCAGGGCAACCCGCATTACCTGGGCCAGGCCGGCGTGGTGGCCGAGATCCGTGCGCTGCTGCTGGCCGCCGTGCGCGCCGCCGTACTGTGGCGGCAGCTGGGTGGCAGTTACTGGGACTTCCTGCTCAGCCGCAAGGCGATGGTCGAGGCCGTGGACCGGCAGCTGGCCTGAGGGCGGGGAGCCCGCCGGGCATGGCCCGGCGCTGGCGACCGAGCGCCCCGAGGACAGCGCCGGGCCATGTCCGGCGGACGGCGCCAGAAATCCGGCGCATTCAGTGAGCACATCGACGTTAAAGAGAAAGGGGGTACGGCCGATACATCCTCCGTGCACCTCCCGAGAACGTCCATGTACTCACGCATTTTCATCCGTCTGGCCGCCCCCCTGGCTCTGACCCTGCTGCTCCCCTTCGCCATCGGTTTCGAATGGCCGGTCGCCCTGCGTTGGGCGATCCTGACCACGATGACGCTGAGCTGGCTCGGCTTTGCGTGGTGGACCGCCCGCGCCCAGGCGCACCGTTCCCCGGAACATGCCCGTGTCCTGCGTGAGCAGGACCAGCTGCTGACCGAACTGCGCAACTTCGTCGGCAACGAGATCGACGGTTCGCGTGGTGAAGTGGAACGCGCCCGCGACCTGATCCGCCAGGCCGTCTCCAGCCTCGGCGGCAGCTTCGATGCCATGAACCGCAAGTCGCGCCAGCAGAGCCAGGCCCTGTCACGCATCGTCGACCGCGCCGGTGACGAAGGCGGCGCCGGCCTCGACGTTGCCCGTTTCGCCCAGCACGCCAGCCACCGCATGGAACAGCTGGTGGAAGCGCTGGAGCAGGTCAGCGGCCAGAGCAGCACCACCGTGCAGCACATCGACCAGATGGCGCAGCACCTGGACGGCATCTTCGCGCTGCTGGAAGACGTCAAGTCGATTGCCGACCAGACCAACCTGCTGGCCCTGAACGCTGCCATCGAAGCTGCGCGTGCCGGTGAAGCCGGTCGCGGTTTCGCCGTGGTTGCCGACGAGGTCCGCAACCTGTCCGAGCGTTCGACCACCTTCAACGAGCAGATCCGCAAGCTGGCGCACAGCTCCAAGGATGCCATCGCCAAGGTCCGCGAGACGGTTTCGCACATGGCCTCGCGCGATATGGACCGCTCCCGTGAAGCGCGCCAGGAAGCGGCGGCGATGCTGGACAACGTGGCGCAGATCAACGCTTCGCTGGGTGACGGCATGCGCGAAGTGTCCGACTGCGCGCGCTCGATCGACGGCAGCGTGGCCGAAGCCGTGCGTGCCCTGCAGTTCGAGGACATCGCCACCCAGGCCCTGGGCGGCGTGCATACCCACCTGGACCGCCTGACCGCGATCAATCGCGAAGCGGTGGCCCTGCAGGAACTGCTGCATCGCAATGGCGGCGTGTTCGACGAAGAAATCGCCTCTGCCCTGCAGCGCACCGGCAACCGCCTGCGCGAACTGCGCAGCGAATGGGAGCGCCCGCCGCACAAGCCGGTTGCCCAGCAGAGCATGGGCGCCGGTACGGTCGAGCTGTTCTGATCCTGATGTCCGCTGCCCCGTCCGGCAGCGTGCGAGGCCCCGGTTCTGCCGGGGCCTTTGCGTGTGACCCGCCTTTGGATGCATCCTGCAAGCGCACCATGACCCTGATCCGCGCCCTGCCCCCGATCAACGAGAACGAGCGCCCGCGCAATGCGGGCGTACGTGAGCAGCTGCGCCAGCTGGAAGAGGTGGCCCGCAAAGAAATCCAGGAGCTGCAGAAACTGGCCGACGCGCGCCCTGCCCCACCGGCAGCCGGCGATGACGTGCTGGGCCTGGCGTGGGACCTGGGGCTGGATGGCAGTGCCTTGAAGTAGATCCACGCCATGCGTGGATGCAACTGCCCACGTGGCATGATGCGCCGGTCCCGTTCATGGAAGACCGATGGCCATCGCCCTGATCGCATTGCTGCTGATCGAACTCCTGCTGCTGGCCCTCTGGGCGCCGTTCTTCTTCCGCACCGGCATCGCGCTGTTCAACCAGCGCATCGCCGCTACGCCGGCAGAGCTGGCGCAGCTTTCACTGGCCGGTCTGGAGCATGACCTGCCGCCCGATACCTGGCTTTGCCTGGTGTTCCGCGCGCTGCCGGACGGCAGCATCGCCTTTCGCGAGAGCTTCGTGCCGAGCGTTGGCCGTCGCTACTTTCCGCTGATGCGCGGGCGGGTGATGATCGATGCACGGCGCAGGGAGGTGCGGGTGATCGGGCTGTGCAGCTGGTTCGCGCTGGGCCTGACACTGATGCTGGTGCCGGTCATCCTCGTCCGACCCGCTGCGTGGCCGATGCTGGTGGCCCTGGTGCTGTTCTACATAGGCTATTTCATCCAGCGCCGACGCTATGTAGAGGTGGTCGAAGCGGTACGCGCACGACTTCGCTCCGAATTTCCGAAGCGCTTGGTTGCCGCGCCGCAGTAGATCCACACCATGCGTGGATGGCCGCGAGTGCAGGCATCAGTGCCGACCAACGGTCGGCACCCACCAAAGCTTGCCCAAGGTCGGCACCCACCAAGGCCAGCTCACAAGTAGATCCACGCCATGCGTGGATGAGTTTGTCAGCGCGCCAGCATCACTTCGCTGGCGGCATCGGTGCGGCCTGGGGCGAGGTGCTGCTGGCGCAGCCACTGCGCCAGGTCGCGCGGTGTGAGCGGGCGCGAGTACAGGTAGCCCTGGATCTCGTCGCAGCCCTGGCGGCGCAGCATGTCTTCTTCCTGGTGTGTTTCCACGCCCTCGGCCACCACCTTCATGCCCAGTGCGTGGCCAAGATGGACGATGGCCTGGGTCACCTCGGCGGTGCCCGAGTCATGCAGCATGCCCTGCACGAAGCTGCGGTCGATCTTCAGGCGGCCGACCGGGAAACGGTTGAGGTAGTTGAGGTTGGAGAAGCCGGTACCGAAGTCGTCCACTGCCAGCGGCACGCCGTGCCGTTCCAGCACATCGAAGCAGTGGCGCAGGATGTCGGTGTCACGGATCAACGCAGATTCGGTCAGCTCCAGCTCCAGCCGCTGCGGCGGCCAGCCGTGCGCGTGGCAGATCTCGATCACGCGCTCGGCAAAGCCACGATCGCGCAGCTGCACTGCCGACACGTTTACGGCGATGCGCTCGAAATGCAGGCCGGCACGATCCCACGCGGCTGCCTGGCGACAGGCTTCGGACAATACCCAGTCGCCGATGCGGACGATTTCGCCGCACTTTTCGGCGATCGGAATGAATTCTGCCGGGCTGCAGTAGCCGATGCCTGGGCGATGCCAGCGCAGCAACGCCTCGATTGCGGGGGGCTCGCCGTGATGGGCGTGCAGCAGTGGCTGGTAGGCCAGGCTGAACTCGTCGCGTTCGATGGCGCCGTGCAGGCCGTGCTCGATCTCCAGCCGGCGCTGGATCCGCGCCAGCGCGTCCTGGCTGTAATACTGGTAGGTATTGCGACCAGCTTCCTTGGCCGCGTACATCGCCGCGTCGGCAGCGCGCAGCAGCGAATCGAAGTCGGTCTGGCTCTCGCCGAGCATGGCGATGCCCACGCTGGCGCCCACTTTCAAGGTGGTGTCACCACGGCGCAGCGGCTCGGCCAGCGAATTGATCAGCTTGCGCGCCACGTGCCCGGCATCTTCCGGTTCGGCCAGGTCGCGCAGCACCACGATGAACTCGTCGCCGCTGAAGCGGCCGAACAGGTCGTTGTTGCGCAGGTTCTGGTGCAGCCGGGTTGCGGCGGCCTTCAGCAGCGCATCGCCGGTGGCGTGGCCGAAGCTGTCGTTGATGTTCTTGAAGCCGTCCAGGTCGATGAACAGCATCGCCAGCGAGGTGCCGCGATCGCGCGCCTCCTCGATGGCTTCGGAGGTCTGCTCGCCCAGCAGCACCCGGTTGGGCAGTCCGGTCAGCAGATCGTAATGGGCAAGCAGTTCAATCCGCTCGTTCGCTTCGCGCTCGCGGGTGATGTCACGGAACAGGACCACAAAGCGCGGCGGCAGGCCATCACGACGGTCCAGTTCGATCAGCACCTGCACCCATACGCGCAACCCCGACTGGCGGTAGAAGCACAGATCCAGCTGCTCCGGCAGGCCGCCACCGGCGATGCGCCCCAGCGCGGCTTCAAACGCCGCGCGCGAATCCTCGGCATACAACGCGAGCGCCTGGTCGAGGGTGATCGGTTCCTTGCGCAGGCCGTGGATGCGATAGCACTCCTCGGTCCATTGCATGTTGCGCGTCGCCACTTCGATCTCGCAACCACCGATGCGACCCAGCGCGGACACGCGGTTGAGCAGCTCGGTACGCCAGCGGATGAGGGCATCGGTCTGATGCTGTTCGGTGATGTTCTGCACCTGCCCCAGCAGGCGCTTGGGCTGCCCGTCCATGTCCAGCAACGGTTGCATCCACAACCGCAGATGCTGCGAGGGTTCGTTGCCGCGGGTCAGTTCCAGTTCGAGGTTAGCGGCCCGGCCATCGCGCCACAGGCGGCGCCAGGCCGCACGCAGTGCACCACGTGAGCGCGGGTGCAGCTGCTTGAGCCAGCGTCGCTGCCCCGGGATGCTGTCCTGCCGCAGCGCCAGCAGCGAGCGCAGTTCCGGCGACCACCAGAATTGCCGGCTGTGCGGATCGAACGACCAGCTGCCCATGCTGGCGATGCGCTGGGCTTCGCGCAGATGCAGTTGTTGCTCCTGCAGCAGGGCTTCCAGCTGCTTCTGCTGCTCGATGTCGGTATGGGTGCCGACCATGCGCAGTGGCTGGCCATCGGCGGTACGGGCCACCACCCGGCCGCGGTCCAGCACCCATCGCCACTGGCCATCGGCCTGGCGGAAGCGGAACTGGGCGCTGTACTGCTCACTGTCGCCGTGCAGGTGTTCATCCAGCGCGGCGCGCACCTGGGTGATGTCGTCGGCGTGCACGCGCGCCAGTATCTGCGTGGCCGTTTCCTCGCCCAGCGCGGGCGTGCGCGCCACGCGGTCGCTGGGGATGTCCCAGTCCCACAGGCTGTGGCCGGCGCTGTCCAGTGCAAGTTCCCAGCGACCGCCACCATCAACCGGCACCGGCTCGGGCACGCTGAGGGTGAAGGCGAGCAGGTTGCCGCTGCCGTCATGCACGGCGCGCAGGTGGCCATCGTAATGGCCGCGCGGGCCGCCCGGCAGCGTGCAGGCGACGATGCCACCGTCGGCGGCCAGCAGGCGCAGGTCTTCCAGCATCGGCGCGTAGGCGGCCACCGTGGCCGGCAGGCCATGCTCGCGCGCAGCCGGATTGGCCGCGAGCGGGCGCCCGCTGCGGTCGACGATGACCAGCGCCGAGGCGAGCGGATGCTGCAGCAGGCTGGCGATGATCCCTTGGTCCACGCGATCTTGCTCCGGATGAAACGCCCGACAGCGGGGCACGCAGTGGTTAACGGCGCCTGCGGCGGATAATTGAGTGGCCAGGGCACAGCTGCGCGGTAAGATGGCCCGCACCCCTTCTCCCTGCCCGCCTCCCTGCCCTGTCCATGCCCGTAGAACCGACCGGCACCGCCCCTGTTTCCGACCCGCGGATGGCGCAGGCGCTGGGGCGCGACCGTCGGCGCATCGTGCTGAGCTACCTGGCGATGGCGCTGGCCTGGATGATCGCCACCGACGGCGCGGTGACCGCGCTGGTGCCCGACCCGCAGCAGGCGGCGCTCTGGCAGAGCATGAAGGGCGCGTTCTTCGCTTTGGCCAGCGCCGGCCTGCTGTACCTGCTGCTGCGGCCGCTGGCCGAGCACGTGCTGCACACCCATGCCCGCCTGCAGGCCTCCGAACTGCGCCTGCGGCAGATGTTCGAGGGCAACCCGGGCCCGATCCTGGTGTATGACCTGGACAGCCTGGCCATCCTCGATGCCAATCCGGCGGCCTGCAGCACCTTCGGCTGGGACCGCGAGGCGCTTCTGGCGCAGACCATCGACGTGCTCTGGCCACCCGGCCAGGATCAGGCGTTGCAGACCAAGCTGGAGGAGATCCGCGGCGCGCCCGAGCAGCTGTGCATCCTGCGCGCGCAATTGCAGCTGCGTAATGGCAGCCTGCGGCAGATGGAACTGCGTTCGAACGCAATCGACTACGACGGCCACACTGCGCGCCTGCTTATCGCCATCGACCGCACCGCCGAAGACCTGGCCCAGCTGCGGCGCGACCAGGCATTGGCCCGCGTGGAAGAAGCCCACGAGCTGGCCCGGATCGGCGCGTGGGAGCTGGACCCGTCCACCGGCCAGGGCCGTTACTCCAACCAGGTCTATCGCCTGCTGGGGCGTCGCCCGCCCGAGGCGCGACGCTGGCACCGTTTCGACGAGCTGCTGGTGGCAGCCGACCCGGCCACGGCCGCACAGACCGACCAGGTGCTGGCCGAGCTGTGCTCGGGTGAGCAGGTGCAGGTGGACGTGCTGCTGCCGGTACTGGCAATGGATGGCCGTGCGCTGATGGTGCACCTGCGTGCCGCCAGCGGCGTGGATGAAGCCGGACGTGACCGGATACTGGGCACGTTGCAGGACGTGACCGAGCGTGAGCAGTCGCGGCGCCTGTTGCGCGAACGCGAAGAGCAGTTCCGCGAGCTGGTGCGGGTGCTGCCCGATGGCGTGGTGATCCTGTCCGACGAACATGTGCTGTATGCCAATGCGTGGGCGGCCGGCCTGTTCGGCTACGGCAGCCACACGCTGCTGGGCGAGCCGCTGTCGGCCCTGGTGGCAGGCGGCGATCTGGCCCGGATGCGCGCGCAGATGCGCGCTGGGCAGCCGCAGCACAGCCCGGGCCACAGCAGCGTGGTGGCCATGCAGCGCGCCGATGGCCGCAGCTTCCAGGCTGGCATTGCGGTGGGCGACGTGCGCTACGGCGGCCGCGACTGCAAGCTGCTGATCGTGCGCGACCTGAGTGAATCCGAACAGACCCGAAGCGCGCTGGAGACCAGCAACCGCGAGCTGCAGGCGATGGCCGGCCGCTTGTTCTCGCTGCAGGAGGACGAGCGCCGGGCAATCTCCCGCGACCTGCACGATGACATCGGCCAGGCGATCACCGCGATCAAGCTGTCGGCCTATGCGGCGCAGGACGAGGACGATGCGCAGCGGCGCGGCGAGGACCTGGCACAGATCGTCAGCTTGGCCGATACCACCGTTGCCAAGCTGCGCGACATCTCCACCCTGCTGCGGCCGCCGCAGCTGGATGCGCTGGGCCTGGAAGCGGCATTGAGCTGGCAGGCACGCGTGCTGTTCCGCTCGTCCACCGTCGAGCTGCATGCCGAGATTGAATCGCTGCCCACGCGCCCGGACAACAGCATCGAGCAGGCCTGTTTCCGCATCGCCCAGGAAAGCCTGACCAATGCACTGCGCCACGCGCGCGCCAGCCAGGTGGTGCTGCAGCTGCGCGACGTCGACCAGCGCGGGCTGCACCTGATGATCCGTGACGATGGCGAAGGGTTCGATCCGGATGGCCCGCGCGGCCTCGGCCTGATCGTGATGCGCGAGCGTGCGCAGAGCGTGGGCGGCCATGTGCGGATCGAGTCGGCGCACGGCGCCGGTACCCTCGTCGATGTCCACCTTCCTTACCAGGCCGCTGTTACGGCGGCCGTCGAGTCAGCGGAATACTGAGCCCATGTGGAACCCCAACCTGCCCCCGGTCAGCATCGATGATGCACCTGATCGCCTCGGCGCCGGCAACCCCGAGCTGCAGGCGATGGTCGCCGAAGCCGCCTCCGGAGGTACCCCGCTGATGCTGATGCATGTGGACATCGACCACTTCGCCTCGGTCAACGAGAACATGAGTGCGGAGGTTGGTGACCAGGCCCTGGTGCTGGTGGCCCAGCGCCTGCAGTCCTACCTGCGCGGACGCGGCATGCTGTGGCGGCATGGCAGCGATGAGTTCCTGATTGCCGTGCCGCGCACCGCCGATCTGCCCCTGGCCGAGGATTTCGCCGAAGAGATCCGCCAGCAGATGGAACTGCCGCTGTCGGTACTGCCCTATACGCTGTTCATGACCGGCAAGCTGGGGGTGAGCCTGTGCCCGGAGCACGCCAGCAATGCCTCGCGCCTGCTCGACCATGCCGAGGATGCGCTGTACCAGGCCGCCCGCGAAGGCGGCAATGCGGTGCGCATCCATGCGGTGGACACGCCGCCGAGCGCGCACAGCGAGAGCATCATCGCGCGGCAGATC
This sequence comes from Stenotrophomonas sp. 1278, assembly GCF_029892765.1. NCBI lineage: Bacteria > Pseudomonadati > Pseudomonadota > Gammaproteobacteria > Lysobacterales > Lysobacteraceae > Stenotrophomonas > Stenotrophomonas sp. 1278. The sequence continues at coordinate 374,419 of NZ_JARXWD010000001.1, forward strand.
GTCGATGCCATTCCCAACGGCGAACTGAAGCTGCGTTACCAGCCGCTGGTCAGTGCCCGCGATGGCCATGTGGTGGGCATGGAGGCGCTGCTGCGCTGGCAGTCGCCGACCCTGGGCATGCTGGTGCCGGAGCGTTTCATGCGCACCGCCGAGCGCCTGGGCATCATCGTGCAGATTGGTACGTGGGTGCTGGAAGGTGCATTGAAGCAGGCCCGGCTGTGGCGCGACCAGGGCTTTGATGACTTCACCATCGCGGTGAATGTGTCCACCCTGCAGCTGCTGCGCCCGAATTTCTTTGCCGAAGTGATGGGCGTGATCCAGGCGTCCGGCGTGCCGGCGCAGATGCTGACACTGGAAATCAACGAAAGCGCGCTGACCAACAACGTCAACTTCGTCCACGAAACGCTGGCCAACCTGCGCAACGAAGGCATCAGCCTGAGCCTGGACAACTTCGGCACCGGCGATTCGAGCCTGAGTGCGCTGGTGCGCTACCCGGTGGACAAGCTGAAGATCGACCGCAGCTTCATCAAGAGCGCCCCGGCCGGCAACCGTGAAGCGGCGATCGCACGCGCGATCATTGCGATGGGCCATCAGCTGGGCATGACGGTGATCGCCAACGGCGTGGAATCGCAGGCACAGCTGGGCTTCCTGCGCCGCAACGACTGCGACGTGTTCCAGGGCTACCTGTTCGGCGAACCGATGTCCGCCGATGCCGCCGGCATGACCCTGCGTCGCCGCTACCTGCGCCCCGAAGCGTTCGCCGAAACCCGGCCGGACCGCACCCTGCTGCTGCTGGACGACGAGGAGAACGTGCTGCGCTCGCTGGTGCGCCTGTTCCGCCGCGATGGGTACCGCATCCTGGCGGCAGGCAACGTGCGCGATGCGTTCGATCTGCTGGCCATCAACGACGTGCAGGTGATCCTGTCCGACCAGCGCATGAGCGACATGAGCGGCACCGAGTTCCTGGGCCGGGTGAAGATGCTGTACCCGGACACGATCCGGCTGGTGCTGTCCGGCTACACCGACCTCAACACGGTGACCGATGCGATCAACCGCGGTGCGATCTACCGGTTCCTGACCAAGCCGTGGAACGACGACGAGCTGCGCAAGCACATCCACCAGGCCTTCCGCACGTACGAGGAACAGCGGCGCAGCAACGGTGGCCTGGCGGCTGTCGAGCCGGCCGACGGCGGTGAGGATCGTTCGCCGCTGCGGTAACCGCATCCGCCGGGCATGGCCCGGCGCTACCGGGGACCAGGGATAGCGCCGGGCCATGCCCGGCGACCACGATCAGCGCGGCTGCTTGATCGGCAGCACCAGGCGGAAGCGCGAGCCGACGCCCGGGGTACTGTCCAGATCGATGCGGCCGTGGTGCTTGTTGATGATGCTGTAGGAGATCGACAGGCCCAGCCCGGTACCGCTGCCGACCGGCTTGGTGGTGAAGAACGGATCGAAGATGCGCTGGCGCAGTTCCGGCGAAATGCCGCCGCCGGTGTCTTCGAACTCGACCCACACCGTGTCGCCGTCCACGCCGGTACGCACGGTGATCGTGCCGCGCTCGGCGATGGCGTGGCCGGCGTTGAGCAGCAGGTTCATGTAGACCTGGTTCAACTCCGAGGGCAGGCATTCCACCAGCGGCAGCTGGCCGAACTCGCGCACCAGGTGCACCTTGTACTTGAGCTCGTTCCAGATGATGTTGATGGTCGATTCAAGGCCGGAATGCAGGTCGACCAGCTTCCACGATTCGTCGCGGCCGGAATAGGAGAAGTCCTTCAGGTCGCGCACGATGCGGGTGACGCGCTCGATGCCTTCGCGTGACTCGGCCATCAGCTGCGGCAGGTCGCGGCTGATGAAATCGATGTCCAGGCGGTCACGGATATCGTCGATTTCCGGAATCAACGCCTTCGGGTCGGGCGCACGCAGGGCGCGTTCGTAGGCTTCGATCACCGTGAACAGGCTGCGCAGGTATTCCTGCAGGCTGCCCAGGTTGGAATGCACGTAGCCGATCGGGTTGTTGATCTCGTGCGCCACGCCGGCGGCAAGCTGGCCGATGGACGCCATCTTCTCCGACTGCAGCAGCTTTTCCTGGGTGCCGTTCAAGCGCAGGTAGGCCTGGCGCAGTTCGGCATGGCGCTGCTGCAGTTCGCGTTCGTAGTCTTCCTGGCCTTCGATATGGCGGAACAAGGCCAGGTAGTGCCCCGAACCGGGTTCGCCATGGAAGTACAGATGGGCGATGACCACGCCCTCGCCCAGTGGCAGGCTGCCGTTCCAGTGACCGTGCTGGCGCGCATGTTCCAGCGCATCCGGCGGCAGCAGCTGGCGCAGGCGCTGTGGCGGCGGCAAGGTGCCTTCATCGCTGCCCAGCAGGCTCTGCGCGGCCGGGTTGGCCAGTGCGACCTGCCCATCTTCGGTGAACAGCAGCAGGCCCTCGCGCAGGCGCTCAAGCAGGGCCTGCAGCACCGGTTGCGGCGGAAGGGGGGCGGTAACCAGAACGTTGGCGGCAGACACGGCGGCTCGGGGCGATCAAACAGGCGCCCAATATACGCGTTCATGCGGCGGCCCACAGCCGCCATCGGGCGGTCAGCCGACCGCCGGTCCTGTCAGGCGATGGCGAGTGGCCGCCGCGCGGTGACGGTATGCGACTGGCCCTTGGCATCGTATGCCGAGGACTCTTCGGTGCGGCCCATCTGGCGCAGTGCCCAGTTGACCTCGCGCCGGCGCCGCGACAGCAGCACCCCGTTGGCGCGGTTGCGCTCGGCCAGTTCCTGCAGCTGCTCGCCCTCGCCCACCGGTGGCGCGCCTTCCAGCGCACGCAGCGCTTCCAGCTTCGCGCCGGTGGCACGGATCAGGGCGTGCACGTCGTGCTCGACCAGGGCCTGGCGTTCAACGTCCAGGGCCTGGGCAAGGCGCTGCAGCGGCTCGCTCATCGCCGCGGTCATCCTTGCAGCTGCTGGTCCAGTTCAAGCATGCGCGAAGCGATCGCGTCCGGATTGATCTTGTAGGTGCCGTTCTGCAGCGATTCGCGCACCGCTGCAACACGCTGGGCGTCGATCGCCGGGGCGGTGCTCAGCTCACGCTCGATGGCCTGCAGGTTGGTGGCTTCGCCGGTCAGGCGCAGGCTGTCGGCCGCCTCGACTGGACGTGCCGCCGAATCGGTGCTGACGCCGGGCTTGGCGGCCGGGGTGGTCACGCTGCGCAGTGCCTGGGGGACCTGCAGGTTGCCGTCGATTTTCTGGCTCATGGGGTGTCCTGGAGTTGCCGTACACAAGGGATAACGGCCGCAGGGCCGTGATCTTTAGGGGAATTCTGCATTATTTCAACGCGCCACGATTACGTCACCGGTCGCGTCCACCGTGCCCTGCACGATACGGCGCGAGGACAGGTTTTCCACCGAGACGCGCTCGTTCTGGCCGGCATCGCCCAGTGCGCGGCCGGCGATGCGGACCTCGACCGAACCACGCCGCGATACCAGCGCCACACTGTCTCCTCGCTTGATGAGACGCTGTGCAACCAGATCGTTGCTCGACAACAGTGTTCCTGCCGGCAACGGCCGACGGGCGATGCGGCCGATCGCTGCGGCAGGATCGGCCAGCACTGCGCCGGCAATCCGTGCCGCGTCACGCTGGGCAGTACTGATATCGGCGGCGGCGATGGATTCTCCAGTGCCGATGCCACGGGTCAGCACCAGCACGGTCTGGTTGCGGCGCACCTTCACCGGCACGAACAGGCGCCAGCCACCGGCGTCGGGGCAACTCACTTCCACGGTGGTGTTTGCCGTGGGCTGCACCTGCAACGCGCCCCCGCATTTTGGAAGGCGCAGCGCATCGGCAACCACGGCCTCACCTTCAGTGCCGGCGGCCAGGGTCGACAACGCGGCAGCACGGATGCTGGCCACCGGCTGCCAGTCGGCAGCGGTTGCCCACGGCGCGGCCACGGCCATTGCAGTGGCAAGGAAAAGAACAATGCGGCGCATGGCGCCTCCTGTCGGTAAGACCTGGCCCAGACGCGTGCAAGCTGCGTGCCACAGGCACAGGGCGGACAGCTTCCCGGCCGCGGCCCTGCACTCGCCCTCAAGTTCCCCCTGCCCGCGCCGATACAGCAGCCATGTCCCATGACCTGCTCAACCGGATCGACCAGCGAACCCGACTGGCCGGCCACAATCGCCTGGCGCTGCTGCTGTTCCGCCTCGGCGGACGTCAGCTTTTTGGCGTCAATGTCTTCAAGGTGCAGGAAGTGCTGCGCCGCCCGGAACTGTTCCAGGTGCCCGGCCTGCCCGGCCAGTTCGCCGGCGTGGCCGACGTGCGCGGCCGTTCGGTGCCGGTGCTGGACCTGGGCCTGGCCATCGGCCACCCCGAGCGCGAGCCCGATGCGGACACCGCACCCGGTTACCTGGTGGTGACCGAGTTCAACCGCTCGATCCAGGGCTTCCTGGTCAGCGGCGTGGAGCGCATCGTCAACATCGCGGTGGAAGACATCCACCCGCCGCCGGAACTGGGCGCTGAATCGAGCTACCTGACCGCGGTGACCCGCTTCCAGGGCGAGCTGATCCAGGTGATCGACGTGGAAAGCGTGCTGGCCGACATCGCCCAGGTGCGCGGTGAGGCCGTGCTCGACCCGGCCATGGCGATGCCCGCCGACGCCCCGCAGCTGCAGGTGCTGGTGGTGGATGATTCGCGGGTGGCGCGCCAGCAGATCCGCAGCGTGCTGGACCAGCTGGGGGTGGGCGCGACCCTGCTCTCGGACGGCAAACAGGCGCTGGACCACCTGCTGCAGATCCATGCCTCGGGTGAAAACCCGGCCGAACGCTACGCCATGGTGATCTCGGACATCGAGATGCCGGCCATGGACGGCTACACGCTGACGACGGAAATCCGGCGCCATGCCGGCCTGTCCGGGCTGTACGTGCTGCTGCATACCTCGCTGTCGGGCGTATTCAACAATGCGATGGTCGAGCGCGTGGGTGCCAACGCCTTCGTCGCCAAGTATTCGCCGCACGAGCTGGCCGACTTCGTGCTGGACCGCCTGCGCAAGGTGGCGATGGCGGCGTAAGGCCGCCGCACGCGTCTCCGCCGGGCACGGCCCGGCGCTACCAGACACCTGCTCCGACCCACGGTAGCGCCGGGCCATGCCCGGCGAGCGCGATGTTGCGCACCACGGTTCTGGCACACCGCTTGCAGCTTCCCGGGCAACGTTCCCGTGGGAGTGCACCGTGCGCAACCTGATTACCGACTACCTGGGCGTCCATGCCCAGGCAATGCCGTTGCGCGAACAGCGCATGAAGCTGATCGCCAGCAACCTCGGCAATGCCGACACCCCCGGCTACAAGGCCCAGGACCTGGACTTCGATTCGGCCCTTCGCCATGCGCAGGGGCTGGATGCCAACGGCCTGATGACCACCACCAACGAGCAGCACTACGAAATCGGTAGTGGCCTCAACCCGTTCCAGGTGGCCCGCGAGGGCGTACAGCCCAGCATCGACGGCAACACCGTCGACCCCGATGCCGAACGCGCCGCCTATGGCCGCGCTGCACTGGAATACCGCGCTTCGCTGAGCTTCGTCGAAAGCAAGGTGCGTTCCATGCTCACCGCGATCACGGGGCAATAAGCCATGAGCAACCTGCCGATCTTCGATATCGCCGGCTCCGCGCTGCAGGCGCAGTCGGTGCGCATGAGCACCATCGCCTCCAACCTGTCCAACGCTGACAGCATCGCCGGCTCGGCCGACGCGGTGTACAAGCCGCTGGAACCGATCTTCCAGGCGGTGACCAGCAAGACCGATCCGAACATCACCTCGGTGCAGGTCAAGGAGATCACCCAGAGCAACGCGGCGCCGATCAAGCGCTACGAGCCGGGCCATCCGCTGGCCGACGGCGATGGCTACATCTACCAGCCCGACGTCGATCCGGTGGCGCAGATGGTCAACCTGATCTCGACCTCGCGCAATTACCAGGCCGGCGTGGAGATGTTGACCACCGCCAAGGAACTGGCCCTGGCCACCCTGACCATGGGCCGCTGAGGCCCGCTGCACCGGACACCGCCATGACCACTGCCGTCAACAACCAGAGCAACCAGGACGTCTACGCCGCACTCGGCCTGAACGCCCCCAACAGCAACGCCACCAAGAAGAAGAACACGCTGGACCAGGCCGATTTCCTGCGCCTGATGACCGAGCAGCTGCAGCACCAGGACCCGCTGAAGCCGATGGACAACACGCAGATGGTCTCGCAGATGGCGCAGATGTCGACCGTGCAGGGCATCACCGATCTGAACAAGTCGGTGAAGGGCTTCCAGGAGTCGATGGCCAGCGACCAGGTGCTGCGTGGCGCCGCCCTGGTCGGCCACCAGGTGCTGGTGCCGTCGGAAAAGCTGGTGCTGGAGAAGGAAGGTTCGGTGGAGGGCACGGTTGCCGCGCCGGCCGCCGGCATCGTCACCGTGGACGTCACCGACGCCAACGGCGCCAAGGTCACCTCGATCAGCGTTGAAGCCAAGGCCGCCGGCGAGACCGCGTTCACCTGGGATGGCAAGGATGCCAACGGCAAGCGCATGGAGCCGGGCAAGTACAACATCGTCGCCAACCACGTCGACACCACCGGCAAGAGCACCAAGCTGTCCACCTTCGTGCAGGCACCGGTGGAAAGCGTGACCGTCGGTTCCGACGGCCTCTACCTGAATCTCAAGGGCCTGGGCACGGCCCCTCTCGACTACGTGCTCCGCGTCAGCTGAGCCGCACCTACCGCATCCAACAGGAGCATCCCATGGGCTTCAACATTTCCCTGTCCGGCATCAACGCTGCCAACTCGGACCTGAGCGTCACCGCCAACAACGTGGCCAACGTCAACACCACCGGCTTCAAGCAGTCGCGTGCGGAATTCGCCGACCTGTTCGCCGCCACCAGCTACGGCCTGTCCAAGAACGCGATCGGCTCGGGCGTGCGTGTTTCCAACGTGGCCCAGCAGTTCATCCAGGGCAACAACGAGCAGACCGGCCGCAGCCTGGACATGGCCATTTCCGGTGAGGGCTTCTTCACCATGAACATGAACGGTGCACGCGTGTACTCGCGCGCCGGCAACTTCCAGACCGACGCCGCCGGCTACGTGGTCAACCCGCAGGGCGCACGCCTGCAGGTGTTCGCTCCGAACGCCGACGGCACCAACTTCGACGCCGGCCGCCTGGTCGACCTGCAGCTGCTGACCACCGACAGCCCGCCCAAGCAGACCAGCGAGGTCAAGGTCGGCTTCACCCTGCCCGGCAATGCCAAGCAGCCTACGGTGAACCCCTTCGACCCCACCAATTCCAACAGCTACAGCCATTCCAGCGGCGGCATCACCGTGTATGACTCGCTGGGCGTCAGCCACACACAGGTGTCCTACTTCGTCAAGGAAGCGGCCACCAACGCCTGGACGGTGCACAACTACGTCGATGGCCAGCCGGCCGGTACGCCCACCCCGCTGACCTTCGACAACGCCGGCAAGCTGACCGCACCGGCCAACGGCAAGATCAGCCTGGGCACCTTCACCCCGACCACCGGCGCCGGCGTGCTGAACATGACGCTGGATGTGAGCGGCTCGACCCAGTACGGCGAGAAGTTCGCCCTGCGCAACACCCAGCAGGATGGCTACGCGGCCGGCAAGCTCAACGAAATCACCGTTTCGGAAACCGGCGTGGTGTTCGCCCGCTATTCCAACGGCGACGACAAGCCGCTGGGCCAGGTCGCACTGACCAGCTTCAACAATCCTCAGGGCCTGGAACAGAAGGGCAACAACCTGTGGGTGGAGACCTTCGATTCGGGCACGCCGCGCACCGGCGCCGCCGACACCTCCAACCTCGGCAAGATCCAGGCCGGTTCGCTGGAATCCTCCACCGTCGACCTGACCGAACAGCTGGTCAACATGATCACCGCGCAGCGCAACTTCCAGGCCAACGCGCAGATGATCACGACCCAGGACCAGATCACCCAGACCGTCATCAACATCCGTTGATGACCTGCTGACCCTGTCACGGAACTCCCCGCATGGATAAAGCCCTTTACGTGGCGATGACCGGTGCCCGCGCCTCCCTGCAGGCGCAGGGAACGCTCAGCCACAACCTCGCCAACTCGGACACCCCCGGCTTCAAGGAAGCGCTGGCCAACACCGAAGCCTTCCCGATCCGTGGCCCGGGCTTTGCCTCGCGGGTGGATGCACTGCATGTCGATGCGGGCTTCAACCGCACGGCCGGCGCGCAGCACATCACCGGCAAGCCGCTGGACCTGTCGTTGCAGACCGGCACCTGGCTTGCCGTGCAGTCCACCGATGGCAGCGAGGCCTACACCCGTGGCGCCGCGCTGTCGGTGACCCCGAACGGCCAGCTGGTGACCTCCAGCGGCCGTCCGGTGCTGGACGACAACAACAACCCGATCGCGATTCCGCCCTACCAGGCGATGGAGATCGGCAACGACGGCACGATCTCGATCATCCCGCAGGGCGAAGGCCCGCAGACGATGGCGATGATCGGCCGGATCAAGGTGGTGCAGGCGCCGGATGATCGCCTCGAACGCGGCCTGGATGGCCTGTTCCGCAATACCGATCCGCTGCAGCCGTTCGCTCAGGCGCAGGGCACGGCGGTGCACAGCGGCCAGCTGGAAGGCAGCAACGTCGATGCCGCCGGCGCGCTGGTGCAGATGATCCAGCTGCAGCGCCAGTACGAAATGCAGGTGCAGGTGATCAAGCACGGCGATGACAACGCGCGCAGCGCCAACAGCCTGTTGCGCCTGGGCAGCTGACGGAATTCCGGCACCGGCCCGCGCCGGTGCTGGCACGCCGCTTGCACTCCCTACCCCATGGGCCGCACCGCGCGGCCGGCTTCACCCAGACAGGACTCCGAAGATGAACCAGGCATTGTGGATCGCGAAAACCGGACTGGATGCGCAGCAGATGCGCATGTCGGTGGTTTCCAACAACCTCGCCAACACCAACACCACCGGCTTCAAGCAGGACCGCGCCAGCTTCGAGGACCTGTTGTACCAGCAGGTGCGCCAGCCCGGCGGTTCCTCTTCGGCACAGACCCAGCTGCCTACCGGCCTGCAGATCGGGACCGGCGTGCGCGTGGTGGCCACCGCCAAGAACTTCGAGCAGGGCAGCCAGCAGCAGACCGGCCGCGCGCTTGACGTGATGGTCAACGGCCGCGGCTTCTTCGAAGTGCAGATGCCCGACGGCAGCTCGGCCTACACCCGCGACGGCTCGTTCAAGATCAACCAGGACAGCGAGCTGGTCACCAACAGCGGCTACCCGGTGCAGCCGGGCATCCAGATTCCCGAAGGCGCGCAGTCGGTGACCATCGGTACCGACGGCACCATCAGCGTGAAGATGGCCGACGGTGCGGCATCGGTGGAAGTGGGTGCGCTGACCCTTACCGACTTCGTCAATCCGGCGGGCCTGCAGGCACGTGGTGAAAACCTGTTCCTGGAAACCACCGCCTCCGGCCCGGCGCAGAACGGCAATCCCGGCCTGAACGGCCTGGGCACCGTGGTGCAGGGTGCGCTGGAAGGCAGCAACGTCAACGTGGTGGAAGAGCTGGTGTCGATGATCGAAACCCAGCGCGCCTACGAAATGAACGCCAAGGCGATCTCGACCACCGACTCGATGCTCGGCTACCTCAGCAACAAGCTCTGACCGCCCTCACCGGGAAACTGCCATGTCGCCCCTTTCTTCCTTCGCCCGTACTGCCCTCGCCTGCGCCGTGGCTGCCCTGCTCGGTGGCTGCGTGATCGCTGGCGACGTGCGCCCCTATCCGACGATGGCGCCGTTGCAGCCGATCATGCCGCCGCAGGCCGAACCGACCGCCGGCGCGATCTACGCCGCCGGCCCGACCCTGCAGCTGTATTCGGACCGCCGTGCGCGCGATGTCGGCGACCTGCTGACCATCACCCTGCTGGAAAACACCACCGCGCAGACCAGCGCCAACACCGCCACCAACAAGGAATCGAACCTGAGCCTCGGCACGCCGTCGATTCTCGGTGCACCGGTCACCCTGGGCGGCAAGGACATCCTGAGTGCAACGGCCAAGGGCGCACGCGACTTCACCGGCAAGGGCAACAGCGCGCAGAGCAACCGCCTGCAGGGCAACGTGACCGTGACCGTGGTGCAGCGCCTGCCCAACGGCAACCTGGTGGTGCAGGGGCAGAAGAACCTGCGCCTGAACCAGGGTGATGAGCTGGTGCAGGTACAGGGCATCGTGCGCCCCGGCGACATCAGCGCGGACAACACCGTGCCTTCCAGCCGCGTGGCCGAAGCGCGCATCGTCTATGGCGGCCGCGGCCCTGTCGCGCAGTCCAACGCGATGGGTTGGCTGAGCCGCTTCTTCAACTCCGGCCTGACGCCGTTCTGAGTATGGCCATGAAACTCTCCTTCTCTTCTTCCTGGCAGCGACGCGCAGCGTCGCTCTACTGCGCCGTGTTCATGGTCTTCGCAGTGGCTGCCCCCGCCAGCGCCGAGCGCATCAAGGACCTGGCCCAGGTGGGGGGCGTGCGCGGCAATGCACTGGTGGGTTACGGCCTGGTGGTCGGCCTGGATGGCAGCGGCGACCGCACCAGCCAGGCGCCCTTCACCGTGCAGAGCCTGAAGAACCTGCTGGGCGAGCTGGGCGTCAACGTACCGGCCAACGTCAACCCGCAGCTGAAGAACGTGGCGGCAGTGGCGATCCACGCCGAGCTGCCGCCGTTCGCCAAGCCCGGCCAGCCGATCGACATCACCGTGTCCTCGATCGGCAACGCCGTGTCGCTGCGCGGTGGCTCGCTGCTGATGGCGCCGTTGCGCGGTGCCGACGGCCAGGTCTACGCGATTGCCCAGGGCAACCTGATCGTGGGCGGCTTCGGTGCACAGGGCAAGGACGGTTCGCGCGTCTCGGTGAACGTGCCCAGCGTCGGCCGCATCCCCAACGGTGCGACCGTTGAACGCGCCCTCCCCGATGTGTTCGGCGCCAGCGGCGAGATCACCCTGAACCTGCACAACAGCGACTTCACCACCATCTCGCGGATGGTGGGTGCGCTCAACAATGCCTTCGGCGAAGGTTCGGCGCGTGCCGTGGACGGCGGCACCGTTGCCGTGCGTGCGCCCACCGATGCCGGTGCGCGCATCGGCCTGCTGGCCCGTATCGAAAACCTGGAACTGACCCCGGGCGCTGCACCGGCCAAGGTAGTGGTCAACTCGCGTACCGGCACCGTGGTCATCGGCCAGCAGGTGCGTGTCGGCCCGGCCGCGATCTCGCATGGCTCGTTGACGGTGACCATCCAGGAAAACACCAACGTCAGCCAGCCCAACGCTTTTGCCGGTGGCCAGACCGTGGCCACGCCGCAGTCGACCATCACCGCCACCAACGATGGCAGCCGGATGTTCAAGTTCAATGGCGGCACCACCCTGGACGAGATCGTGCATGCGGTGAACGCCGTTGGCGCGGCACCGGGCGACCTGATCGCGATCCTGGAAGCACTGAAGCAGGCAGGCGCCCTGAGCGCCGAGCTCGAGGTGATCTGACATGCGCATCACTCCCGCATTCGAACTCAGCCCGGCCCAGCAGAACGACCCGGCCAAGATCGACAAGGTCGCGCGCCAGCTTGAAGGCCAGTTCGCGCAGATGCTGGTCAAGAGCATGCGTGACGCCAGCTTCGGCGATTCGCTGTTCCCGGGTGAAAACAAGATGTTCCGGGAGATGTACGACCAGAAGATCGCCGAGGCGATGACCCGCGGCAAGGGCCTGGGCCTGTCGAGCATGATCACCCGGCAGTTGTCCGGCGCGCAGGCCGATGGCCCGGCGCTGGATACCCGGGTGGACCCGGCCAAGGCCAGCCGCGCCTACCAGCTCAATGCGCCCGCGGCGCCGTCGCTGCCGCTGCAGGACGCCGGCCAGGCCGTGCGCATGCTGCAGCAGATGGCGGCCGGTGTGCAGGATGGCGCGCAGTCCTCCGTCGCCCCGATGGAGCAGGCGCTGGACCTGATTGCGGGCCGGGAAAGCAGCGGCATGCACCGTTCGCTGGGTACCGACGATCCCTATGCCGGTGCCATCGGTGGCGCCGATTGGGCCGCTGCCAGCGACCAGTGGGCGCCGACCGCCAGCAACCGTGGCAGCAGCGGCACCCCGGCCGATGCACTGGCCACGCGCACCGCCGTCGCCCAGCTGGGCGCACACACCCCGGAAGGCTTCGTCGCCAGCATCTGGCAACACGCACAGAGCGCGGCCAAGGAACTGGGCGTGGACGCGCGCGCCCTGGTTGCCCAGGCAGCGCTGGAAACCGGCTGGGGCAAGCGCCAGATCAAGCATGCCGATGGCAGCACCTCGCACAACCTGTTCGGCATCAAGGCCACCGGCTGGAAGGGCCAGAGCGCTACCGCCGGCACCCATGAGTATGTCGATGGCGTGCGCCGCAACGAGACCGCCAGCTTCCGCGCCTACACCTCGCCCGCAGAGAGCTTTGCCGACTACGTGCGCCTGCTGAAGACCAGCCCGCGCTACCAGCAGGCGCTGCAGGCCGGCACCGATGTGCAGGGCTTCGCGCGCGGCCTGCAACGCGCCGGCTACGCCACCGACCCGCGCTACGCGGCCAAGATCGCCGCGATCGCCGGCGGCCCGACCATCGAGCGCGCCGTGGCCGCCGTGGCCGACGCCGGCTCACGCATCGGCCAGACCTTCGCCAGCACCGCAACCGCGGCGCTGGGTATCACCCGTCGTTGAGGAACCCCATGTCCAGCGTACTTTCCACCGGTACCAGTGCCCTGCTCGCCTTCCAGCGTGCGTTGGCCACCACCAGCCACAACGTGGCCAACCTCAACACTCCCGGCTACAGCCGGCAGAAGGTCGACTTCGCCACCGCCACCCCGCAGAACTACGGCTATGGTGACGTTGGCAACGGCACCCGCATCGTCGACATCCGACGCGCCGCCGACCAGCTGGCGATCTCGCGCCTGCTCGACAGCGGCGGCGAACTGGCACGCCTGAAGCAGCTCTCGGGCATGGCCGACCGGGTCAATGCCCTGTTCTCCGACGCGGCCACCAACGTGGCCGGGGTCTGGTCGAACTTCTTCGATACCGTCAGCGGCCTGTCCTCCAACGCAGCGGGCACGGCCGACCGGCAGAACATGCTCGATGGCGCCAAGGCCCTGGCCAACCGCTTCAGCCAGCTCAACACCCACCTGAACAACCTCAATGGCGAGGTCAACAATGGATTGATGGCCGGTGCCACCGAAGTCAACCGGCTGGCGTCGGAGATCGCGCAGATCAACGGTGCCATCGGCACCAACATCGCCAACGCCGCGCCCGACCTGCTGGACCGCCGCGACCAGCTGATCTCGCAGCTGGTGGGCTACACCGGCGGCACCGCGGTGATCCAGGACGGCGGCATCATGAACGTCTACACCGCCGGCGGCCAGGCGCTGGTGGTGGGTACCACCGCATCGAAGGTCACCACGGTGGCCGACCCGTACCAGCCCGAGCGCCTGCAGCTTGCGCTGCAGACCCAGGGCGGCACCATTACCCTGGACCCGAAGGCCGTGGGCGGACAGATCGGCGGCCTGCTCGAATTCCGCGACACCGTGCTGACCCCGGCCCAGGCCGAACTGGGCAAGCTGGCTGTGGGCCTGGCCGAGACGTTCAACAGCACCCATCGCCAAGGCGTGGATCTGTACGGACAGATGGGCGGCGACTTCTTCAACATCGGCACGCCGCGCGTCACCGGCAATGCCGGCAACACCGGCACCGGCGCGATCACCGCCAGCTACGGCGACCTCGGCAAGCTGGAAGCACAGAACATCGTGCTCAAGTTCGATGGCAGCAACTGGGCCGCCAGCCGCGCCGACACCGGCGCCAGCGTCCCGCTGACCGGCACCGGTACCGCTGCCGACCCGTTGATCATCAACGGCGTGAAGCTGGTGGTGGGCGGTGCCCCGGCGGCCAACGACCGCTTCCTGCTGCAGCCGACGGCTGGCGTAGCCGGCAGCCTGGAGATGGCGATCACCGATCCGTCGCGCATTGCCGCGGCCGCCGCCATCAAGGGCGCTGCCGCACTGGCCAACACCGGCACCGGCAAGCTGAGCGGCGTGACCGTGACCGATGCGGCCAACGCCAACCTGCGCAATCCGGCTGCGATCGTGTTCACCTCGGCCACCACCTACACCATCGATGGCGGCCCGCCGCAGACCTATACGCCCGGGCAGACCATCAGCGCCAACGGCTGGAGCTTCGTGCTCGATGGCGTGCCGAAGAATGGCGACACCTTCAACATCACCCCGACTCCGGCCGGCTCGTCGGACAACAGCAATGCCACCAAGCTGTCCAAGGTGGAATCGGCCAAGGCGTTCAACGCCGGCACGGTGACGCTGGGCGGCGCATTGGGCGGGCTGACCACCCAGGTCGGTGCAGCAGCGCGTTCGGCGGAGTATTCGCTGGGGGCGCAGCAGGTGATCGCCGACCAGGCACAGGCAGCGCGTGACGAAGTGTCCGGCGTCAACCTCGATGAGGAGGCGGCCGACATGCTGCGCCTGCAACAGGCCTACCAGGCCGCCTCGCAGTTGATCTCCACCGCCGATTCCATGTTCCAGACCATCCTGGGAGCCGTGCGCCGATGAGCAACCGCATCTCCACCGGAATGATGTACAGCCAGTCGGTTGCGCTGATGATGGCCAAGCAGGCCAAGCTCAGCCACCTGGAACAGCAGATCGCCACCGGCAGCAAGATCGTCAGCGCCAAGGACGATCCGGTCGCTGCAGGCGCTGCGGTGGGCCTGGACCGCAGCCTGGCCGCACTGGAACGCATGAAGCTCAATGGCAACAACGTGCAGAACCGCCTGGGCGTGCAGGAAAACACCCTGGCCCAGGTCAACGACCTGATGGCGCGCGTCAACGATCTGACCATCCAGGCCAGCAATCCCGCCTTGAGTGCGCCCGACAAGAAGACCCTGATCACCGAGTTGAACCAGATCCGCGAGGGCCTGCTGTCGCTGGCCAACAGCAGCGACGGCACCGGCCGCTACGTGTTCGGCGGCACCAACGACAGCGATCCGCCGTTCGCCAAGATTGACGGCAAGGTTGTCTATCGCGGCGACCAGACCCAGCGCCAGGTGGAAGTCGGCCCGGATACCTACGTGCGCGACGCCCTGCCCGGCAGCGAGATATTCCTGCGCATCCCCACCGGCGATGGCTTCGTCGATGGCAGCGCAGCGGCAGGCAACGCCGGCAACGGCGTGCTGACCAACATCACCCGCGACGGCAGCGACAGCTGGAACGGGCAATCGTTCAGCGTGCGCTTCACCGCGGCCGACCAGTACGAAGTGCTGGACGGTGCCGGCAACGTGACCGGCACTGGCACCTACAAGGCCGGTAGCGAACTGGAGATCAACGGCGTTCGCCTGCAGATCGCTGGCGCGCCAGCAACAGGTGACAGCTTCAACGTGCAGGCCGCCAGCAGCCGCGACATCTTCGGCACCATGGACAAGCTGATCGCCGCACTGGATGCCGATACCGGTACCCCGGCGAAGATGGCCGCGCAGCAGAACGAACTGCAGAGCGCATTGCGTGATGTCGGCCGCGCGGCGGAACGGATGATCGATTCGCGCGCCGCCGGTGGCGCGCAGCTGAAGGCGCTGGACAACGCGGCGGAGATGCGTGAGGCCAATGGCGTGACGCTGAAGACCACGCTGTCGGAGATGCGCGACCTGGACTACGCCGATGCGTTGAGCCAGTACCAGCTGGAAAGCACCGCGCTGCAGGCGGCACAGACGCTGTTCTCGCAGATGCAGTCGATGTCGCTGTTCAACAAGATCCGCTGATTCCACGCGCCAGCGCTGGAGCCCAAGGCCGCGATGCCCTGCATCGCGGCCTTTTTCGTTTCGGCGGTCATGTACCGCTGCGCTCGCCGGGCATGGCCCGGCGCTACCGAAAGGTTGGCCATGCCCGGCGGATGTTCCGAAGGGTTGGCCCTGGTAGCGCCGGGCCATGCCCGGCGGATGTCCCGAAGGCTTCGCTCTGGTAGCGCCGGGCCATGCCCGGCGGATGTTCCGAGATCGCCCATCAAGCCCAGCCGGCCCCCGCCGATACCTTCATCAGCGTGGGTTGGGCATGCCCGACCGCCCCTGCCAGGGGTGGCCTTGACGCTTTTCCAGGGCGGAAATCCCCGGAAAAACAGCTTTCAGCGACGAAATTCGGTTGCAACGAAATTCCCGGCTAAAGGTTGTTGACAAAGCGCCGTTATTCATTTGGCAACGGCGAAGCACACAGCCAAACAAAAAAATCAGGCGGCGCTTCGTTCCATTCACCAACGGGTTCCACATAAGAGGAGACGACCCCATGGCACAGGTAATCAACACCAATACGATGTCGCTCAACGCTCAGCGCAACCTGAGCACCAGCGGCAGCTCGCTCGCCACCACCATCCAGCGCCTCTCGTCCGGCCTGCGCATCAACAGCGCGAAGGACGACGCCGCCGGCCTGGCCATCAGCGAGCGCTTCACCACCCAGATCCGTGGTCTGGACGTGGCCATCCGCAACGCCAACGACGGCATCTCGCTGGCCCAGGTGGCCGAGGGCTCGCTGAACGAAGTGGGCAACAACCTGCAGCGCATCCGCGAACTGGGCGTGCAGGCCTCCAACGCCACCAACTCGGCCAGCGACCGCAAGGCGCTGCAGGCTGAAGTGACCCAGCTGGTCAGCGAAATCGATCGCGTCGCCAAGCAGGCCGACTTCAACGGCACCAAGCTGCTGGACGGTTCGTTCACCAGCCAGCTGTTCCAGGTGGGCGCCAACGCCGGCCAGGCCATCGCCATCAACAGCGTGGTCAACGCCAAGGCCGATTCGCTGGGCGCGGCCAGCTTCGCCAACGTCTACACCGGCACCAGCCTGGCTGCAGCCGACAAGGCCACCGCTGATACCACCTACTCCGGCCTGCAGATCTCGGTGACCCCGCCGGGCGGCGCCGCCACCACGGTCACCGTCAGCGACTTCACCGTGAAGGCAGGCGAATCGATCACCTCGGCCACCGCGGCCGCGATCAACAACAAGCTGGGCGAAACCGGCGTGGTCGCCTCCGTCAACGCCGGCGTGGTCAGCCTGGCCTCGGTCAAGGACGGCCAGACCTTCGCTCTGGGTGTCAGCGCGGCGACCCCGCCGGCCGGCGCCACCGCCGCCACCATCGCCGGCCTGGGCCTGACCGAGACCAGCACCAACGGCGGCACGCTGACCGGTGCAACGGCCAGCTTCGTCAAGGACCTGAACGTCACCACGGCCGAAGGCGCACAGAAGGCGATGTCGATCGTCGACAAGGCCCTCGAATCGGTCAACAGCGTGCGCGCCGACCTCGGCGCGATCCAGAACCGCTTCACCTCGGTGGTCGCCAACCTGCAGACCTCCTCGGAGAACCTGTCCGCATCGCGCAGCCGCATCCGCGATACCGACTTCGCAAAGGAAACCGCCGAGCTGACCCGCACCCAGATCCTGCAGCAGGCCGGTACGGCCATGCTGGCCCAGGCCAACCAGGTACCGCAGAACGTGCTCAGCCTGTTGCAGCGCTGACATGAGCCGCCCCCGGGGCACGTCGGGGGCGTCTAACCCAACTCACGTGCAACCGCTCAAGGACCTCTCCTCATGGCACAAGTAATCAACACCAACACGATGTCGTTGAATGCTCAGCGTAACCTGAGCACCAGCGGCAGCTCGCTGGCCACCACCATCCAGCGCCTGTCCTCCGGTTCGCGCATCAACAGTGCCAAGGACGATGCGGCCGGCCTGGCGATCTCCGAGCGCTTCGGCACCCAGATCCGCGGCACCGACGTGGCCATCCGCAATGCCAACGACGGCATCTCGCTGGCACAGGTCGCCGAAGGTTCGCTGACCGAAATCGGCAACAACCTGCAGCGCGTCCGCGAGCTGTCGGTGCAGGCCTCCAACGCCACCAACTCGGCCAGCGACCGCAAGGCGCTGCAGGCCGAAGTGACCCAGCTGGTTTCGGAAATCGACCGCGTCGCCAAGCAGTCGGACTTCAACGGCACCAAGCTGCTGGACGGTTCGTTCTCCAGCCAGCTGTTCCAGGTCGGCGCCAACGCCGGCCAGGCGATTGCCATCGACAAGACCATCGATGCCAAGGCCAATGCCCTGGGTGGCGCCAAGTTCGACACCAACGCGCTGGCCCTGGCCGATCCGGGCACCAACGCTGATTTCAGCACCAGCGGCCTGTCGATCAACGGTGTGGCCATCGCCGACGTATCGGTCAAGCAGGGCGCCGACGCCGCTGCCACCGGCAAGGCCTCGCGCGAAGCACTGGTGACCGCGATCAACGCCAAGATCGGCGAAACCGGCGTCTACGCCGAAGTGAACGGCACCACCGGCGTGACCCTGACTTCGGTCAAGGACAGCACCAACGCTGACGGCTCGTTCAAGGCCATCACCGCAACGCCGGGTACCTGGACTGGCGCCACCGCCCCGACCTTCACCGCCACCACCGCTGCGGCGGCACCGGCCTCGAAGTTCGCCAGCGATCTGGACGTCAGCACCGTCAAGGGTGCACAGCAGGCAATGGAAGTGGTCGACAAGGCCCTGGGTGCGATCAACAGCACCCGCGCCGACCTCGGTGCGATCCAGAACCGCTTCACCTCGGTCGTTGCCAACCTGCAGACCTCGTCGGAAAACCTGTCGGCGTCGCGCAGCCGCATCAAGGACACCGACTTCGCCAAGGAAACCGCTGAGCTGACCCGCACCCAGATCCTGCAGCAGGCCGGTACGGCCATGCTGGCCCAGGCCAACCAGGTGCCGCAGGGCGTGCTCAGCCTGCTGCGCTGATCGGCTCCTTGATCGACCACCGGGCGGCGGCTGAGCTGCCGCCCGGTTCCTGAAATACGTTCCACCTTCGCCAAAGGAAAAGCACCATGGCACAAGTCATCAACACCAACACCATGTCCCTGAATGCTCAGCGCAACCTGAGCACCAGCGGCAGCTCGCTCGCTACCACCATCCAGCGCCTGTCCTCCGGTTCGCGCATCAACAGCGCCAAGGACGATGCGGCCGGCCTGGCGATCTCCGAGCGCTTCGGTACCCAGATCCGCGGCACCGACGTGGCCATCCGCAATGCCAACGACGGCATTTCGCTGGCCCAGGTCGCCGAAGGTTCGCTGACCGAAATCGGCAACAACCTGCAGCGCGTCCGCGAGCTGTCGGTGCAGGCCTCCAACGCCACCAACTCGGCCAGCGACCGCAAGGCACTGCAGGCCGAAGTGACCCAGCTGGTTTCGGAAATCGACCGCGTCGCCAAGCAGTCGGACTTCAACGGCACCAAGCTGCTGGACGGTTCGTTCTCCAGCCAGCTGTTCCAGGTCGGCGCCAACGCCGGCCAGGCCATCGCCATCGACAAGACCATCGACGCCAAGGCTGGCTCGCTGGGCACCTCGACCTTCGCCACCGGCGCGACCGCTGCCCTGGCCGCCAGCACCGACGGTGCCCGCTTCTCCGGCACGGTGATGGGCGTGGACATCGGCACGGTTGAAGTCAAGGCCGGTGCCACCACGGCCGACGCATCCAAGGCCGTGGCGACCGCCATCAACGCCAAGCTCGGCGAAGCCGGCATCTACGCCGAAGCCAATGCCGACGGCACGCTGAAGCTGAGCTCGGTGAAGGAAGGCAAGGCTGTTGCCGCTGCCGATATCGCCCTGATGCGCAGTGACTACGATGCCACCGGCAAGACCTGGGGCACCGCGGCTGCCGCTGGCGCCTACACCGCCGGTACCGATACCTCGGCCAACGTGCAGAAGCTGGACGTGAGCACCGTGCTCGGCGCCCAGCAGTCGCTGGAAGTGGTCGACAAGGCCCTGGGTGCGATCAACAGCACCCGTGCCGACCTCGGTGCGATCCAGAACCGCTTCACCTCGGTGGTGGCCAACCTGCAGACCTCGTCGGAAAACCTGTCGGCGTCGCGCAGCCGCATCAAGGACACCGACTTCGCCAAGGAAACCGCTGAGCTGACCCGCACCCAGATCCTGCAGCAGGCCGGTACGGCCATGCTGGCCCAGGCCAACCAGGTGCCGCAGGGCGTGCTCAGCCTGCTGCGCTGATCCACGGCAAGAAGGCGCCGCTACCGTCGGGTTGAACCGACGGTAGCGGCAACCCAACAGCCACGGCGTACTCAGGTGCCGGCCATGCCCGGCCCGGGAAGCTTCCCGAACCGGCTTGGCATCGCCCGCCCCTGCGGACCTCTCTTTCAGCGTTGTGCATTTTGACTGTACGTACCGGGCGGCTTCGTCTCCCCCCGATTGTCAGTAGCCTGATCCCTCCCCTGCATTGGGGGAGGGTTTTTTACAGACCCCCGGCAGCCCGCGGTGAACCCACCCGCACCCTGCCCCAGACCTCCTGCAACCGGCGTGCCAGAACCGCCCCACCGGCCAGTGGCACGGCGCATGCATCAACGAAGTCCTCAAGACCCAGCGGCACAGGCCGCTATTTTCGTTGACGACGGGCCGCTGCACGACGGCCAGGCCCGTATACCAGGAGAAACGACGTGGCAGACTTTGGATACGGTGGCATTGGCTCAGGGCTGGACATCTCCAGCATCGTCAACCAGCTGGTCGCAGCGGACCGCAAGCCGGCCGACAATGCGCTGAACCTGCAGCAGTCCAAGACCAAGATGCAGCTGTCGTCGCTCGGCACGGTCACCTCGGCCTTCGACAAGCTGAAGACCGCCCTGACCGCATTGAAGGCCACCACCGCCTTCGACACCCGCACGGTAACCGCCTCCGGCAAAGCACAGCCAGGCAATACTGAGGATGTGCTGACGGCATCGGTGGCGCTGTACGACCTCGGTACCAGCAAGGCGGCCGCAGCCAACGGTACCCACAAGGTCGAGGTGAAGAACCTGGCGTCGGCGCACAAGCTGATTGCCGACACGTCGGTTCCCAAGACCGATACCTTCGGTGCCGGAACCTTGACGCTTACCGTCGGCGTGGGTGACAAGGCCAAGACGATGAACGTGCAGGTGGAGGAAGGCGACACGCTTACCACCGTCCGCAACAAGATCGACGCCGCCGGCCGCAAGGAAGGCGTGCAGGCCACGCTGATCAGCTCCGGCGACAACCAGTACCTGTCCATCGCCCAGGAAAAGACCGGCGCGGCCAGCGCGATCAAGCTGGAATACGCCGGCAGCGATCCCAAGCTGGGCGCGCTGGTCGGCAGCCTGAAGGAAAACAGCCCCGCCAAGGATGCGCTGCTGACCATTGACGGCGTGGAAGTGGTGAGTGCCAGCAACACCGTGACCGACGCGGTGCCAGGCCTGACCCTGAACCTGAAGGTGCCGGGCCTGAGCACGGTCGTCATCAGCACCGACACCACGGCCGCAACCAAGGTGATGCAGGAGTTCGTCACCGCCTACAACGCGGCCGTCGCGGCGATCAACACCGAAACCAAGTACGACCCGAAGACCAAGGAAGCCGCCGCGCTGACCGGCGATGCGCAGATGCGGGGTGCGATCGCCCAGCTGCGTTCGACGATGTCCGGTGTGCTCAAGGACCTGGCAGGCGACCAGCTGGATGCCAAGGCACTGGGCCTGCAGACCCGCGGCTATCCCAATGCCGATGGCACCCTGGTGCTGGACAGCACCAAGTTCGCCGCAGCCCTCGCCGCGCAGCCGGAGAAGATCCGCCAGGCGGTCACCGGCGATACCGGCGGTGCCGGCCGGCTGTATTCACTGGTAGACGGCTACGTCAGCACCACGGTTGGCAAGGAAGGCGCCTTCGTCGCCCGCACCAAGGGGCTGAACACCACGCTGGACAACATCGACAAGCGCCGCAAGGACCTGGACGCGCGCATGGTCGGTGTCGAGGCCCGTTACAAGAAGCAGTTCGTGGCATTGGACAGCCTGATGGGCAAGCTGCAGCAGAGCAACACCGCCCTGCAGCAGCAGCTGGCCCAGTTGAACCGCTGAGGAAACACGCACGGCGCTCAAGTTTGGCGCCGTACGCACCGATAACGGACGCAACAGCAATCATCGCAGTGCCGGCGTCAACGGTCCCTTCGACCGCACCCCGGCACCCCGCGCAAGGGAGAATCACGAATGTACGGTTCCAGCCGTCAGTACGCCGAGCAATACCGCCAGGTGGGTGTGACCAGTGCGGTCGCCGATGCCGATCCGCACAAACTGGTGGCGCTGCTGCTGTCTGGCGCGCTGGAGCGCGTGCGCCGTGCACAGGCCACCCTCGACCAGGGCGACCAGGCCGGCAAGGGCAAGGCGATCGGCGAAGCATGCGCGATCGTCGCCCACCTCAACGGCTCGCTGGACCATGAAGCCGGCGGCGAAATCGCCGGCAACCTGTCGGCGCTGTACGACTACCTGCTGCAGCGCCTGACCGAAGCCAACCTGCACAACGACCGCGCCGCGCTGGACGAATCGCTGCAGCTGCTGGGCGAGATCGACGGTGCCTGGAATGCCATTCCGCACGAACAGCGCCGTCCCGCGGCGGTGGCGCCATGAGCCTGCTTGAACTCAACGCGCAGCTGGATGCCTTCGAGAAGGCCCTCGACGAAGAGGCCTTCGAACAGGCCGACAGCCTGCTCGATGGCCATGACAGCACCCTGCACGCACTGCTGAGCCAGCCGCTGGGCAGCGCCGACCACGCGCCGCTGTCGGCCCTGCTGGAGCGCCAGCAGAGCCTGCTCGGCCTGCTGCGCCAGCGTCGCGACGCAGTCTCCGTGCAGATGCAGGACGGCCGCCGCTCCCTTCGCGCCGCGCATGCCTACCTGCAGGCAGAATCGCTGGCATGACCGTGCTGCCGACCACGTCCCTGCACCACCCGGCTGAAAGCGAGCTGTTCGACGAAACGCTCAGCTGTGAACTGGCCCTGCCCGCCGAGTTCCAGGCCGGCAGTGCAGTGGGCCGGACCAGCAGTGCCGAAGGCCTGCTGCGCAGCCTGGCACTGGTCGAAGACAGCCGCATCGACGAACACGAGGAACGCAGCGAAGCCAGCCTGCAGCTGCAGCGCCTGGAAGCCAAGGTGGACCTGACCATGGTCCTGCTCGGCCGCCTGATCCGCCAGCAGGGCCAGGAACCAACGCTTCGCCCGGTGCGCTGGTCGCGCCGTGGCATCCGCCTGCAGCTGGGCCCACGCAGCGGCAGCACGCCCGGCCAGGCCGGCGTTGTCCGCCTGCAACCCAGCGACTGGCTGCCCGACCATATCGACCTGCCGGTGGAAGTCATCGCCGAAGCGGCCGATGGCGGTGGTGGTCACTATCTGTGGCTGCGCTTCCATCGCCTCGGCGATGGCCTGGAAATGGCGATGGAACGGCATCTGTTCCGGCTGCACCGCCGGCAGGTGGCCGAGGCCCGCCGCGCACGCTGAAATCTGCCACCATGCAGGCGGACGGACAGCCCTTGGCGTGCCCGTTCAGCTAAGTTAAGGTGGAGCCCCCTCCCCAACCTCCAGCGTGCCTGTGCGAGTTCTCATCGTCGACGATCACACCCTGGTTCGCGCCGGCCTGGCGCGGCTGCTGCAGGGGTTTGCCGACGTGCAGCTCGTCGCCGAGGCCAGCAATGCCGAACAGGCACTGCAGATGGCCCTGCAGCACGCACCGGACGTGGTGTTGATGGACCTGTCGCTGCCCGGCCGCACCGGCCTGGAAGCGCTGAGCGACATCCGCCTGCGCGCACCCGGCACGCGCATCGTGATGATGACCATGCACGACGACGCCGCCCACGTGCGCGACGCCCTGGATCGGGGTGCCGTCGGTTTCGTGGTCAAGGATGCCGCACCGCAGGAGCTGGAACTGGCGCTGCGTGCCGCGCATGCCGGCCAGGTATTCCTGAGCCCGCAGATCTCGGCCAAGATGCTGGCGCCGATGCTCGGTCGCGAAAAACCGACCGGCATTGCCGCACTGTCGCCGCGCCAGCGCGAGATCCTTCGCCGCATCGGCAAGGGCGAGAGCAACAAGGAAATCGCCGCCGATCTTGGCATCAGCGTCAAGACGGTGGAGACCCATCGCGCACGCATGATGGAATCGCTGGGTTGCCGTCGCGCCAATGATCTGCTGCTGCTGGCCGCGCGCCACCAGCACGAACTGGAATGACGTCCCCGCGTCGGCGCTAACGCCGCAGCGCCACTGGCAGGGCTGGCGCCGAAATACCGTCACCCACACGCATCCCGACGGGATTCCGTACAGCACGCACGACCTGCCGCCGTGGCCGCTGACCATGAATCAATGACTTGGCGCGCATGATCGTCAAAATCCCGCGCTTGTGTAGGGGCTTTCCCTACACGGTGTCGGGAACACCACCAACACCTTCAGGAACCCCCCGATTCCGCCCTTGCCGGATCAAAAGCAAGATGTGTTCCACAAGGCGTCGGGGAGCGGCGCCGGGGAACCACGATGAAGGCTTCACTCTCGACCCAGCTGGGCCAACAACTTCACCTCACCCCGCAGTTGCTGCAGTCGATCCGGCTGCTGCAGCTCGACGGCCTGCACCTTGAACAGGAAATCCAGCGCCTGCTGGACTCCAATCCGCTGCTGGAAATCGAAGACGCCGAAGCGCCCGCCGCCGAAGCTACCGATCCGGCCACCACCACGCTGGATACGGCCGCGTTCGACGAACTGCCCGAATCCTCGATGTGGGAGGTGTCCGGCGCCAACTGGCAGGACGGCGACGACGACCGCATGGCGCGCATCGCCGCGGGCGAGTCGAGCGACCCGCAGCTGCGCGTGCTGCAGCGCCTGGCGCTGGACCTGGACGAGCACGAACTGGCCGTGGCCGCCTTCTGGCTGGAACACTGCGACGATGCCGGCTACCTGCAGGCACCGCTGGCGCAGCTGCAGCTGCTGGCCAGTGCGCAGTTCGACATCGATGCCGACGGCGTTGAAGCTGTCCGCCAGCACCTGCTGCAGGGCGAGCCGGCCGGCATGGCCGCGCAGGACCTGCGCGAATCGCTGCTGGCCCAGCTGTGCAGCCTGCACGGCGTGGTGCCGGCCCGGCATCTGGCTGCGCGCATCCTGCAGGGCGCGCTCGATGCCTTGGCCGCGCACGACTACCCCGCCCTCGCCCGCCAGCACGATGCCGAGATCGAGGACGTGCGCGAAGCCGTCCGCCTGATCCTGTCGCTGCAGCCGCGCCCGGGCGACAGCCTGCTGCCCGAGCGCAATGCAGTGGTGGTGCCGGACGTGGTCGCCTGGCACGCCGACGAACAATGGAAGGTGGCGCTGAACCCGGCCACCAGCCGCCGGGTGTCGATCAACAGCCAGTACGAACAGGCCCTGGCTGACAGCGGTGAGGCTGCGCCGGCCCTGCGCGAGATGCTGCAGGAGGCACGCTGGTTCAGCCGCGGCCTGTCGATGCGTTACGACACCCTGCTGCGCACCGCGCGGGTGATCGTCGAGCGCCAGGCAGCCTTCCTGGTGCGTGGCGAGGAAGCCATGGCACCGCTGACCCTGAAGGAAGTGGCCGAAGAAATCGGCATGCACGAATCCACCGTTTCGCGCATCACCACCGGCAAGTACCTGCAGACCCCGCGCGGCACCTTCGAACTCAAGCACTTCTTCGCCGTGCGCCTGGAAGGGGCCAGCGTGTCCGGCCAAGCGGTCAAGGCCATGGTCCGCCGCCTGATCGACGCCGAACCGGCCGGACGCCCGCTGGCGGACGAGGCCATCGCTGGCCTGCTGTCCCGCCAAGGGGTGAACATTGCCCGTCGAACCGTCGCAAAATACCGCGAACAACTGGATATCGCCCCGGCCCGCGAACGGCGCCGGGTCAACGCCAGGCAACCGCAGCTGGCCCGGGTGGGCTGAAAAGGATGTTGGACATGAACAAGCTCACAGTTCTGCTGGTCGATGACCACGAGGGCTTCATCAACGCGGCCATGCGCCACTTCCGCAAGATCGACTGGCTGCAGATCGTCGGCAGCGCCGGCAACGGCCTGGAAGCGATCGAACGCTCGGAAAGCCTGCGCCCTCAGGTGGTGCTGATGGACCTGGCGATGCCGGAAATGGGCGGCCTGCAGGCCACCCGCCTGATCAAGTCGCAGGATGATGCCCCGTACATCGTGATCGCCAGCCACTTCGATGACGTCGAGCATCGCGAGCACGCACTGCGCGCCGGCGCCGACAACTTCGTCAGCAAGCTGTCCTACATCCAGGAAGTCATGCCGATCCTGGAAGGCCTCAGGGAGGAACGGTGGTGAGCGAATCGCGCATCCTGGTACTGGACAACGACGCGGTGCGTGCCGAGCGCACCGTGGCCCTGCTGGAATTCATGGACTTCAACCCGCGCTGGGTTTCCGACGCGGCCGATTTCGACCTGACGCGCCAGCGCCAGAACGACTGGATGGCGGTGATCGTCGGCAGCCTGGACGACAGTGCCGCCAGCACCGCCCTGTACGCCTGGCTGGGGGGCAGCAGCCTGCCGCCGCCGGTGCTGCTGGCCGACGGTGACGCGACTGCGTTCGCGCAGCGGCATGGCCTGCACGAAGCCAACATCTGGCCGCTGGAAGCGCCGCTGCGTCACGCACAGATGGAAGCCCTGCTGCGCCGCGCCAGCCTCAAGCGCCTGGATGCCGAACACCAGGCCGGTGCCGTGCAGGACCAGGGACCGACCGGCAACGGTCCGGCGGTCAGCGCACTGCGCACGATGATCGAGCAGGTCGCCGCGTTCGACACCACCGTGCTGGTGCTGGGCGAATCGGGCACCGGCAAGGAAGTGGTCTCGCGCAGCATCCACCAGCGCTCGCCGCGCCGCGATGGTCCGTTCGTGGCGATCAACTGCGGCGCGATTCCGGCCGAACTGCTGGAAAGCGAGCTGTTCGGCCACGAAAAGGGCGCCTTCACCGGCGCGCTGACCGCGCGCAAGGGCCGTTTTGAAATGGCCGAGGGCGGCACGCTGCTGCTCGATGAGATCGGCGACATGAGCCTGCCGATGCAGGTCAAGCTGCTGCGCGTGCTGCAGGAGCGCAGCTTCGAGCGCGTCGGCGGCAACCAGACCATCCGCTGCAACGTGCGGGTGATCGCCGCAACCCATCGCGACCTGGAAAGCCGCATTGCCGATGGCAAGTTCCGCGAGGACCTGTTCTATCGCCTCAACGTGTTCCCGATCGATGTGCCGGCCCTGCGCGAGCGTCGCGAAGACCTGCCGGCGCTGGTGGAAACCATCGCCACCCAGCTGGCCCGCACCGGCCGCGGCGAAGTGCGCTTCACCCCGGAAGCGCTGCAGGCGCTGGCCGGCTACGAATGGCCGGGCAACGTGCGCGAACTGACCAACCTGGTCGAGCGCCTGGCCGTGCTGCACCCGGGTGGCTCGGTGCGCGTGCAGGACCTGCCGGCGCGCTACCGCGGCGACGCCGCGCTGGCCGTACCCGCTGTGGTCGCGGCCGCTCCGGTGGTCGCCAGCGAAGAACGCCTGGACCTGCGCAGCTTCTCGTTCCACACCCCGGGCAGCGGCAACCAGCCGTCGCTCGAGCATGGCATCGCCGTCAACCGCGCCGCAGCGCCGGCCGCGTTGCCGGACGACGGCCTGGACCTGCGCAACCACATGGCCAACATCGAACTGGGCCTGATCAACGAAGCACTGGAGCGCACCCAGGGTGTGGTTGCCCACGCCGCCCAGCTGCTCGGCCTGCGCCGCACCACCCTGGTGGAAAAGCTGCGCAAGTACGGCATCGAACGCGAAGCGGCCGAACTGGCCAGCTGACACGCGTCACCAGCATGAAGGGGGCACGAACGCCTGGGCTTGCCCGGGCGTTGGTGTTTGTGGGGGTCCGCCTGATGCGCGGGCGGGTCCGACGGTTCCATGGCAGCGGCCGGATTGCTCAGTAGATCCACGCCATGCGTGGATGCCGGGCGACGGTACCGAGAATATTTCGCTGCATTTGCACGTTTTCCTACAGACAACGCAACCGCACCGCGGAGCATGGCAAGGACATCCCAACGAGGTTCCGCCATGCATCGTCTGACTCTGCTTGCCGCCCTGCTCTGCCCGGCCTTGGCCGCAGCATCCAACTGCACGCTGCCCACCACACTCGACCAGCGCCAGTTCACCAACCTCAGCGATCCGCTGTACCAGCCAGATAATCCGAATGCCGGACGCATGGTGCAGGTCAGCTTCGGCAGCAATCAGTACGTGCTGCACATCCTCGGCACCGACCTCCGCATCGGCGGCAGCTACCGTTACCAGCAACTGGCTCCGCACATTGCGGAAATCCAGATGACAGAAGCCCACCCCGCCGGCCCCGCCCGCTACACCCTGCTGCTGACCTGCCTGACCGACCACCAGGGCCGCTTCATCTACACCCAGCACGACGGCCCCATCGCCCCACGCCAGCGCCAGAATTCCAGCCGCTGGACCCTGCAGCCATAGGCCAAAAAACCGACGCCGGTGAAATGACGCGTCACGCGCCTCGAGAGCAGCATCCACGCATGGCGTGGATCAAGCGTGTCGACCAAGGTCGACACCTACCAAGAGCAGCGTGCCGACCACCGGTCAGCACCCACCAACAGCAGCGTGTCGACCAAGGTCGACACCCACCAAGCGCAGCGTGCCGACCAACGGTCAGCACCCACCAACAGCAGCGGGAACCTGTCGAAGGCGGGGTGGGTCCGGTTGCGGGGGTGTCCGCGGCATGGATGCCGCGGCCAAGCCCCCATGGACGGGTTCACGGCGTCCCCCGCAACCGGACCCACCCCGCCATCCCACAGGAAACCCGCTTTGGCTGTCGCTGTTGAGGTTGCCGGCCAGCGGCCGGCACTACCGCGGGGCGCGGGGTGCAACCCCGCAAAGCAATACCCCCCTCACTTCACTGAACCGATCAGCCATTTCGGCACGGCACTTGCACTAGCTCCAGCAGACACCCCCATCCCTGTTTCTGGAACCGTTGCAGATGTCCCACTCCGTCACTTCGATCCTTTCCCAGATCCGCTCCTACCAGACCCAGGTAGGACAGCCCGCGCTCAACCCGCTGGCCGAAGCGCCGCGTAGCAATGCCCTGCCGGGCACGGTGCTGGATGCGCCGCAGGTCCAGCCTGCCAGCTTCACTGAAACCCTGCGCGGCGCCATCGCCGGCGTCAACGATGCGCAACAGAAATCCGGCGCGCTGGCCAAGGCCTTCGAACTGGGTGAACCCGGTGCCGACCTGGCCAAGGTGATGGTCGCCTCGCAGCAGTCCCAGATCGCCTTCCGCGCCACCGTGGAAGTCCGCAACCGTCTCGTCCAGGCCTACCAGGACGTGATGAACATGCCGCTGTAAGGATAGAACCGCATGGCCCTGTCGCTCTCCAAGGAATCCCTGAACGCCGAAAAGGCGGGCCAG
Organism: Stenotrophomonas sp. 1278; assembly: GCF_029892765.1. Taxonomy (NCBI): domain Bacteria; kingdom Pseudomonadati; phylum Pseudomonadota; class Gammaproteobacteria; order Lysobacterales; family Lysobacteraceae; genus Stenotrophomonas; species Stenotrophomonas sp. 1278. The sequence continues at coordinate 403,694 of NZ_JARXWD010000001.1, forward strand.
TGGTTCGATCGGCTGCAAAGCCTGCAGATCACCCGTCGGCTCGGACTGATGGCGATGATCGCCGTGGCCGTCGCGGCCGGGCTGTTCGTGTTCTTCTGGTCGCAGAAGCCGGGCATGGTGCCGCTGTACACCGGCCTGGACCAGAAGGCCACCGCTGAAGCGACCGATCTGCTGCGTGCCGCACAGATTCCGTTCCAGCTGGACCCGGCCACCGGCGGCATCACCGTGCCGGAGAAGAACCTGCATGATGCCCGCCTGAAACTGGCGGGCTCGGGCCTGACCGACAGCGGCAAGCTCGGCTTCGAGCTGATGGAGCGCGACCCCGGTTTTGGTGTCAGCCAGTTCGTGGAAAGTGCGCGCTACCAGCACGCGTTGGAAACCGAGCTGTCGCGCACCATCAACACGCTGCGCCCGGTGCGCGATTCGCGCGTGCACCTGGCCATTCCCAAGCCCAGTGCGTTCACCCGCCAGCGTGATGTGGCCAGTGCCTCGGTCACCCTTGAACTGCGTGGCGGCCAGCAGCTGGAACGCAGCCAGGTTGATGCGATCGTGCACATGGTTGCTGCAGCCATTCCCGATCTGGCGCCGGAACGCGTCACCGTGGTCGACCAGAGCGGTCGCATGCTCAGCGTCAGCGACCCCAACAGCGAAGCGGCCGTCAACGCTGCCCAGTTCGAACAGGTGCGCCGCCAGGAAACCTCGTTCAACCAGCGTATCCGCGAGCTGCTGGAACCGATGACCGGCCCCGGCCGGGTCAACCCCGAAGTCAGTGTCGACATGGACTTCTCGGTGACCGAGGAAGCGCGCGAGCTGTACAACGGCGAGCCGCAGAAGCTGCGCAGCGAGCAGATGAGCGAGAACACCAGCAGCACGCCGGGCCCGCAGGGCGTACCGGGTGCCACCAGCAACAGCCCGCCGGGCCAGGCCGCGGCACCGGCCACCGCGCAGGCACCGACCGAAAGCAGCAAGAACGCGACCCGCAACTACGAGCTGGACCGTACCCTGCAGCACACCCGCCAGCCGGCCGGCCGCATCAAGCGCGTGTCGGTGGCGGTGCTGGTGGACAACGTGCCGCGCGCCGGCGCCAACGGCAAGGTTGCACCGCAGCCGCTGTCGGCGGCCGAACTGACCCGGGTCGAGGCACTGGTCAAGCAGGCCGTCGGTTTCAGTGCCGAGCGTGGCGACACCGTGTCGGTGATGAATGCCCCGTTCGTGCGTGACACCACGCCGGTGGAAGGCCCGGCCTGGTGGGAACTGCCGTGGGTGCACGATGCCGGCCGCATGCTGCTGGGTGCGCTGGTGGTGATGGCGTTGCTGTTCGGCGTGCTGCGCCCGGCACTGCGCGGCATCACCGGGCAGAACCGCAAGAACGAAGAACTGGCGCTGGAACCGCACACCGCGGACGTGCAGCTGGTCGATGACGATGGCACCCCGCTGCCGGCGCTGGGCGCCGACCGGGTCAGCCTGGGCGGGCCGGAAGCGCTGGCCCTGCCGGTGGATTCTTATGAGGAACGATTGCGGATGGCCCGTGAAGCCGTGAAGACCGACTCCAAGCGCGTGGCCCAGGTGGTCAAGGGCTGGGTGGCCAATGACTGAGGTCGCGCCCCTGACCGGCGTGCAGCGCGCCGCCGTCCTGTTGCTGTCGCTGGGTGAACTGGACGCGGCCGAAGTGCTGCGCCACATGGAGCCGAAGGAGGTGCAGAAGATCGGCATCGCCATGGCCACCATGTCCGACATCACCCGCGAACAGGTGGAACGGGTGATGGACCAGTTCAGCCAGGAACTGGGCTCGAAGACCTCGCTGGGCGTGGGCTCGGACGACTACATCCGCAACATGCTGGTGCAGGCGCTGGGCAGCGAGAAGGCCGGCAACCTGATCGACCGCATCCTGCTGGGCCGCAACACCACCGGCCTGGACGCACTGAAGTGGATGGACCCGCGCGCGGTGGCCGACCTGGTGCGCAACGAGCATCCGCAGATCATCGCCATCGTGATGGCGCACCTGGAAACCGACCAGGCTGCCGACGCGCTGAAGCTGCTGCCCGAGCGCACCCGCGTGGACGTGCTGCTGCGCATCGCCACCCTCGACGGCATTCCGCCCAATGCGCTGAACGAACTCAACGAGATCATGGAACGCCAGTTCGCCGGCAACCAGAACCTGAAGTCGTCCAACATCGGCGGCGTGCAGTGCGCGGCCAACATCCTCAACTTCATGGACAGCGGCCAGGACCAGGCGATCCTGGGCGAGATCGCGCGCATCGACGCACCGCTGAGTGGCCGCATCCAGGACCTGATGTTCGTGTTCGACGACCTGGTGGACCTGGACGACCGCGAGATGCAGCTGGTGCTGCGCGAAGTCAGCGGCGAACGACTGGGCCTGGCCCTGCGCGGCGCCGACATCAAGGTGCGCGACAAGATCACCCGCAACATGTCCCAGCGTGCAGCCGAGATCCTGCTGGAAGACATGGAAGCGCGCGGCCCGGTACGCCTGTCCGACGTGGAAGTGGCGCAGCGCGAGATCCTCGCCATCGTCAAGCGCATGGCCGATGAGGGCACTGTCACCATCGGCGGCAGCGCGGAGGCGATGCTGTGAGCAACGTCGTGCGCTGGCTTGCCCCGGACCTGCTGGCCCAGCCCGAACCGGTGCTGGACCAGGACGAGGCCTTCGAACTCACCGAGCCGGACCCGGAGCATGAGCCCGAGCCGCCGTTGCAGCTGCCGACCCTGGAGGAAATCCAGGCGATCCAGGACAGCGCCGAGAAGGAAGGTTTCGACCAGGGCCATGCCGATGGCTTCAGCCAGGGCCAAGCCGAAGTGCGCCGCTTGGTCGCGCAGATCGAGGGTATCCTCGACAACTTCGGCCGGCCGCTGGCACGCCTGGAAAATGAAGTGGTCGGCGCCCTCGGCGAACTGGCGGTACGCATTGCCGGTGCGCTGGTAGGCCGTGCCTACGAGGCCGATCCGGCGCTGCTGGGACAACTGGTCGGCGAGGCGATTGACGCCGTCGGCGGCAGCAACCGCGAGGTGGAAGTACGCCTGCACCCCGATGACATCAACGCCCTCGCCCCGTTGCTGACCCTGTCGCCGCAGCAGCGCCTGGTGCCTGATACCAGCCTGAGCCGTGGCGACCTGCGCGTGCATGCCGAAGCGGTACGCATCGACGGCACCCTGGAAGCCCGCCTGCGCGGCGCGCTGGACGCCGTGATCCGCCAGACCGGAGCCATCGCATGAATACCAATACCGCTTCGCAGCCGTCGCCGCCGGCCGACTGGGCCGTTGCCCGCAACCTGCGCCTGGCCAACCGCCTCGACGGCCTGAAAGTCGACACCGCGCACGGTCGCGGGCTGATCCGCGAAGGCGTGCTGCGGCGGGCGGTCGGCCTGACCCTGGAAGCGGTCGGCTGCGAAGCGCCGCTCGGCGCCAGCTGCAAGGTGGAAGTGGTTGACGGCGGCTGGGTCGATGCCGAAGTGGTCGGCTTCGCCGGCGAACGCACCTACCTGATGCCCAGCGCCGAACTGCACGGGCTGCTGCCGAATGCGCGGGTGGTGCCCTCGGCACGTCGTGGCGGCGTGGAAGTGGGCGAAGGCCTGCTCGGCCGTGTCATCGACAGCGATGGCGTACCGCTGGATGGCAAGGGCCCGATCCGCGCTGAAGGCCACGTCGGCATGGCCGGCGTTTCGATCAATCCGCTGGCGCGCGAACCCATCACCCAGCCGCTGGACGTGGGCGTGCGCGCGATCAACGCGCTGCTGCCGATCGGCCGCGGCCAGCGTGTGGGCCTGTTCGCCGGCTCCGGCGTCGGCAAGTCGACGCTGCTGGGCATGATGACCCGCTACACCGCCGCCGACGTGATCGTGGTTGGCCTGATCGGTGAGCGTGGCCGCGAAGTGCGCGATTTCGTTGAAAGCACGCTGGGCGAGGAAGGCCTGCGCCGCGCGGTGGTAGTGGCCAGCCCGGCCGACCGGCCGCCGCTGGCCCGCCTGCATGGCGCCTACCGCGCCACCGCCATCGCCGAGTGGTTCCGCGACCAGGGCCTGAACGTCCTGCTGCTGATGGATTCGCTGACCCGCTTCGCGCAGGCGCAGCGCGAGATCGGCCTGTCGGTGGGCGAGCCGCCCACCACGCGCGGCTATCCGCCATCGGTGTTCGCCAAGCTGCCGGCACTGGTGGAACGTGCAGGCAACGGCGCCAAGGGGCGCGGTTCGATCACCGCCTTCTACACCGTGCTGACCGAAGGCGACGATCCGCAGGATCCGATCGCCGATGCAGCGCGCGCGATTCTTGACGGCCACATCCTGCTCTCGCGCCGGGTGGCCGACAGCGGCCTGTACCCGGCCATCGACGTGGAATCGTCGGTCAGCCGCGTGGTCACGGAAATCGCCGACGAACCGTGGCGTCTGCGCATCCGCAAGCTGAAACGGCTGGTCTCGGCCTACTCGGCCAACCGCGACCTGATCGCCATCGGCGCCTATCAGCGCGGCAACGACGCGGCAACCGATGAAGCCCTTGAGCGCTGGCCGGAAATCATGGAATTCCTCGGCCAGGATGTGGCCAAGGCCGCAGATCTACCGCACAGCCAGGCGGCGTTGCAGCGCCTGGTGGAACAAGAGAACGAGAGGCTGACATGATCCAGTCCAAGCGCATCGACCCCCTGCTGAAGCGGGCCCAGGAACACGAGGACGCGGTCGCCCGCGACCTGGCCGAACGCCAGAACGTGCTCGACACCCATCTGTCGCGCCTGGACGAACTGCGGCGCTACGCCGAGGAGTACGCCAACGCGCAGATGGCCGCGACCAGCCCGGCGCAGCTGTTGAACCGGCGCGCATTCCTGGACCGGCTGGACAGCGCGGTGGAACAGCAGCAGCAGACCGTCAACGGCAACCTCGAAAAAGTGGAGGCCGAACGCGCGCGCCTGATCCTGGCCAGCCGTGACAAGGCCGTGCTGGAGCAGTTGGCTGCCAGCTACCGCGCGCAGGAAAAAGTGGTGACCGACCGCCGCGACCAGCGCGAGATGGATGACATCGGCGCACGCCGCGCGCGCCTGGCGCAGACCGAAGACCAGGACGATGGCGAGCAGGGAGGCCGGTCGTGATGCCCTCCCCGTTGAGCAGCAACGCCAGCGCACCGACGCCCGGCGGCAGTGGCAATGCCGGCAGCACACGCGCCTCGCGCAGCGATTCCGGCAAGGATTTCGGCCAGATGCTGCAGGGTGGCAGCGCGTCGACCGGCACGCCCGGTACCGCCACAAACGCCAGCAATCCGGCAACACCGGCCAACGCTGCAACACCACCCGACGGCAACCCGGGCAAGGCGACGCCGCGGCCGACCGACGGCGAAGCAGCCGCCACGGACGCCAGCACATCGACACCTGCTGTACCGGCAACGTCGGCTGCCAGCGACGACAAGGACACCCCGGCCAACGCGGACGACGCGCCCTGGCCGCCACTCGGATTGGCCGGCCTGATGCTGGCCGTGCCCACCGGCGTCGATCCGGCGCCTGTGCTGCCGCCGCCAGCGGCCAGCGATGCCGAAGGCGGCGCGCTGCCCTCCGCTGCACTGGCACCCGCGGCCGCCGCAGTGGCGACCAACGCGAGCCAGGGCGCGGCAGCGCCGGCCGCCAGCGCTCCGGCATCCGCTGCCGGCGATGATGAGGCCAGTGGCCTGCCGTTGCCGGAGCTGGTGATGGGTGGCAAGGCATTGGATCGTGCCGACGACGGTGACAGTCTGCAGATCGGCGACCGCGCACCTCCGGCACCGCTGCAGCCCCCCCTGCCCGCCGCCCTGCAGGACCTGAAGGCCGCACTGGCCAGCAATGCCGTCTTCAATGGCGAACCGACTCCGAAGCCGGTGCTGGGCGATGATGGTTTCGACCAGGCCATCGGCGCGCGCATCGGCTGGCTGGCCGACCAGAAGATCGGCCATGCCCACATCCGCCTCAATCCGGAAGACCTGGGGCCGGTGGACGTGCGCCTGCAGATGAACGGTGACAAGGTCCATGCCAGCTTCAGCAGCCCGCATGTGGATGTACGCCAGGCGCTGGAAAGCAGCCTGCCGCGCCTGCGTGAACTGCTGGGCGAGCAGGGCTTCCAGCTGGCCCATGCCGATGTCGGCCAGCAGCACAGTGGCGACGGCACTCCGGGCAGCCCGGCGGGCGGCGGCGGTCGTGGTGGTGACGGAGAACCGTCACTGGGCGACACCACGGTGTCGGCGTCGCAGCTGATCCGCCAGCGCGGGTTGTTGGACGCGTACGCCTGACAGGCGTGCCAGCCAAGGTTGGCACCCACCAGAGCGGGACGGTTGGCACCCACCAGAACACGGGTAGCGCCGGGCCATGCCCGGCGGATTCCCGACATTCCGCCGGGCATGGTCCGGCGCTACCGATTTGAACACCCGACGGAATTCCGTCACCGCCCTCTCCGGCCGCTCCGGCACACCCCTTGCATATCCCGGTGAAGCAACCCTCAGGAGCTTCACCCCGTGGCCGCAGCCGCTGACAAAACCAAGAAGACCGCCGACAAGGACAAGACCGCCAAGCCGCGCAGTCCGATCCTGATCACCGCCCTGGTCGCCGTACTGGCCGCCGGTGCCGCCGGTGGCGGCGTCTGGTTCTTCACCCAGTCCAAGCACGAAGACAAGGCCGCGCAGGCGCCGAAGAAGACCACCACCCCGGCCCCGGCCCAGTACTTCGCGCTGGAACCGGCATTCGTGGTCAACCTCAACGGCTCGATCGACGGCCCGCGCTACCTGCAGGTGGAAGTGCAGCTGATGACCCGCGATCCGGCCGCGCTGGAAGCGATCAAGACCCATGCCCCGGCCATCCGCGCGCGCCTGCTGATGCTGTTCTCGCAGGTCAGCCCGCAGCAGATCGCCGACATCGCCGGCAAGCAGAAGCTGCAGGCCGATTCGCTGGCCGAAGTGCAGAAGGTGCTGAAGGCCGAGACCGGCAGCAACGGTGCCGACGACCTGCTGTTCACCAGCTTCGTGACCCAGTAAGGGCTCCCCGATGAATGACCTGCTGTCCCAGGATGAGATCGATGCCCTGTTGCATGGCGTGGACAGTGGCGCGGTCGAAACCGAGCCGGACGCCCCCAGTGGCGAAGCACGCTCCTACGATTTCGCCAGCCAGGACCGCATCATCCGCGGTCGCATGCCGACCCTGGAAATGGTCCACGAGCGCTTTGCGCGCCTGTGGCGGATCGGCCTGTTCAACCTGATCCGGCGTTCGGCCGAACTGTCCGTGCGCGGCATCGAGCTGATCAAGTTCAACGACTACATGCACTCGCTGTATGTGCCGACCAACCTGAACCTGATCCGCTTCAAGCCACTGCGCGGTACCGGCCTGATCGTGTTCGAACCGACCCTGGTGTTCGCCATCGTCGACAACTTCTTCGGCGGCGACGGGCGCTACCCGACGCGCATCGAAGGCCGCGAATTCACCGCCACCGAAATGCGGGTGATCCACCTGCTGCTGAAGCAGACCTTCGCCGACCTGCGTGAAGCGTGGGCACCGGTGATGGACGTGGAATTCGAGTACATCAACTCGGAGATCAACCCGCACTTCGCCAACATCGTGACGCCGCGCGAATACGTGGTGGTGTGCCGCCTGCATGTCGAACTCGACGGCGGTGGCGGTGACATCCACGTGACCCTGCCCTACTCGATGCTGGAGCCGATCCGCGAACTGCTCGACGCCGGCATCCAGAGCGACCGCAACGACCGCGACGAGAGCTGGGGCCGCACCCTGCGCGAGCAGCTCAACGTGGCCGAAGTGACCCTGTCCAGCGTACTGGCCAGCAAGCGCATGACCCTGCGCGACCTGACCCGGCTGAAGGTCGGCGACATCCTGCCGATCGACCTGAGCCCGCAGGTGCCGCTGTGCGTGGAGAACATCCCGGTGTTCACCGGTGAGTTCGGCGTCGCCAACGGCATGAACGCCGTAAAGATCACCGCTACCCATCCGCCGGGCACCCGTCCGCGCGTACCCGTCATCCAGGAAGACCCGCAATGAACGATATCGACGCCCTCGAACCGACCCCGGCCCAGTTCAGCAACCTGCAGGCCGATGAAGCGACCGGCCCGGATTTGAACCTGGACGTGATCCTCGATGTGCCGGTGACGCTGTCGCTGGAAGTCGGCCGCGCCCGCCTGCCGATCCGCAACCTGCTGCAGCTCAACCAGGGTTCGGTGGTAGAGCTGGAACGGGGTGCCGGCGAATCGCTGGACGTGTTCGTCAACGGCACGCTGATCGCCCATGGCGAAGTGGTGGTGATCAACGACCGCTTCGGCGTGCGCCTGACCGATGTGGTCAGCCCCAGCGAGCGGATCCGGAGACTGCGTTGAGCCTGCTCGCCGCCACCACCCTGGCCGTCGCCACGACGGCCCCGCAGATCGGCCAGCATGCGCCGGCCGCACCGAGCCTGTTCGGTGCGGTACTGGCCCTGCTGGCAGTGCTGGCCCTGGTCATCGGCCTGGGCTGGCTGCTCAAGCGCCTGCCCGGCAGCGGCTTCCGCCCGGCCGAGGGCATGAAGCTGGTGGCGAGCCTGAATGTCGGCGCCAAGGAACGCGTGGTGGTGGTCGAGGTCAATGGTCAGCAACTGCTGTTGGGCGTCACCGCCGGCGGCATCAACGCCCTGCACACCCTGCCCGAACCGCTGCCACCGCCTGCGCCGGTACGCGTACCCGACCTGAAGAACCTGCCGAATTTCGCCCAGCTGCTGCAACAGCGGCTGCGCAAGGACCCCTGACATGCGTGTGACCCGTTCCCGTCTTGCCACCCTGCTGCCGTGGCTGAGCCTGATCGCCCTGTGTCTGCTGCCTGCGTTGGCGTTCGCCGCCCCGGGCGCGCCGACCACGCCGCTGCCGGACATCAACGTCGGCAAGATCGGCGGTGCGCCGGTCAGCCTGCCGTTGCAGACACTGCTGTTGATGACGGCGATCACCCTGATCCCGTCGATGCTGCTGGTACTGACCTCCTTCACCCGCATCATCATCGTGCTGGGCCTGCTGCGGCAGGCGCTGGGCACCGGCCAGACGCCGTCCAACCAGGTCCTGCTGGGCCTGGCCCTGTTCCTCACCGCGATGATCATGCTGCCGACCTGGGACAAGGCCTGGAGTACCGGCATGGCGCCGTACCTCAATGGCGAGATCGACTTCCAGACTGCCTGGACGCTGACCACCACGCCGCTGCGCGCCTTCATGCTGGCGCAGATCCGCGAGACCGACCTGATGACCTTCGCCGGCATCGCCGGTCACGGCACCTACGCCAGCCCTGATGCGATTCCGTTCCCGGTGCTGGTTGCGTCGTTCGTCACCAGCGAACTGAAGACCGCCTTCGAGATCGGCTTCCTGATCTTCATCCCGTTCGTGATCATCGATCTGGTCGTGGCCAGCGTGCTGATGTCGATGGGCATGATGATGCTGTCGCCGATGCTGGTCTCTGCGCCGTTCAAGATCCTGCTGTTCGTGCTGGTCGATGGTTGGGTGCTGACCGTCGGCACGCTGGCGGCAAGCTTCAATCCGGCCTGATCCGAAGGTCAGCCGAGCATGGCTCGGCTCTACAGAGGCGACGCCGGGCAGTGCCGGCCGTCGCATTGACCACCGCCGGGCATGGCCCGGCGCTACCGATGGAACCATGATGTCTCCCGAACTTGCCTTGACCGAACTGCGTGGCGGCCTGATTACCGTGCTCTGGGTGGCCGGCCCGCTGCTGCTGACCGTACTGGTGGTCGGCGTGGTGGTGGGCGTGGTGCAGGCGGCGACCCAGCTCAACGAGCCGACCATCGCCTTCGTTGCCAAGGCCGCGGCCCTCACAGCGGTGTTGTTTGCACTGGGCAGCCTGCTGATCGGCCATCTGGTCGAATTCACCACGCTGCTGTTCCAGCGCATCCCGCACCTGATCGGCTAGACGGACGCGCACGCAGATGGACGCCGCCACCCAGATGGCTGCCGACGGCCTGAACGCCTTCGGCATGATCGGCACCGTGCTGTGGACCATGCTGCGCATCGGCGCAGTGGCCATGGCAATGCCGATGATCGGTACCCGCGCGGTGCCCGGTCGGGTGCGGGTGATGCTGGCCGGCACCCTGGCCATTGCGTTGGCGCCGCTGCTGCCGCCGGTACCGGACTGGACTGGCTTCGACGCCGCTACCGTGCTGACCATCGCCCGCGAGCTGGCGATCGGCGTGGCCATCGGTTTCATGCTGCGGCTGGTGTTCGAGGCTGGTGCCATGGCCGGCGAACTGGTCGCCCAGGGCACCGGCCTGGCGTTTGCGCAGATGAGCGACCCGCTGCGCGGCGGCACCTCCGGTGTCATCGGCCAGTGGTTCTATCTGCTGTTCGGCCTGCTGTTCTTCACCGCCAACGGCCACCTGGCACTGATCTCGCTGGTGGTGGACAGCTACCGCGCCCTGCCCATCGGCGCGCCCCTGCCCGACCCGCACGCCTTCTTCAGCATCGCCCCGACCTTCCTGCTGACCGTGCTGCGTGGCGCGCTGACCCTGGCCATCCCGCTGACCGTAGCGATGCTGGCGGTCAACCTGGCCTTCGGCGTGCTGGCCCGCGCCGCGCCGGCGCTGAATCCGATCCAGCTGGGCCTGCCGGTCTCGCTGCTGCTGGGCCTGTTCCTGCTGACCCTGCTGGTCGGCGAAATGGGGCCGCCGGTGCAGCGCCTGTTCGATGCTGCCTTCCAGGCTGCCGATGCAGTGACCCGCTGACGCGGTCGTCACGTTCTGCTGCTTGCCGTCCCCCCCGGTGCCCGCGTTAGAGTGAATGCGCAGCGACCGGGGGGACGCTGCAACCGGCGGCTCTGGTCGCCCGCCTTGCGCATGCCCCACCGTAGTTTTTCCGTTGACAGGCAGGTCCGGGAGACTGACGAATGCTGGTAGGCACGTACAACCCATGGCTGGTGGCGACCTCACTGCTGGTTGCAGTGATGGCGTCCTACACCGCACTGGCGATGGCCGGGCGCACCGTCACCGCGCCCGGCAAGGGCGCGACCTGGTGGTGGCGCCTGGGCGGCGGTTTTGCGATGGGGCTGGGCATCTGGTCGATGCACTTCATCGGCATGCTCGCCTTCGACCTGCCCATTCCCTTGGGCTACGACCTGCCCATCACCCTGCTGTCGCTGGCACTGGCAATCGGCTCGTCGGTGTTCGCGCTCTGGCTGGTATCGCTGCGCACCCTGCCCCATCCCCGCCTGGCCGGCGGTGCGCTGCTGATGGGCAGCGGCATCGCCAGCATGCACTACGTGGGCATGGCCGCGATGCGCATGCAACCGGGCATTGACTACCAGCCGGTGTGGCTGCTGCTGTCGCTGCTGGTCGCGGTGGCCGCGTCGTGGACTGCCTTGTACGTGGCCTTCCGCCTGCGCGCGCAGCACACCCGCATCGGCGACCGCCTGGCCGCCGCCGGCCTGCTTGGCCTGGCCATCGTCGGCATGCACTACACCGGCATGGCTGCCGCCCGTTTCCCCGAGGGCAGCGTCTGCGGCGCAGCGGTGGGCGATGACCTGCAGAACAACTGGCTGGCGATGTTGGTGGTGGTGCTGACCGTGGCGATCCTGGCGGTGGTGCTGGTGGTGTCCTGGCTGGACCAGCGGGTGGAGGCGCAGCTGTTGCGCCTGCGCAACTCGCTGCTCAGCACCTCCTTGACCGACGCCCAGCAGGAACTGACCCAGGCCGCGCTGCACGACCCGCTCACCCGCCTGCCGAACCGGCTGCTGCTGCAGCGGCGCATCCTGCAGGCCCTGGCCGAGGCCGAACAGGGCGGCAGCCGCTTCGCGGTGATGTTCATGGACCTGGATGGCTTCAAGCAGGTCAACGATGCCTATGGCCACCAGGCCGGCGATGCGCTGCTGGTAGCCGTGGCAGAACGTACCCGCCAGCTGCTGCGGCCGCACGACATGCTGGCACGGCTGGGCGGCGACGAATTCGTGCTGGTGGTGCGCATCGAACAGGACGAGGACCTGCCGACCCTGGCCCGGCGCATCCTGCAGGCGGTGGGCAGCGGCCCGCTGCTGCCGGACCACGAGCTGCAGGTGAGCGCCAGCATCGGTATCGCGATCTGCCCCGACCATGCCGCCAGCGAACGCCAGCTGATGGCCTTTGCCGATGCGGCGATGTACCAGGCCAAGGAGTCGGGCCGCAATGCGTTCGTGCTGTTCGCCGACTGGATGAACGACAGCGCCGAGCAGCAGTTCCGCCTGCTGGCCGACCTGCGCCGCGCGATCGGCAGCGAGCAGCTGTTCCTGCATTACCAGCCGAAGATCCGCGTGGCTACGCAGAAGGTGGCTGGTGCCGAAGCGCTCATCCGCTGGCGTCATCCGGAACAGGGCCTGATTCCGCCGGACCGCTTCATCCGCCTGGCCGAGCGCAGTGGCGCGATCAACGAGATCGGCCGCTGGGCGCTGGACCAGGCCTGCCAGCAGCTGCGGCACTGGCACGATGCCGGCCATGAAAGCTGGACGATGTCGGTGAACCTGTCACCGGTGCAGTTCAGTTCGCCGCACCTGCTGCAGGACGTGCGCGAGGTGATCGAGCGCTACGCGATCGCCCCGCGCAACCTGGTGCTGGAGATCACCGAAAGCACGGTGATGCGCGATACCGATACCAGCCTGCGCCTGCTGCAGAGTTTCTCCGCCCTGGGCGTGGGCATCTCGATCGATGATTTCGGCACCGGCTACTCCAGCCTGCTGTACCTCAAGCGCCTGCCGGCCACCGAAATCAAGATCGACCACGCATTCGTGCGCGACCTGGAACACAGCGCCGAAGACGTGGTGATCGTGTCGGCCATCGTTGCGCTGGGCCATGCGCTGGACATGGACATCGTGGCCGAGGGCGTGGAGACCGCCGCGCAGCGCGCCTACCTGGAGCGCCTCGGCTGCGACTACCTGCAGGGCTTCCTGCTGGGCCGGCCAGTGGACGCGGCCCGCTTCATGCAGCTGCACGACCTGCCGCGGCCACGGGTGGAACTGGCGCAGGGCCCGCAGGACCGGCCCCCGGGGTAGCGCCGGGCCATGCCCGGCGGATGCAATGATCCAGGCTGCCCGCTCGCCGGGCATGGCCCGGCGCTACCGGTACCTGCTCCGGCAGGCGCCCACTTCAGTTGGCACATGCACCCGTAACGGAACGATTCTTGCACGCACCCCGGCATCCCCTGCTGCAGTGCCTGTGATGTCCGAGAACGAATCCGCCGGCGAAAAAACCGAACAACCGACAGAAAAACGCCTGCGCGACGCCCGCGAACAGGGCAACCTGCCGCGCTCGCGTGAACTGGGCACGGCCGCCGTGTTCGGCGCCGGGGTGATCGCGGTAATGGCCATGAGCGGCTCGATGGCCAGCGGCGCCAGCGCCTGGATGCGCCATGCGCTCAGCCCCGAACAGAGCCTGCGCCAGCACCCGAAGGCGCTGTTCGGCCACTTCGGCGACCTGCTGCTGCAGCTGATGTGGGTGATCGCCCCGCTGGTGCTGGTCTGCCTGCTGGCCAGTTTCCTGGCGCCGGTGGTGATGGGCGGCCTGCGCTGGTCGGCCAAGGCGATGATGCCCGACATCAACCGCATGAACCCGATGAGCGGGCTCAAGCGCCTGTATGGCCCCGAAGCCATCGCCGAGTTCATCAAGTCGCTGCTGCGGGTAGCCTTCGTCGGCGTCGCCGCCGGCATGGTGGTCTGGACCAGCTTCAACACCCTGCGCGGGCTGATCCACCAGCCGCTGGAAACGGCCATCGGCGACGGCCTGGGCTTCACCCTGCGGCTGCTGCTGGCCACCGCCGGGGCGATGCTGGTGCTGGCCGCCATCGACGCGCCGTACCAGCGCTGGAACTGGATGCGCAAGCTGAAGATGACCCGCGAGGAGCTGCGCCGGGAGATGAAGGAAAGCGAAGGCAGCCCGGAAGTGAAGGGCCGCATCCGCCAGCTGCAGCAGCAGATGGCCAACCGCCGGATGATGGAGGCGGTCCCCACTGCCGACGTGGTGGTGGTCAACCCCACCCACTACGCGGTGGCCCTGAAATACGAAGGCGGGGCCATGAACGCACCCACCGTGGTCGCCCTGGGCGTGGATGAAACCGCCCTGCGCATCCGTGAAGTGGCCGACGGCAACAAGGTCGCCATCGTCTCTGCCCCGCCTTTGGCACGCGCCTTGTATCGGGAAGGCCAACTCGGCAAGGAAATCCCCGTGAGACTGTATTCAGCCGTCGCCCAGGTCCTCTCTTACGTCTACCAGCTGCGCAGCTGGCGGACCGGCCCGATGCCGTCCACGCCGCACATCCAGGTTGATGAGTTCGGCAACGGGGGCCATCCATGAGCGCCCAGGCATCCAGCTTCAATACCCGCCGCGCGCTTGAAATGATCCGCCAGGGCCTTGGCGCGCCGCTGATCGTGCTGGCCCTGCTGGCCATGGTCGTGGTGCCGCTGGCCGCGCCGGTGCTCGACGCACTGTTCACCTTCAACATTGCCATCTCGCTGATGGTGCTGCTGGCGGTGGTCTACGTGAAGCGCCCGCTGGACTTCACCATCTTCCCGATCGTGCTGCTGATCACCACCATGCTGCGGCTGGCGCTGAACGTGGCCTCCACCCGCGTGATCCTGCTCAACGGCCAGAACGGCCACGAAGCGGCCGGCAAGGTGATCGCCGCATTCGGTGAGTTCGTGATCGGCGGCAACTACGCCGTCGGCATCGTGGTGTTCGCGATCCTGACCATCATCAATTTCGTGGTCATCACCAAGGGCGCCGGCCGCGTCTCGGAAGTGACCGCGCGCTTCATCCTCGACGCCATGCCCGGCAAGCAGATGGCGATCGACGCCGACCTCAACGCCGGTTTGCTGACGCGCGAGGAAGCCAAGCTGCGCCGCGAGGAAGTACGCGAGGAAGCCGACTTCTACGGTGCGATGGACGGTGCCAGCAAGTTCATCCGCGGCGACGCGATCGCCGGCATCCTGATCCTGTTCATCAACATGCTGGGCGGCCTGGCCGTGGGCGTGCTGCAGCATGGCATGCCCTTCGGCGATGCCGCCGCCACCTACACCCTGCTGTCGATCGGTGACGGCCTGGTGGCGCAGCTGCCGGCGCTGCTGGTCTCCAGCGCGGTGGCGATGCTGGTTACCCGTGCCTCGCGCTCGCAGGACATGGCGCAGGCGATGACCGGCCAGGTGTTTGGCCAGTACCGTGCGCTGGCCATCACCGCCGGCATCCTCGGCGTGGTCGGCCTGGTACCGGGCATGCCCAACGTCGCTTTCCTGACGCTGGCGGCCATCCTCGGCTTCATCGCCTGGAAGGTGTACCGCAAGGGCCTGGTGCCGGCGCAGGCCGACACCGCTGCAGGCGACGCCAACGCACTGAACGCGCTGGGCCGCCCCGCGGCCCCCGCACCCACCGCGGAACTGAGCTGGGACGAGCTGCGCCCGGTCGATCCGCTGGGCCTGGAAGTGGGCTATCGATTGATTTCGCTGGTGGACAGCAACCAGGGCGGCGAGCTGATGCCGCGCATCAAGGGCGTGCGCCGCAAGCTGACCCAGGACGTCGGCTTCCTGATTCCCTCGGTCCACATCCGCGACAACCTGGAACTGCCGGCCAACGGCTACCGGGTACTGGTGCATGGCGTGCCGGTGGCCACTGCCGAGATCCATCCCGACCGCGAACTGGCGCTGGACCCGGGCAGTGCCCTCGGTCCGCTGGAAGGCATCGCCGGCAAGGACCCGGCCTTCGGACTGGACGCGACCTGGATCCAGCCACACCAGCGCGCCCAGGCCGAAACCCTGGGCTATACCGTGGTCGACCCGGCCACGGTGGTGGCTACCCACCTTTCGCACCTGATCCGCGAGCACGCACCGGAACTGCTCGGCCACGAGGAAGTGCAGCACCTGCTGGCCAACCTGGCCAAGAGCGCGCCCAAGCTCGTCGAAGATCTGACGCCGAAGGCGCTGCCGCTGTCGGCGGTGGTGCGCGTGCTGCAGAACCTGCTGGTCGAGCGCATTCCGATCCGCCAGCTGCGCAAGATCGCCGAAGCACTGGTCGAACACGCCCCGCACAGCCAGGACCCGGCCACGCTGACCGCCGCCGTGCGCACCGCACTGGGCCGCTTCATCGTGCAGGAGATCGCCGGAATGTCGGCGGAGCTGCCGGTGTTCACCCTCAACCCGCAATTGGAACGTGTCTTGCAGGAGTCCACGCAGGGCAACGGCGCCGCGCTGGAACCCGGACTCGCTGAGCGACTGCACCAGAGCCTGGCCGAATGTGTCAGCAAGCAGGAAGCCCGCAACGAGCCCGCGGTGGTGCTGGTACCTGGCCCGGTGCGAGCCGCGCTGGCCCGCCTGGTCCGCCACAGCGTTCCGTCGCTGTCGGTCCTGGCCTACAGCGAGGTGCCGGAGGACAAGCGCCTGAAGCTGGTCGGAACGATCAGCTGACGCCGCCCTGCAACGCGCCAGAAAACAGACACCACTTTCAAACACCCGCAACAGACAGATTCCAAGGGGAACCCGAACCGTGCAGACCACCGACCATCCGCGTTCTCCGACCGCCACTCCGCCGACTTCGTCCCGTGACCACAGCATGAAAATCAAACGATTCGTCGCCGCCGACATGCGCTCGGCCATGAACCTGGTGCGCAAGGAGCATGGTCCTGATGCCGTGATCCTGTCCAACCGCCGGATCGAGGAAGGCATCGAGATCGTGGCCGCCGCCAACTACGATGAGAGCGCCGTGCAGCGCGCCCTGGAAGCGTCGCGCCGCGACGTGGCACCGCCGCCCGCGCCGAAGCCGCGCAGCGCCGCCGACGCAGTGATCGCCGCGGTCACCCGCCGTCGCAGCGGCACCCCGGCACCGGAGCCGGTGGCCGCCACCACCTCGGCCGTCGCCGCCCTCGCCCGCGCCGCCGTCGGCGCTACCGGCCGCACCCTGGACAGCGCCGACGAGATCGTGCCGACGCGTGGCAGCACCGGCTTTGCCGCCACCCTGGCGCGCGCCGCCGTCAATGAATCGACGCTGCCGGAACAGATCTTCGCCCCGTTTGCCGACGCCATCGTGGCGCCCTCGCCCTCGCCCTCGCCTGCGGCAGCCGCGCCGGTGAACCGCGCCCGCTTCCAGATCGACCCGCCACTGGAAGACAGCGCGCAGCTGCCGGCAGTGACGCCGCCGCCGTTGCCGGTTGCCCTCCAAGCCAACACGGCACCCGAAGACCAAGCCTCCCACGCGTCGGTTGCCGTGCAGCCGATCGAAGCTGCACCGGCACCGATGCCGACGCTGGCGCCAGCACCTGCGCTGACCCTGGTCGCCGATGACGCCGAGATCCGCCACCTGCGCCAGGAAGTGGCCGGCATGCGCCAGGTGATCGAGCGCGAGATGAACCGCTTCACCGACGAGCGCCTGCGCGGCAGCCCGGTGCGTGCCACCGCGCTGGACCTGATGGACGAGTACGGCTTCGATGCCGGCATCGCCCGCGACGTGGCCATGCAGATCCCGCTGGAAACCGAAGCGCATCGCGGCCGCGGCCTGATGCTGGGGCTGATCTCGCGCAAGCTGCCGATCGCCCCGGTCGATCCGATGGAGGAAGGCGGTGTGATCGCCCTGGTCGGCCCGACCGGCGCCGGCAAGACCACCACCATCGCCAAGCTGGCCTCGCGCTTCGCCGAAGCCCATGCCGCCCGCGACGTCGCCCTGGTCACCACCGATACGATGCGCATCGGCGCCCGCGAACAGCTGTACGGCTACGGCCGCCAGCTCGGCATCGCTGTGCACGAGGCCAACAGCGGCACCGACCTGGACCAGCTGCTGGAACGCCTGAAGGACTACAAGCTGGTGCTGATCGACACCGCCGGCCTGGGCCCGCGCGACCGTGCGCTGGCCGCCCAGCTGCAGTGGCTGCGCGCCGCCCGCCAGGTCCGCACCCTGCTGGTACTGCCGGCCAACACCAGCTTCGGCGACATGGACGAGGTGGTCCGCCGCTTCGGCGCGGCCAACCTGCAGGGCCTGGTGCTGAGCAAGCTGGACGAGACCGGCCGCTTCGGCAACGCCCTGTCGGTGGCGGTGGACCACAAGCTGCCGATCACCTGGGTGACCGATGGCCAGGACGTCCCGGACGACCTGCACCGGGCCAGTGCAGCCAATCTTGTACTTCGCCTTGAAGATTTGCGCCGCGCGGCCGATATGCCCTGCAACCCGGAGTTGAACCATGCCGTCGCGTGAGTACGCCAAGCTGACCACCACCTTCCCGCTGACGGCGACCCGCAGCGAGCCGCTCGGCCCTGTGCGCACGATTGCCGTGACCGGCGGCAAGGGCGGCGTCGGCAAGACCAACGTATCGGCCAACCTGGCCGTGGCGCTTGCGGGAATGGGCAAACGCACCCTGTTGCTGGATGCCGACCTGGGCCTGGCCAACATCGACGTGATCCTGGGCCTGAGCCCCACCAACACCCTGGCCGATCTGGTCGCTGGCCGCTGCAGCCTGGATGACGTGATCATCGAAGGCCCGAACGGCGTGCTGGTGGTACCGGCTGCGTCCGGCCGCCGGCACATGGCCGAGCTGGCCCCGGCCGAGCATGTGGGCCTGGTCAACGTGTTCTCCGAGCTGGAGCGCGAGCTGGACATCATGGTGGTGGACACCGCCGCCGGCATCACCGATGGCGTGCTGACCTTCTGCCAGGCCGCGCAGGACACCGTGGTGGTGGTCTGTGATGAACCGGCCTCGATCACCGATGCCTATGCGCTGATCAAGGTGCTGTCGCGCGAACGTGGCGTGGACCGCATCCAGGTGGTGGCCAACATGGTGCGCGACCCCAACGAAGGCCGCGTGCTGTACGAGAAGCTGACCCGCGTCTGCGAGAAATTCCTCGCCGATGTCTCGCTGAACTACCTCGGCTGCGTGCCGCAGGACGACTGGCTGCGCCTGTCGGTGCAGCGCCAGCAGCCGGTGGTGAAAGCCTATCCGTCCAGCCCGTCGGCACTGGCGATCACCGAGATCGCCCGCCGCACCGCCCGCTGGCAGGCACCGACCGAGCCGCGCGGCGGCGTCGAGTTCTTCCTCGAACGCATCATCAAGCAGCGCGGGGTGGCAGCATGAAAGGCGCCGCCCAGTACAGAGAGGTCCAGCGCACGGCGGCCAACGAGGTCATCGCCCAGCACTCGGACCTGGTGCGGCGCATCGCCCACCATCTGGCGGCACGCCTGCCGGCCAGCGTTGAGGTGGACGACCTGATCCAGGCCGGCATGATGGGCCTGATTGAAGCCTCGCGCAGCTACGACGCCGACCAGGGTGCCTCGTTCGAGACCTACGCCTCGATCCGCATCCGCGGTTCGATGATCGATGAGATCCGTCGTGGCGACTGGGTACCGCGTTCGGTGCACCGCCGTGCACGTGACGCTGCGGCCACCATCCGCCGCCTGGAGCAGAGCACCGGCCGCGCCGCCAGTGCCACCGAAGTGGCCGCCGCGATGGAGATGCCGCTGCCCGAGTACCTGCGCCTGATGGAGGACGCCTCGCGCGGCCAGGTACTGAGCCTGGAGTCGCGCATTGAAGACCAGGGCGAGCTGGACACCGTCGCCCAGGGCGGCCCGACCCCGCAGCAGGTGCTGGAGCGCGGTGAATTCGGCCGCGAGCTGGGCAATGCCATCGGCCACCTGCCCGAGCGCGAACAGCTGGTGCTGTCGCTCTACTACGAGCAGGAACTGAACCTGAAAGAGATCGGCGCAGTGCTCGGCGTGAGCGAGTCGCGGGTCTGCCAGATCCACGGCCAGGCGGTCCTGCGCCTGCGTGGCCGACTGAAGATTTTCGAGGCGGCCGACGCCGGCCTCGAGAGCTGATCAACAAAGGAACTCTGCTTTGAACAAGAACATGCGCATCCTGATCGTCGACGATTTCTCGACCATGCGTCGTATCGTCAAGAACCTGCTGGGCGATCTGGGCTTCACCAATACCGCCGAAGCCGAGGACGGGCATGCCGCGCTGTCGCTGCTGCAGAGCCAGCCGTTCGACTTCGTGGTCACCGACTGGAACATGCCGGTGATGACCGGCATCGAACTGCTCAAAGCCATCCGTGCCGATGCCAAGCTGAAGACCCTGCCGGTGCTGATGGTGACTGCCGAAGCCAAGCGCGAGCAGATCATCGAAGCGGCGCAGAACGGCGTGAACGGTTACATCATCAAGCCGTTCACCGCACAGACGCTGGAAGAGAAGCTCGGCAAGATCTTCGAACGCCTGGCGGCCAGCGCTTGATGGATACCACGGTCGACAAGAGCGCCCTCGCCCTGCGCCTGCAGGAAGCCCTGGATGCACTGGAATCCGGCGACGAGGCGGCGTGGCGCCAGCGCATCGACGGCCTGGTCGCGCTGCGCACCCAGCCGATGATGAGCGGCCTTTCGCGGCTGGCCCGCGAGCTGGGCCAGGCGCTGGGCGAACTGCCGACCGTGCCCGATGAAGCCGGCGAGCTGGACGATGCCTGCGCGCGCCTGGACCACGTGGTGGCGATGACCGAACAGGCCACCCACCGCACCCTGGACCTGGCCGAAGAGTGCCGCAGCCTGACCGAACAGCTGCGCGCCGACGGCCTGCAGCCGGGCCAGGACGTGCAGCTCGACCGCATCCGCCACAACCTCACCGAGATCGCCCTGACCCAGAGCTACCAGGACCTGACCGGGCAGATCATCCGTCGCGTGGTGGGCATCGTCCGCCGCGTGCACGAAGGCTTCGGCGCGCTCGGCCTGCCGCCGGAACAGCATCGCACCGATCCGGAACTGGCTGGGCCGGCACTGAAGGGACTGGACCGCCATGCGGTCTCGCAGAACGACGCCGACGACCTGTTGTCGGATCTGGGGCTGTAACCATGGGCGCAGTAGCCGACGACATCACTGCCGATTTCATCATCGAGGCCCAGGAGATCCTGGATCGCCTCGGCGAACAGCTGGTGTCGCTGGAACAGGCACCGCAGGACAATGAACAGCTCAACGCGGTGTTCCGTGGCTACCACACGCTGAAGGGCGGCGCAGGTTTCCTCGGCATCACCGCAATGGTCGAGCTGTGCCACGCCGCCGAGGAAGCACTGGGCGCCGCACGCGCCGGCCAGGCCGTCCTGCAGGCGCATCACTTCGATGCCGCCCAGCAGTCACTGGACTACCTGCAGTCGATGCTTGACGCGGTGTCTTCGGGCACCGAGCCGGGCTTTGCCCCGCCCGAACTGGTCGCCCAGTTCGACGTGCATGGCGGCGGCGCCGCCGCGCCTGCGGCCGCGACGCCGGGTGCGGGCGGTGGCGACCTGATCACCGACGACGAATTCGAGGCCCTGCTCGACCAGCTGCATGGCGGCAAGGCGCCGACAACCGTGGCGGCGGCGAAGAAGGCCGACGACATGATCAGCGAGGACGAGTTCGAGGCATTGCTCGACCAGTTGCACGGCGGCGCCGCCCCGGGCAGCAACACCACCGCAGCGGCTGTTGCGGCACCGGCACCGCGACCGGCGCCCTCGCCGGCCCCGCCCGCTGCCAAGCCCGCACCCAACAAGCCTGTCGCCGAAGCCGAACACACCGTGCGCGTGGACACCAAGCGCCTGGACGCCATCGTCAACCTGATCGGCGAACTGGTGCTGTCACGAAACCGGTTGAAGACGCTGCGCGCGCGCCTGCGCGATGAAGAGCTGGACCGCGCCGTGTCCACGCTGGATATCGCCACCGCGCGCCTGCAGTCGGCGGTGATGCGCACCCGCATGCAGCCGGTCGGCAAGGTGTTCTCGCGCTTCCCGAAGGTGGCGCGCGACGTTGCGCGTTCGCTGAAGAAGGAAGTGGACCTGGAACTGATCGGCGCCGAAACCGAGCTCGACCGCAACCTGGTCGAAGCGTTGGCCGACCCGCTGGTGCACCTGGTCCGCAACGCCATCGACCATGGCGTGGAAATGCCTGACCTGCGCGAAGCGCAGGGCAAGCCGCGGATGGGCCACGTGCGCCTGTCGGCACAGCAGGAAGGCGACTACGTCAGCATCGAAGTGCAGGACGATGGCGCCGGCATCGATCCGGAAAAACTGCGCGCCAAGGCGCGTGAGAAGGGCCTGATCGATCCGGAAGCCGCCGCCCGCCTGAGCAGCGAGGAATGCCTGCACCTGGTGTTCCTGCCAGGGTTCTCGACCAAGCAGCAGGTCACCGACATTTCCGGCCGCGGCGTCGGCATGGACGTGGTGCAGTCGCGCATCCGCGAGCTGAGCGGGCAGATCCAGATCCAGTCGGAACTGGGCCGCGGCAGCCGTTTCATGATCCGCGTACCGCTGACCCTGGCGATCCTGCCGACCCTGCTGGTGCAGGCCGGCGAAGACGTCTACGCACTGCCGCTGGCCCGTGTGATGGAAGTGCTGCATGCGCCGCGCACCTCGTTGGGCTGGTTCGACGGCCGCGCCGTGCTCGACCGCCGCTCGCACACGCTGGCGCTGGTCGACCTGCGGCAATGGCTGGATGTGACGCCGGCCACCTCGCCCCTGCTGACCATCGTCGTGCTGCAGGCCGGTGAAGCACGCTTCGGGCTGGTGGTGGACCAGGTGCGCGGGCGTGAGGAAGTGGTCATCAAGCCACTACCCAAGGCCCTGCGCGGCCTGCGTGGTTATGCCGGTGCAACCCTGATCGGCGATGGTCGCATGGCGCTGATCCTGGACGTGGACGGGCTGCGCTGAAGCCCGCCGGGCATGGCCCGGCGCTACCGGAAACGGCCCCGCAGGGTAGCGCCGGGCCATGCCCGGCGACCCGAAAACTGTGACTACCGTCTGTACACGACCTACCGGTGTCTCAAGTCCCATTCATACAAGCCGATACCGGACCCATGGATAGACTCAGCCTCATTGGACTTTTCCTCGCCCTGGCCTCGCTGGTCGGTGGCAGCATCCTCAAGGGCGCCGGCCTGGCGTCGTTGTGGTCGCCTGCGGCGTTCGTGATCGTCATCGTCGGCACCATCGCCGCCATCCTGCTGCACACCTCGCCAGCGGTGTTCAAGCACGCCTTCAAGATCGTGCGCTGGGTCGTGCGGCCGCCGCACAGCGACCGTCGCGAACTGATCCAGCAGATCGTGGAATGGAGCAACATCGCCCGCCGCCAGGGCCTGCTCGGCCTGGAATCGCAGGTGGAAGCGCAGCAGGACCCGTTCCTGCGCAAGGGCCTGCAGCTGCTGGTGGACGGCGTTGAACCCGAATCGATCCGGCACATGCTGGAGATCGAACTGGGCAGCCAGGAGCACCAGGACCAGGCCGCTGCCAAGGTGTTTGAAAGCATGGGCATCTATGCACCCACGCTGGGCATCATCGGCGCCGTGCTCGGCCTGATCGCGGTAATGAAGAACCTCGCCGACCCGAGCAAGCTCGGCCACGGCATCGCCGCCGCGTTCACCGCCACCATCTACGGCATCGCCTCGGCCAACCTGCTGTTCCTGCCCATCGCCGCCAAGCTGAAGGGCGTCATCGCCCATTCCAGCCGCGACCGCGAAATGGTCATCGAAGGCCTGATCTCGATTGCCCAGGGCGAGAACCCGCGCAACATCGAAACCAACCTCTCCGGCTTCCTGCACTGACATGGCCCGCCGCAAGCACCACGAAGAGCACGCCAATCACGAGGCATGGGCCATCCCCTATGCCGACCTGATGACGCTGCTGCTCGCCTTCTTCGTGGTCATGTACGCGATCTCCTCGGTCAACGAGGGCAAGTACCGGATCATGGCCGACGCCCTCACCGATGCCTTCGGTGGTGCGCCGCGCACCATCAATCCGGTGCAGGTGGGCAACAAGCAGGTGCAGGGCGGCGGCTGGGACAGCCCGTCGGTGATCAAGTCCGGCACCAAGATCGGGCCGTCCGCTCCCGCGCCCTCGCACGACCCCACCCTGCTGCCGGCGATGGCCTCGCAGATGCGCATGCCGGTGTCGGTGCACAACCAGGAACAGATCGCGCGTGCCGAGCGCCAGCTCAACAGCATCGCCGACCGCCTGACCGCCGCGCTGGCGCCACTGATCGACCGCGGCATGATCAGCGTGCGCCGCACCGAGCTGTGGATCGAAGTGGAGATCAACAGCGACATCCTGTTCCCGACCGGCTCGGCGGCGCTGGACGTGCATGCGCGCGACACCCTGGCCAGTCTGGCCGGCGTGCTGCGCGACGTGCCCAACAGCGTGCGCGTGGAAGGACACACCGACAACGTGCCGATCGCCACCGCCACCTTCCCGTCCAACTGGGAGCTGTCGGCCGGGCGCGCGGCCAGCGTGGTGCATCTGTTTGCCGACCAGGGGCTGCAGCCATCGCGGCTGGCGATGGTCGGCTACGGCCAGTTCCGCCCCCGCGAAGACAACGACAGCGCACAGGGCCGCAATCGCAACCGGCGGGTGATGGTCATCATCCTGGCCGACACCAGTCATTCGGTGGACCCGCTCGGCGAACGCCTGAATGCCGCCACCGGCACTGCCCGCGGCGCCAGCGAACAGGCCACCGCAGCACCGGCCACCACCCCCACTTCCCCCATCGCACCGGTGCAGTTGCCACCGGTGCCGGCTGGCAGCCGTGTCGGCGCCGCCGTTCCCCCGGCAATGAAGGAGTAATCCGATGCGCATCTGGGCAGTCGCCAACCAGAAGGGCGGAGTCGGCAAGACCACCACCACCCTCGCCCTCGGTCGCGGCCTGGCCGCGCTCGGCCACCGCGTGCTGCTGATCGATCTCGATCCACATGCCTCGCTGACCCGCGCCTTCGGCGTGCCGATCGAGCCGGCACCGGCCGGCGTGCTGGAACTGTTCGGCGCACCGCCGGCCGACCTGTCCACGCTCAGCCATGCCAGCGACATCGGCGGACTCGATTACGTTTGCGCGCAGGCTTCGCTGGCTACGCTGGAACGACGCAGCGCCAACCAGCCTGGCCTCGGCCTGGCCCTGCAGAACGCGCTCGCCCGCCACCAGGGCCAGCACGACTACATCCTGCTGGACTGCGCACCGACCCTGGGCCTGCTGATGATCAATGCGCTGGCCGCGGCCGATCGCCTGATCATTCCCACCCAGGCCGAGCCGTTGGCCCTGCACGGCCTGGATGGCATGGTCCGCACCGGCGAGATGGTCGAGCGTTCGCGCCGCCGGCCGCTGCCGATCTCGATCCTGCCGACGCTGTTCGACCGCCGCACCCGCACCGGCAATGAATCGCTGCGCGCCATGCAGGACCGCCACGCGAGCCGCGTCTGGGAAGACGCGATTCCGATCGACACCCGCATCAGCAACGCGGCCGGCCTGACCCTGCCGAGCATCGGCGAGGACTACCCGGGACGCGGCCTGGCGGCCTATCGGCGTGCGTTGAACTGGATCCTCGGTGAGGACGCACGTGCCCTGGAGCAGGCGGCATGAACACCACCGGGATGCTGGACGACTATCTGGACGAACTGCTCGGCGACATTGCCGTCGCACCGGTCGCCGCTGATGCCGCGCCACGCCCGACGAGCGCAGCAGCCGACGGCGAGCGCGAGCCGACCTGGGACGATCTGCCGGCCGAAGTGGTCTACGAAACCGACGCCTTCGCAGTGGCCCCGGCCAACGACGATGCTTCGCTCGAAGCCGCCTTCGACGCCGTTGCCTTGCCTGCAGCCGATACCGGGCGCGAGCCGACCTGGGACGATCTGCCGGCCGAAGTGATCTACGAAACCGACACCGTCGCAACCGCTCCGGCCAATGATGATGCGGCGCTGGAAGCCGCCTTCGACGCCGTTGCCACGCCTGCGGCCGATACCGGGCGCGAGCCGACCTGGGACGATCTGCCGGCGGAAGTGATCTACGAAACCGACGCCGTCGCAGCCGCTCCGGCCAACGATGATGCGGCGCTGGAAGCCGCCTTCGACGCTGCTGCCGCACCTGCCGCCGACGCTGACCGCGAGCCCACCTGGGACGACCTGCCGGCCGAGGTCGTCCATGAAACCGCGCCCGTGGCCACTGCCGCTGTCGCACCGCCCGCGCCCGAACCCACCTGGGATGACCTGCCGGACGAAGTGATCTACGAAACCGACGCCGCCGACAGCCTGGCGCACACCGACAGCCCCGGATTGCAGGCCGCCTTCGAAGCCGCCGCCGAAGGCGAGGTGGTTGCTGCCGTCGCTGCGCCGGCCGTTGCCAAGGCCGCCGCGCGCCCCGCACCAGCACCGATGCCATCGATGACCCGCGCCGCTGTCGCACCGCCGCCGCAGTTCGCGGTGGACACCCCCTCCAGCAACCGCCCCGGTTCCTGGCAGGAGCTGCAGGCCCAGGCGCATCAGCCCGCCAGCAGCCCGCATCCGCAGAACCGCCGCGCCGGCGAACGCACGTCGCGTTGGCTGCGCCTGCGCTGTGGCACCCAGGCCTACGCGCTGGAACTGCTGAAGGTGCAGGAAGTGGTGCTGCCGGTGCCGTTGCTGCCACTGCGCGGCACTGCCCCGGAAATGCTCGGCATCATGAACCTGCGTGGCCAGGTGGTGCCGGTGATGGATCTCGGCCTGCACCTGGGTGCGGCCTCCGCCGAGGATGACGCGCAGACCCGCATCGTCGTGCTTGAGGAGAACGGCGAGACCCTGGGCCTGCGTGTGTCGGCCGTGGAGGACGTCGCCAACCTGACCGACTCGCAGATCGAACCACCCGATACCGCCCGCATCTGCCAGATCTCCAATGAACTGTTCCGTGGTGTGGCCCGCATCAGCCAGCGGCCGATGATCCTGCTCGACGCCACGCAGCTGCTGGGGTGAATCCGTGCTCTGAATCGGCGCGCAGCGCCGATACCCCTAAAGAACCGCCCCATGGTGCCGTTATGAATGCTGGAACCGTTTGTCCGGAGCAACGATGAGCACTGTCGAACTGGGTGAGGATCTCGGCATCGAGAGCAGCACCGAGCTCAAGAACCGCCTTTCGCCCTTGGTGGCGGAAGCAGGCGAGCTGACCCTGGATGCAAGCCAGGTCGGCCGCATCCACACCGCCAGCATGCAGGTGCTGTGCGCCTTCGTGCAGGCCCGTCGCGAGGCAGGCCTGGGCACCGGCTTCCACGGTTGCACTGCAACCTTCCGTGACGCTGCACGCCTGTTGGGCGTCACCCAGGCCCTGGGCCTGGACGTACCCCATGACAACCTGAAATCTGTGGAGAACGCTGCATGAGCGCACGTATCTTGGTGGTGGACGATTCGGCGTCGATGCGCCAGATGGTTTCCTTCGCCCTCACCTCGGCCGGTTTTGCCGTCGAAGAAGCTGAAGACGGCGCGGTCGCGCTCGGACGTGCCAAGGGCCAGCGCTTCAATGCGGTGGTCACCGACGTCAACATGCCGAACATGGACGGCATCGCGCTGATCCGCGAACTGCGCCAGCTGCCGGACTACAAGTTCACGCCGATGCTGATGCTGACCACCGAGTCGGCAGCGGACAAGAAGTCCGAAGGCAAGGCCGCCGGTGCCACCGGCTGGCTGGTCAAGCCGTTCAATCCCGAACAGCTGGTCGCCACCGTGCAGAAAGTGCTGGGCTGATCGCCCCGCACTGCTCCCCCTCTTCGCTTCCGGATCGCCACTGCCATGAGCATGGACCTGCAACGCTTCCACGCCACCTTCTTCGAGGAGAGCCGCGAAGGCCTCGACGCCATGGAGGCTGGCCTGCTGGCCCTGGAATCGGGACAACAGGACCCGGAGATCATCAACTCGGTGTTCCGTGCCGCCCACTCCATCAAGGGTGGCGCAGGCACGTTCGGTTTCGATGCCATCGCCGGGCTGACCCATGTGCTGGAAACGCTGCTCGATGAGCTGCGGGCCGGCAAGCGCGCACTGGAAGGCAACGCCGTCGATGCGATGCTGTCGTCGGTG
Organism: Stenotrophomonas sp. 1278; assembly: GCF_029892765.1. Lineage (NCBI taxonomy): Bacteria > Pseudomonadati > Pseudomonadota > Gammaproteobacteria > Lysobacterales > Lysobacteraceae > Stenotrophomonas > Stenotrophomonas sp. 1278. The sequence goes on from NZ_JARXWD010000001.1 coordinate 431,475, forward strand.
GACGTACTGCGCGCCCTGTTGCGCGAGGCCGAGCACGGCCAGCCCGCCGATCCTGCAGCGGTCGCTGCGGTGAAGGCGCGCCTGGAAGCGGTGCTGTCCGGCCAGGCACCCGCCGCCGCTGCACCCACTGCCGCCAGCAAGGTGGACGACACGCCGGAAGCCTGGCAGATCGGCTTCACCCCGGCGCCGTCACTGTTCATGAGTGGCAACGACCCGTTGCGCATCATCCGCGAACTGGAACACCTGGGTTCGCTGCAGGTGGCCGCGCGCATGGATCGCCTGCCCGGCTTCGCCCAGCTCGACCCGCTTGAAGCCCACCTGGCGTGGGACCTGGGCCTGGTCGGCAAGGTGCCGCGCAGCAAGATCGAAGACACCTTCGCCTGGGTGCTGGACGACTGCGAACTGGACATCCGTCCGGCCGCACCGCCAAGCCTGGCCACGCAGGCACCGGCTGCCGCGCCGGTCGCTGCGCCTGCGCCCGCCGCTGCCGCACCGACGGCCAGCACCGGGGCCAGCCAGGAAGCAGAAACCTCCATCCGTGTCAGCGTCGACAAGGTCGATGCACTGATCAACCTGGTCGGCGAACTGGTCATCACCCAGGCCATGCTCAAGCAGGTCTCGCACGCGCTGGACCCGGTGCATGCCGAGAGCCTGTTCGCCGGCCTGGACCTGCTTGAACGCAATACCCGTGACCTGCAGGAGGCTGTGATCGGCGTGCGCATGCTGCCGGTCGACGCAGTGTTCCGCCGCTTCCCGCGCCTGGTCCGCGACCTGTCCGGCCGCCTGGGCAAACACGTGCGCCTGCGCACCATCGGCGAAGGCACCGAGCTGGACAAGGGCCTGATCGAGAAGATCGCCGATCCGCTGGTGCATCTGGTCCGCAATTCCATCGACCACGGCCTGGAAATGCCGGACGTGCGTCGCGATGCCGGCAAGGACGAGACCGGCACGATCACCCTGGCTGCCTCGCACCAGGGCGGTCATATCGTCATCGAAGTCAGCGACGACGGCCGCGGCCTGAACCGCGAGAAGATCCTGGCCAAGGCGCAGGAACGCGGCCTGGCCGTACCGGACAACCCCACCGACTCGCAGGTCTGGGACCTGATCTTCCAGCCCGGCTTCTCCACCGCCGATGCGGTCACCGACCTGTCCGGCCGTGGCGTGGGCATGGACGTGGTCCGCCGCAACATCCAGGCGCTCGGTGGCGAGGTGCAGATTGAAAGCGGCCTCGGCACCGGCACCCGTACGCTGATCCGGCTACCGTTGACCCTGGCCATCCTCGACGGCATGACCGTGGCGGTGGCCGGCGAAACCCTGATCCTGCCGCTGGCCTACGTGCTTGAAGCACTGCAGCCGCAGCCTGACGACATCCGCAGCATGGCCGGCGAAGGCCGCGTGCTGCGCGTGCGTGGCGAATACCTGCCGATCCTGTCGCTGAGCGAGTACTACGGCTATGGCCAGCGTGCACCCGGCAGTGAATCGCTGGTGGTGGTGGTTGAAGGCGATGGCCAGAAGATCGCGCTGGAAGTGGACGAACTGGTCGGCCAGCAGCAGGTTGTGGTGAAGAACATCGAGAACAACTACCGCCGCATCGGCGGGGTCTCCGGTGCCACCATCCTCGGCGATGGCCGCGTCGCCCTGATCGTCGACATCGGCGGCCTGGTGCGTTCGCTGCGGGTGCCGCAGGCCGCCTGAGCTGCGCTACACGTTGTACCTGACCGCCGCCCTCCGGGGCGGCGGTTTTCGTTTGCGCGCGGGCGCAGGCAGCAATCGTACCCACGCGCAACGCGGCGGCGCCCGCAACTGTGAACTCCGTCGTCCTGCGTCGTGAACCTGATCGGGCGCATGGTTTCGCCTGAAACCACGCCGTCACTGCAAAAGCCCCGCCACTGCTTGCTTTCCGTTGGTTTCCCCTACGCCAGCGAATGTGACATCGGTCCATAAAGTACGGCGCAGCTGCGCCGCTATCTCGGGTTGACGGCAGTCACCGATCCTTCACCCGGCACCACCGTTTCCTCCTGCAACGACCTTTTGCCCGCGGCGCCGCCGCCGGTATTCTGCCCACCTTGGAGCACCCTGCATGAAGTGGTTCCACGATCTGCCCATCGCCCGCAAGCTGGCTGTGGGATTCACCCTGACCACCCTGATGACCGTCGTGCTGGGTGCGTTCGCCCTGGTCCGCCTGTCCGAAGCCAACGCCAAGCTGACCTCGATGGCGACCAACGACATTCCATCGGTGCAGTACCTCGGTGAAGTGCGCTCGCAGCTGGGTGAGTTCCGCACCTATGAACTGGCCCAGATCAGCATGCTGGACCAGCCGGAGAAAGTGGCCGACTACAACAAGCGCATGAACGACACCGCTGCAGTGGTGCGCGAGCAGCTGGCGGCCTATGCCAAGCTGCCGTCCGGCGACAAGGAGCGCACGCTGTACCAGGCCGTGCAGGCCGACGTCGATGGCTACTTCGCCGCCAATACCAAGCTGCGCGAAGCGGCCACCGCCGGTGATGGCGAAGCGGCCCGGCAGATTTCCGATGAGCAGTCGCGCCCCCTGCGCCGCAAAGCCTTCGAAGACCTGAAGGCGCTGGGTGCGCTGCTGGGAACCCAGATGCAGGGCAAGATCGACGACGCCAACGCGACCCACCGCAACAGCATGCTGGCCATCATCGCCGCCATCGTGCTGCTGGTCGTGGTCGCCGCCACCCTGGCCGTGATCATCTCGCGCGCCGTGGTCGGCCCGCTGGGCAAGGCAGTGCATGCCATCCAGGCCGTCGCCCGCGGCGATCTCAGTGTCACTACCCAGGCCACCGGCAAGGATGAGGCGGGTCGCATGTTGGCGGCCACCGCGGAGATGACCGCGATGCTGCGTCGCTTCTCCGAGCAGACCCAGCTGATGGCACAGATGCATGCCGGCCCCGATATCAGCCACCGCATTCCGGAAGACTTCCCGGGCGTCTATGGCCAGCTCGCCGGCGGCATCAACACGGTGATCTTCGAACACCTCGATGCGATCCGTGATGCCATCGATGTGCTCAACCAGTACGCCACCGGCAACCTCGCCCCCGATGCGCGCCGGTTGCCGGGCAGCCGCGCGATCCTGCACGAATCGATGGATGCGGCCAAGGCCAGCCTGCTGGCCATCAACACGCAGATCCAGCAGCTGGCATCGGCTGCTGCCGCCGGCGATTTCAGCCAGCGCGGCGATGCGCAGCGCTTCGATCACGATTTCCGCGTGATGATCGAGCAGCTCAACAGCATGATGGAGGTCGCCGACGGCAATCTTGGCCAGCTGTCGCAGCTGCTGCAGTCCATCGCCGCAGGTGACCTGACCGCACGCATGGACGGCCAGTTCCACGGCGTGTTCGCCCGCATGCGTGACGATGCCAACACCACCGTCGCCCAGTTGACCCAGATCGTCAGCCAGATCCAGGCCAGCACCTCGAGCATCACCCTGGCCTCGGGCGAAATCGCCTCCGGCAACAGCGACCTGTCGCGCCGTACCGAACAGCAGGCGGCCAACCTGGAAGAAACCGCCGCCTCGATGGAGGAACTGACCTCCACCGTGCGCCAGAACGCCGACCACGCGCGCCAGGCCAACCAGCTCGCCATCGGCGCGCATGGCGTGGCCTCGCAGGGCGGTGAAGTGGTCGGCCAGGTGGTCACCACCATGTCGGCCATCGAAGCCTCCTCGAAGAAGATCGCCGAGATCATTTCGGTCATCGATGGCATCGCCTTCCAGACCAACATCCTGGCGCTGAATGCCGCAGTGGAAGCGGCCCGTGCCGGCGAACAGGGCCGTGGCTTTGCCGTGGTCGCCAGCGAGGTGCGTACCCTCGCCCAGCGCTCGGCCGCCGCCGCCAAGGAGATCAAGGGGCTGATCGACGAATCGGTCGGCAAGGTCGCCGAGGGTTCCAGCCTGGTCCACCAGGCCGGCAGCACCATGGGCGAGATCGTCGCGTCGGTGCAGCGCGTGACCGACATCATGGCCGAGATCTCCGCCGCCTCGCAGGAACAGTCCGCCGGCATCGAGCAGGTCAACCAGACCGTGGTGCAGATGGACGAAACCACCCAGCAGAACGCCGCGCTGGTGGAAGAAGCCACCGCCGCAGCGCGGGCGATGGAAGACCAGGCCGCACAGCTGGGCGAGGCCGTCGCACGCTTCCGCCTGGCCGCACCGAGCGCGGGCAATGCGATACCGCGCGCAGCCATGGCCGTGGCCAGCAGTGCTCCGCGCAAGGCAGCGCCCGCATCCATCGCCGCACCCGCGCGCGTGCGCAAGCCCGTGGCGCAGCCGGCCCTGGCCGGTGACGGCGACTGGCAGGAGTTCTGATCGCAGCATCGGGGTGGCCGCGCGCCACCCCGTCAGCGGAAAGGCAGCGCCGGGCCATGCCCGGCCCGGGCACCACGCTTGCCCGACCGCCGCGGGCATGGCACAACGGAGCAAACGAGTGCGTTCGGTGCTACATAAATCCGCAACGCAGCCGATACCTCTTTCGAGCCACGCGCCCACACGCGTCGGCGCCCGCCCCTGACCACAGATTCCATGTCCGACGGCCACGACACTGCACTGCCCGAAGTCCATGCGGCCGACGCCGCGGATGATCGCTTTCTGGTCCGCAACCCCCGCCAGGTGCGGCAGCTGCTGCGTTCACTGATCGACCAGCGATCACTGATCAACGCCCATATCGACGGCCGCGATCGATCCTTCCCCACCGCCCTGCTTGAACTGGACGACGACGAGGATTTCCTGCTGCTCGATGGCAGCCCGCAGGAGGCTTCCAACCGCGCCGCCGAACAGTCCGACCACCTGCTCTGCTTCGCCCAGCTGGAACGGGTACTGGTGCGTTTCCGCCTGCATGACCTGCAGCGCGTGGACAACGAGGGCCATGTGGCGTTCCGTGCACCGCTGCCCGATGAACTGGTGCACCTGCAGCGGCGCGAACTGTACCGGCTGGAGACCCCCATCACCGACTCACCGCAATTGCTGCTGCCACCGGGCGAGGCCCGCGCCGAAGCCTTGTCGATGCGGGTGGTGGACATCAGTGGCGGCGGCCTGGCGGTAACCGTGCCCACCGACTGCGCCATCTTCAGCCTGCAGCAGCGCTACCGGGCGCAGCTGTCGATGCCCGATGGCCCGGACCTGCAGATCGAACTGGTGGTCTGCAACCTGCTGCCGCAACGCCTGCCCAACGGCACCGAGGTCAAGCGCGTCGGCATGCGCTTCGACGACCTGCCGCGCGGTGGCGACAGCGCCATCCAGCGCTACATCTTCCGCATCGACCGCCAGCGCAAGGCACGCCGCAACGGCGAGCTCTGACACCCCCACGGCGGGTAGTGCCGGCCGCTGGCCGGCAACCTCGAAACCGCGTGGATGCAGGAGCCGGTGGATCCACGCCATCCGTGGATGCGGGAGCCAGTAGATCCACGCCATGCGTGGATGCAGGATTGCCGGCCAGCGGCCGCCACTACCAGATGCCTAAAGTCCCCCACCCAGGAGCCGATATCGAGCCTGACACCGGCACTTCCGGCAGAACCAGGACCCCTCGATGAACGACAAGAACAGCTCCGCCGCCGGCGCCGATGGCGAATTCCTCAGCTTCACCCTCGGTGCCGAGCACTACGGCGTGGACATCCTCAAGGTGCAGGAAATCCGCGGCTACGACGCCGTCACCCGCGTCCCCGATGCCCCGGACTACATCAAGGGCGTGATCAACCTGCGCGGCACCATCGTGCCGGTGATCGACCTGCGCCTGAAGCTGCGCCTGGAAGACGCCCGCTACGACGCCTTCACCGTGATGATCGTGCTCAACGTGGAAGACCGCGTGGTCGGCATCGTGGTCGACAGCGTCTCCGACGTGATCCCGCTGTCGGCCGAGCAGATCCGCCCGACCCCGGAATTCGGCGCGGCCGTCGACACCCGCTTCATCTCCGGCATCGGCACCCACGACGACCGCATGCTGATCCTGCTGGATATCGAAACCCTGCTGGACAGCGCCGACATGGGCCAGACCAACGTCGTCGAAGACGCTGCCGCCTGAGCAAACGGACCTTTTTCACGTTTCTGTTACGCAGCCCTTCAGTTCCCCTCATCCACGCCGATAGGGGGACAGAAGCCGGTCGCGCAGGAACGCGCCAAGGCCGGATCCACCATCACCATCCCCGGAGAATCACCCCGATGAAGTCCCTGCTTGCGTTCGTTTCGGCTGCCGTCCTGGCCACCACCGCTTCCTCCGCCTTCGCGCAGTCGGCCGAGATGATTCCGCCGGAGATGGCACCGCGCGCCGTCGGCAAGGACGGCATGGTCTGCGGCAAGGTCGAAAAGGCCCGCTTCGCAGAAGGTTCCGAAGGCCAGCCGACCTTCCTGTACATGGGCGGCGCCTTCCCGCGCCACACCTTCTCGGCACGCATCGCCGGCGAGAACCGCGGCAAGTTCTCCTTCCCGCTGGAAACCCTGGAAGGCAAGACCGTGTGCGTGATCGGCAAGATCCAGCGCGACGCCTCGCGCGCGGAAATCGAAGTCAGCTCGCCGTCCAGCCTGAAGCTGGCCAACATCAAGTAATCCGCTGTCCGTCAGACCGCGCCGGCCAGCGTGCCGGCGCGGCTGTTGCAACCGGGCCCCGCGCCCGGCCGCGTCTGCCTTAGGAGATCGCAACGCCCATGCCGTGGATCAACAACCTGAAACTGATGCCGAAGCTCATGCTGACCTTCGGTGTCCTCTTGCTGGTGATGCTGCTGCAGGGCATCGTCGCCTACCGTGGCCTGCATTCGCTGAACAACGTGACCACCGAACTGGCTGGTTCACGCATGGAGAGCATCCGCATGGCCGGCGAGATGCGCGGCATGCTCGGCGAGTACCGCAACAGCGCCTACCAGCAGCTGATCCGCGCCAGCGACGACGTCAAGGCCGACGCCCGCAAGCAGGCCGTCGAACTGCGCACCAGCATGGACAAGTCGATCAAGGACTATCCGAAGCTGGTCGACAACGCACAGCAGAAGAAGCTGTTCGACACCTTCGCCAAGGACTGGAAGGACGCGCTGGCCTCCTATGACAGCGTCACCGAAATGCTGGAGCTGGACCTGCCCGACGATGCGATCGACACCTTCGTCGGCGAGACCCGCACCAAACACCGCAAGGCCGGCGCCGCGCTTGAAGCGCTGATCGCCGAAGACAACCGCCTCGCCCGCGCCTCGCGCGACGAAGCGGCCTCCACCTACTCCGCCTCGGCCGTGCTGACCGTCATCGCCCTGCTCGGCGGCGCCGCGCTCGGCCTGGTGCTGGTGTGGCTGTTCGCCCGTGCCCTGGTCGGCAGCGTGCGTGGCGCCGTCTCGGTGGCCAACGACGTCGCCGGTGGCAAGCTCGATGGTCACATCGATGTCAGCCGCCAGGACGAAGTGGGCGAACTGATGCAGGCCATGCAGCGCATGCAGCGCGACCTGCGCGAGCGCACCGAAACCGACCAGGCCATCGCCCGCGAGAACCTGCGCATCCGCACCGCGCTGGATTACAGCTCGACCGGCGTCTACCTCACCGACCCCAACAACACCATCGTCTACAGCAACCGCGCCCTGCAGCAGACCCTGGCCCAGTACCAGGACGAGCTGCGCCGCGACCTGCCCGACTTCGACGTCCACGCCTCGCTGGTCGGCAAGCCGGTCACCGTGCTTGAACACCGCGGCGAGATGGACAACACCCTGCTGGCCAACCTCAAGCAGCATGGCGTTGCCCGCCGCCCGATGCAGTACGGCGATGCCCAGTTCGCCCAAGTCGTGTCGACCATCCGCAACGAAGACGGCGACACCGTCGGCTACGTGGTGGAATGGCGCGACCGCACCCAGGAAGCGCAGGTCGAGGCGGAAGTGGCACGGGTGATCGCCCAGGCCGCTGCCGGCGACCTGTCCGGCCGCATCGATGCCAACGACAAGGAAGGCTTCTTCCTGCAGCTGGCCCAGCAGATCAACGGCCTGCTGGACGCCAACTCGGGCAGCATCGAACAGATTTCCGGCCTGCTCGCCGCACTGTCGCAGGGCGACCTGACCGTGCGCATGCACGGCGACTACCAGGGCGTGTTCGCCCGCATGCGCGACGATGCCAATGCCACGGCCGCGCAGCTGAGCGAGATCGTCACCCGCATCAAGCAGTCCAGCCGTGCGATCAGCTCGGCCGCCGGCGAAATCGCCTCCGGCAACAGCGACCTGTCGCGCCGTACCGAACAGCAGGCCGCCAATCTGGAAGAAACCGCCGCCTCGATGGAGGAACTGACCTCCACCGTGCGCCAGAACGCTGAGCACGCACGCCAGGCCAACCAGCTCGCCATCGGCGCGCACGGCGTGGCTTCGCAGGGTGGCGAAGTGGTCGGCCAGGTGGTCACCACCATGTCGGCCATCCAGGCCTCGTCGAAGAAGATCGCGGAAATCATCTCGGTCATCGACGGCATTGCCTTCCAGACCAACATCCTGGCGCTGAACGCGGCGGTGGAAGCGGCCCGTGCCGGCGAACAGGGCCGTGGTTTCGCCGTGGTCGCCAGCGAAGTGCGCACCCTCGCCCAGCGCTCGGCCGCCGCCGCCAAGGAGATCAAGGGCCTGATCGACGACTCGGTCGGCAAGGTCAACGACGGCTCGGCGCTGGTGCACAAGGCCGGCGCCACCATGGGCGAAATTGTTGCCTCGGTGCAGCGCGTGACCGACATCATGTCCGAGATCTCTGCTGCCTCGCAGGAGCAGAGCGCCGGCATCGAACAGGTCAACCAGACCGTGGTGCAGATGGACGAAACCACCCAGCAGAACGCCGCGCTGGTGGAAGAAGCCACCGCCGCCGCACGTGCGATGGAAGAACAGGCGGGCCACCTGAGCGAGGCAGTCTCGATCTTCGTGGTCGACGAAGCAGAAGCCGTGGTCGCCACGCGCGCACCGGCACCGCGCGCGTCTGCACCGGCAGCCCCGGCTCCGGCAGCGGCCGCACCGCCGGCCCGCCGCAGCACCGGCGGCCGATCCATGGCCACCGAACTGGCTGATGGAGACTGGCAGGAATTCTGATTCCCGCCTGACCTGAGGCACGAAAACGCCCCGGCCCTGCGCTGGGGCGTTTTTTTTTTGCGGCCTCGCCAGGTGTTGTCCAGCCAAGGGCGCAGCGCTTCCGGGGTCAGATCCGCTTTCCGCAGGAATACGGATCTGACCCCTCTCTCCAATTGGAAACTCAACGCACTTGCCGTCCGACACCGGGATGCCAGATGAGTCGTGGGGGGGGGGGGGGGGGGGGGGGGGGGGGGGGGGGGGGGGGGGCGCGGGGGCCCCCCCCGCCGGGGGGGGGGGGGGGGGGCCCCCCCCCCC